>NZ_JBICJH010000003.1:0-79330 GCF_043102935.1 Vibrio sp. zbq_1
AAGTCATACCAATCTAGAAAATTAACTGGTCAGGTCTATCCATCTTATCGAGCTCGAGCATATTTTGATGACTCTTTTGGAGCAATCCAAAAATCGATTTCATGCATCGCAGACTTTGAAGATGATGTCGTGGTAATCAGTAAAAGATTGGTTGGCTAAATAGCGTTGCCGCAACCAACGCCATACTTGTCCGGATAGGGTTTAGCTCTGGAGAATAGGGGGGAAGTTTGATGACACTGACATTTAAAGTCATTGGCAATTTCTTCTGTATGCCATCCCGATCCATCCATAATAACGACGGCGTGACGTCCTTCCTACGTGACTGCCGTGCTCCATCATGACGTCTTTATGAATCCAAGGACAATGATAGCCTCACCAATTCCTCTTCTGCGACAGACTGAACCGAACAGATAAGCATACTCAAATTGTTGTTTCTCGGCTCTTGGGCGAGTTGCTTTTTCAGTCCATAAGTGTGTTGTCGTGTTTTGAGCGGGAAGTTATCCATGAAAAGCCCATGTGGTTGGGCAGGTAATAGATAGAGTCAGGGTGGTAGTGCTCGCCAAATTCTTTCACGATATAAGCGAGGATGTCGGAACCAGTCAGTTCTCCGTCTTGTGTATCATTGGCTTTATCTTTTATATTGACTCAATTGTTCTCTTTGCTCGGAAGTTAAGAATGGTGGTTTTCCTGTTCTTGGCTTTTCTTACAGTCCTTCCGGCCCTTCTTCAAAAAAGGTTTGAACCCACTTATTGATACTAGTTCGGCTTACCTTGAGAAACTTGACGATTTGTGTGCGTGAGTCCCGTCATTTGAAATGAGCAAGGGCTAGCAGTTTCATTTTCATGAATAGCCACCGACTTGATAGACACCTTTTAGTTAGACAAAATGACTAACAGAGAGGTGCTTATGAGCAGTAAAAGATATCCAGAAGAATTTAAAATTGAAGCGGTAAAACAGGTCACGGAAAAAGGTCATAGTGTGGCTGATGTTGCCAACCGCTTAGGGACGACTACCCATAGTCTTTATGCTTGGGTGAAGCGCTACGGTCCCGACTCCTCCCAACACCAAGCTCAATCTGATGAAAGTGCCGAAATTCGTAGGCTTCGGAAAGAACTGCAAAGAGTTACCGAAGAGCGGGATATACTAAAAAAAGCCGCGGTGTACTTCGCAAGCCAGTCCGACTGAGGTACGCCTTTATCAAAGCCAACCAGTCAGTTTGGCCTGTTCGACGGATGTGTAAAATCCTTGGGGTTCATCCAAGTGGTTTTTATGCCTGGCTAAAATACCCTGACAGCAAACAAGAGAAACGGCGTAAGTATCTTCTCGGATTTATTAAACAGTTTTGGCTGGAATCAGGTGGGGTTTATGGCTATCGGAAGATATACAGTGACCTACGAGATGAAGGGGAATTCTGTGGAATCAACCAAGTACATAGCTTGATGAAACGAGAAGGCTTACAGTCACAACGCGGGTATCGTAAACCCAGAGCTAAAGCGGGTACTGAACATGTCATTTCGGCTAACAAATTAGCCAGAGAGTTTAATCCAACGGATCCAAACCAATCGTGGGTGACCGATATTACTTATATAAAAACACATGAAGGTTGGTTGTATCTTGCCGTTGTTGTCGATCTTTTTTCTAGAAGAGTGATTGGTTGGTCGATGAAAAGTCGAATAACTAAAGAGTAGGTTTTGGATGCGCTTTTAATGGCTATATGGCGCCGTTCTCCAAGCCAAAAGGTGCTCGTACATTCAGATCAAGGCAGTCAGTATACGAGTCACGACTGGAACAAGTTCTTAAAGCAACATGGACTGGAAGCCAGTATGAGTCGTCGAGGTAATTGTCACGATAATGCTGTGGCAGAAAGTTTTTTCCAGTTACTGAAAAGAGAACGAGTTAAACGAAAAATCTACTCTACACGGGAAGATGCTCGCATGGATATCTTTGAATATATTGAGATGTTCTACAACGTAAAACGCAGGCACGGTTCCAATAATCAATTGTCGCCTGTAGAGTATGAGAAGCAATATGAGAGAAGACTAACTAGTGTCTACTGACTCGGTGGCTATTCATCATCTGAATGGATTTTTGCTGACTTGCGAGCTTTTTAAAGTCGATATGAGGCTATCCATAGCGAATACGTTCTATTGTTGAATGGTCTCAATTAGTTCATATTTTTACTTAGATTGGTATTAGGCTCGGGCTTCGCTCTGAGGAGAGTAGAACGGCGAGGTTTCTAGATAATATTGTTGGTGAAGTCTTCGAATTTTAGAGCATAAAAAAGCAGCCCTAAAGCTGCTTTTTAAATATGGGGAGAATGGAATTAGGCTTCAGTTTGTTCTCTTTGTTCTGCTAAAGAGCTTTGAGCTAGCTTTTCATCTTCCATCTTTTTTTCTTCAGCTTTCGCCTTTTCAATCATTGGTGTAATGGTTGAGCCTTGAATCAGGATAGAGAACACCACAACCGAATAGGTCATTACAAGGATGATCTCTTTTACATCGATCAGCTTGTCTTGAACCACCCAAATCCCTGATGGAATCGAAAGTGCCATTGCTAGCGCTAGGCCGCCACGTAGGCCACCCCAAGTCAGAATTTTTACAGACCATGAGTTATATTTTCTGTAACGTTTAAAGCCTATGTATGAGATAAAGACGCTGAGATAGCGAGAGGCTAGCACCAGAGGGACTGCAATTGCCATCATGATCCAGTCTTCTTCATGGAACTTAAATAGCAGCATCGACATACCAATTAATAGGAATAGCACGCCGTTTAGGAACTCATCTACTAACTCCCAGAAGTGGTCTAGGTGGTCTTCACTCTCTTTAGAGAAGCCAATAAAGCGCGTCCAGTTACCGATCATAATTCCCGACACCACCATTGCAAGTGGGCCTGAAACATGAATGTACTCAGCAAATGCGTAACCTGCTGTAGGAACACCGATGGTAAGTAGTAGCTCCATTGAGTGATCGTCAGTAGCACTGATTAGGTAGTGGAATACTAAGCCCAATAGAAAGCCATAGACGATCCCGCCAATCGCTTCTTGGATGAAGAGTAGAGTGACGCTACCGACTGTTGGTGCTTCTGAGCCAAATGCAATGGTGAAAAGCGTGACGAAAATAACCAAGCCGAAGCCATCATTGAATAGTGACTCCCCTTCGATCTGTGTCGAGATACGTTTAGGTGCATCTAACTTTTTAACGATAGCTAGAACGGCAATCGGGTCGGTAGGCGAGATTAATGCGCCAAATAGCAAGCAGTAAACCAAATCAAACTGTATGCCGATCAGCATACAAAGGCCATAAAGAACAAAGCCGATGAAGAAGGTTGAGAACAGGGTTGCTCCAAGAGCCAATACCGTGATTTCCCACTTTTGATCTTTTAAGTTGGGTAGCTTGATGCCCAAGCCGCCAGCAAAAAGCAAAAATCCAAGGATGCCTTTCAACAAAAAGTCTTCAAAGTTAATCCTTGTTACCGTCTCTGTTGCAATCTCCGTAAGGTGAAACCAGTTGTTTTGACCGGCGATCAAAATAAGTAGAGAAAGAACCATTGAACCAGCTGTAATGGCGATGGTGGTTTGCATCTTTCCTATCTTGCTGTTTACAAAAGCAATTAGCATTGCAGCTGCGGATAGAAAACATAAAGTATGATAGACCGACATAGAGCTCTCTATTTGTAACATTTTATGAATGGAATTCTCGGCTGATGCTGTCTAAATAGCAAACATTTTTTCGGGTTTATTTTGCAAGTTAAGAAGGAGATAAAATAATCATTAAATCTCCATTTAGACGTCTAGACTCCTGAAGTTTGTGTGATAGGATGGAATCATAACTAAAGGAATGAGGCTGTACTGTGGGAAGCAAAGTAAGACAACAGATTGAAGCTCAATTGAAGCAACGTATCTTATTGATTGATGGTGGTATGGGCACCATGATCCAAGGGTACAAACTTGAAGAGCAAGATTACCGAGGAGAGCGCTTTGCCAATTGGCACTGTGATCTAAAAGGCAACAACGACTTGTTGGTGCTAAGCCAGCCTCAACTAATTAAGGAAATCCATAGCGCTTACCTTGAAGCCGGCGCTGATATTCTAGAAACCAATACCTTTAACGCGACCACCATTGCGATGGCTGACTATGAGATGGAAAGCCTGAGTGAAGAGATTAACTTCGCCGCGGCAAAACTGGCTCGTGAAGTTGCCGATGAGTGGACGGCGAAAACGCCTGACAAACCTCGTTACGTTGCAGGTGTACTTGGTCCAACCAACCGAACGTGCTCTATCTCCCCTGATGTGAATGATCCCGGCTACCGCAATGTTTCTTTCGATGAGCTGGTTGAAGCGTATTCCGAGTCAACTCGAGCGTTAATCAGAGGTGGCGCTGATCTTATTTTGATCGAAACTATTTTTGATACATTGAATGCTAAGGCATGTGCCTTTGCTGTCGATTCTGTATTTGAAGAGCTTGGTGTTGCACTGCCTGTCATGATTTCCGGTACGATTACCGACGCTTCGGGGCGCACGTTATCAGGGCAAACCACGGAAGCATTTTACAACTCTCTACGTCATGTAAGGCCGTTATCTTTCGGTCTTAACTGTGCATTGGGGCCAGATGAACTGCGCCCATACGTGGAAGAGCTTTCTCGTATTTCTGAATCATTTGTTTCCGCACACCCTAACGCAGGTTTGCCGAATGCTTTTGGAGAATATGACCTTTCTCCAGAAGATATGGCAGAGCATGTAAAAGAGTGGGCTAGCAGCGGCTTTTTAAATCTGATTGGTGGCTGTTGTGGTACAACGCCGGAGCATATTCGCCAAATGGCGCAGGCCGTTGAAGGTGTTACACCTCGCGCTTTGCCAGATTTGCCTGTTGCTTGTCGTCTCTCCGGATTAGAGCCATTAACGATTGAGAAAGAGACTTTATTCATCAATGTCGGTGAGCGAACTAACGTCACAGGTTCTGCTCGCTTTAAACGTTTGATCAAAGAAGAACAGTATGACGAAGCATTAGAAGTCGCGCGTCAGCAAGTTGAAAATGGTGCCCAAATCATCGACATCAACATGGATGAGGGGATGTTAGACGCACAGGCTTGTATGGTGCGTTTTCTAAACCTATGTGCCTCAGAACCAGAAATCTCCAAAGTGCCAATCATGGTCGACTCTTCCAAATGGGAAGTGATTGAAGCGGGTCTGAAATGCATTCAAGGTAAAGGTATTGTGAACTCTATCTCTTTGAAGGAAGGCAAAGAGAAATTTGTTGAGCAAGCTAAACTGATCCGTCGTTATGGCGCAGCTGTGATCGTCATGGCATTCGATGAGGTTGGTCAGGCAGAAACGCGCGCGCGCAAGCTAGAAATCTGTACAAATGCTTATCGTATTTTGGTAGACGAAGTTGGCTTCCCGCCAGAAGACATTATTTTTGACCCGAACATTTTTGCCGTCGCAACGGGTATTGATGAGCACAACAACTATGCTGTTGATTTTATTGAAGCTGTAGCGGACATCAAGCGCGATTTGCCACACGCGATGATTTCCGGTGGCGTGTCGAACGTGTCTTTCTCTTTCCGCGGTAATAACTACGTTCGTGAAGCAATCCATGCCGTATTCCTTTATCACTGTTTTAAAAACGGTATGGACATGGGCATTGTGAACGCGGGGCAGCTCGAAATTTATGACAACGTACCAGAAAAATTACGAGAAGCAGTAGAAGACGTTGTGCTTAACCGTCGAGATGACGCTACAGAAAGATTGTTGGATATCGCGGCTGAGTACGCAGATAAAGGCGTTGGCAAAGAAGAAGATGCCTCTGCGCTTGAGTGGCGAACTTGGCCTGTCGCAAAACGTTTAGAGCATGCGTTAGTTAAAGGGATCACAGAGTTCATCGTTGCAGACACTGAAGAAGCACGTGTAAATGCGGCAAAGCCACTTGAAGTGATTGAAGGTCCTTTGATGGATGGCATGAACGTGGTGGGTGACCTATTTGGTGAGGGTAAGATGTTCTTACCTCAAGTAGTGAAATCTGCACGTGTAATGAAGCAAGCTGTCGCGCATTTAGAGCCTTTTATTAACGCCGAAAAACAATCTGGTAGCAGTAACGGAAAAATTTTGTTGGCGACAGTGAAGGGTGACGTGCACGACATCGGCAAAAACATTGTAGGCGTTGTACTGCAGTGTAATAACTACGAGATCATCGATCTTGGCGTGATGGTACCGTGTGAAAAGATCTTAAAAGTCGCGCTAGAAGAGAACGTTGATATTATCGGTTTGTCTGGGTTGATTACCCCATCTCTGGATGAAATGGTTCATGTTGCTAAAGAGATGGAACGTCTCAATTTTGATCTTCCGCTTCTGATTGGTGGAGCTACCACATCCAAAGCGCACACCGCCGTTAAGATTGAGCAGAACTACAAAAATCCGGTGGTTTACGTAAACAATGCGTCGCGCGCAGTAGGGGTTTGTTCGTCATTACTCTCCGATGAACGTCGACCTGCCTTTATAGAAAAACTGGATGCAGATTATGAGCGTGTTCGTGACCAACACAATCGTAAGAAGCCGCGTACTAAGCCTGTCACGTTAGAACAAGCGCGTGAAAATAAAATCGCGATAGATTGGGATGCATACACGCCACCAGTTCCTGCAAAACCAGGCCTCCATATTTTTGATGATTTTGATGTCGCAACCTTACGCAAGTATATCGACTGGACGCCGTTTTTCATGACGTGGTCGCTGGTAGGAAAATACCCGACAATCTTCAAACATGAAGAAGTGGGTGAGGAGGCTCAGCGTCTATTCCATGATGCCAATGAGCTGCTTGATCGAGTTGAGCGTGAAGGATTGCTTAAGGCTCGCGGGATATGTGGCCTATTCCCAGCGGCAAGTGTGGGTGATGATATTGAAGTGTACACCGATGAGTCGCGTACCGAGGTTGCTAAAGTATTGCGCAATCTTCGTCAGCAAACAGAAAAGCCTAAAGGCTTTAACTACTGCTTGTCGGATTACATCGCGCCAAAAGAATCTGGCAAACAGGATTGGGTTGGAGCGTTTGCAGTAACTGGCGGTATCGGTGAGCGTGAGTTGGCCGATGAGTACAAAGCGCAAGGCGATGACTACAACGCAATCATGATTCAAGCGGTGGCGGATCGTTTAGCCGAAGCTTTTGCTGAATACTTGCATGAGCGTGTCAGGAAAGAAATTTGGGGCTATGCAGCAGATGAAAATCTATCGAATGATGAGCTCATCCGTGAAAAGTACCAAGGGATCCGTCCTGCACCGGGTTACCCAGCTTGTCCTGAGCATACAGAGAAAGGCCCGCTTTGGGAGTTACTGAATGTTGAAGAGAACATCGGTATGTCACTTACAACGAGCTATGCAATGTATCCGGGGGCATCAGTGTCCGGTTGGTATTTCTCACATCCAGACTCTCGCTATTTTGCGATCGCTCAGATCCAAGATGATCAGCTAGAGAGTTATGCTGATCGTAAAGGTTGGGATAGGATCGAAGCTGAAAAATGGTTGGGGCCAAACATTAACGGCTAAATCAAGTGAACAAGCAATAAAAAGGGCTGCCAATGTGCAGCCCTTTAATTTGTCGTTGTTCCCTCAAAAACCACGTTATGCTTTTGAACCACGGTAGTGGTCACTTGAGGATACAAACCAATGTTATTGTTCGAAGAGCTCTGTATGCAGCTTCTGAATGGCTTGCTTCGCCACCGACTCATTCACAAGGAAGCACAGGTTATGAGGGCTTGCTCCATAACAGATCATGCGTAAGTTCAAATCTTCTAGCGTACCAAACACTTGCTTCGCATAGCCTTTACGTTCACTCATCTTGTTACCAATCAAGGCTACCAAACAAAGGCCATGTTCTACTTCGACCTTACACAACTCTTCCAACTCTTCACGTGCTGCTTGAGGAAGTTGTGGTGCGCCGCCTGAGGTATCAGTTTGATCCAGTGTGAGTGACACACTGATTTCTGATGTGGTGATAAGGTCTACCGAAATTTTGTGCTTGGCTAAAATCTCAAATACTTTTGCTAAGAAGCCGTACGCATGGAACATGTTCGCACTACGTAGAGTGACCATCGTTTGATTACAACGCAGAGCGAGGGCGCGAAACAGTGGTGAGCTTTCGACTTGATGACGAATCCACGTGCCACCTTTTTCTGGTTCTTTAGATGAGCCAACAAAAACCGGGATATCATGGCGCAGAGCAGGGACCAGTGTTGATGGGTGTAATATTTTCGCGCCAAAGTTAGCCATTTCAGAGGCTTCACTAAAACTGATCTCTGGGATTGGTGACGCTTTTGGTGCGATGCGAGGATCGGTCGTGTAAATACCAGGAACATCTGTCCAAATTTCAAGTCCAGATGCTTTCACACCTTCAGCAATCAAGGCTGCACTGTAGTCGCTACCACCACGGCCTAACGTTGTTGTATTGCCTTCTTCGTCAGAGCCAATGAAGCCCTGTGTGATGACGACAGAATCAAGACATAAAGGGATAAGCTTCTCTTGGGCTAGTTGAGCAATGGCTTTGATATTCGGTTCTGCGCGACCAAAGTTGTCGTCGGTTCTTAGCACTTCACGAATATCAAATCGCACTGCATTGATACCACGCTCTCGCATGAGTTGCGCCAAAATGTGCGTCGACATTAACTCACCACATGCCACAAGGTGGTCGGTCAGTTTGGTGTTTGCTTGAATTGAGGCGGCTTCTGCAAGGCTGGTCACGGTATCTAAAATTCCGTACACCTCTGAAGAAGCTTCTGTCGCATCTTCCAATTGAGCCAAAATGGAATCATGGATCTCAGCTAGGTTTTTTAGTAACTCAGCACGGTGTTCCTGATCTTGAACGCCATTGGCCAGTTCTACCAAGATGTTGGTTACCCCAGAGCAAGCGCTGCTAACAACAAGGCGAGTATTTGGATTGTTTTCGATGATGGTGGCACAACGACTCATTGCCTCAAAATTGGCAACACTGGTCCCACCGAATTTAGCTACGTTAAATGCGCTCACTGCGTTTCTCCCACGACTTCCTAAAAAATATACACATCCAATGTTTTGTGAGGAAAGGAACAGAGCAAAAAGAGAGGTAGTTAGATTGTCATTTGAAAATGTACCCTCAGAAGCTCTTCATCAGACGGTGCTGATGACAGTTGATGGGACTCAACCCAAGTCAACCGACAAGCCAAACCCTGCAATTTTGACTTACCTCGGCACTACTCCCCCTGAATGATTGGTATTGGAATTGCGGTTCCACAAATCATCTGCCTGGGCAGTGCTCCTCTTCTACATAAAGCTCAAACATTGAACGGTTTTGACGTCACAATGTCAATCAATATTTCAACCAGAATGATGGTTTTTATTAACGAAATTGTGACAGTGGTTTGACCTCTATACTTAGGGCTAATTGCCGTGTGCAACAAAATACATTAGTGTGAAACCTTTGATGTCTGAATGTATTGCTAATCGAAATAAAAATTGCTCCTGTTTTCTGGTGAACGACTTGTTAAATAATTCAAGTGAGTTTTCTTGCAAAGAATGAAGAGTGACGATGTTTTGATGGCAAATAATTCTAAAAATGACTTCTTTCAGGCTAAATGACTGCAATCAAGGAGCTGACATGCCGATCCAAAGCTTTATTCCCCCTCACCGAATTTTAATGGGCCCTGGTCCTTCCGATGTTTATCCGCAGGTATTGCAAGCCCTTAGCCGTCCAACGGTTGGTCATTTAGACCCTCTGTTTATCGCGATGATGGATGAGCTTAAACAGCTGTTGAAATACGCTTTTCAAACCGAAAATGAGTTCACTATTGCGGTTTCTGCTCCAGGCAGTGCTGGGATGGAGACTTGTTTCGTTAACTTGATCGAGAAAGGTGACAAAGTCATCGTTTGTCGAAACGGTGTCTTTGGCGAGCGCATGCGTGAAAACGTTATTCGTGCTGGTGGTGAAGTGGTGCTAGTCGATGATGAATGGGGTGCGCCTGCTTCAGTAGATAAAGTTGAACAAGCACTACAGCAACATCCTGATACAAAAATTCTGGCTTTTGTGCATGCTGAGACATCAACCGGTGCTGTCAGTGATGCACAAACTCTAGGTAAGTTAGCCAAGCAATATAATGTGTTGTCGATTGTGGACGCCGTTACATCGTTAGGCGGCGTACCGTTAAAAGTTGATGAATGGCAGCTTGATGCTGTGTACTCGGGCAGTCAAAAGTGTTTGTCGTGTGTGCCTGGCTTGTCTCCGGTGACGCTGTCTCCGGCTGCTATCGAAAAAATTCAATCGCGCACTACGCCAGTTCAAAGTTGGTTCCTCGATCAAAGCTTAGTGTTGGGATACTGGAGTGGGGAAGGTAAGCGTAGCTACCATCACACCGCTCCAGTGAATAGCCTATATGCATTGCATGAAGCGCTGCTTGTGTTACAGAACGAGGGGCTTGAGAACGCGTGGGCTCGCCATCAATTGATGCATGAGAAGTTGAAAGATGGTCTTCAGAAACTGGGTTTTGAATTTGTGGTGGAAGAATCTTACCGTTTACCTCAATTGAACGCGATTTATGTGCCGGAAGGGATCGATGAAGCGAAAGTTCGCGCGCATCTACTTGAAACTTACAACCTTGAAATTGGTGCAGGGCTAGGTGCGTTAGCTGGCAAAGCATGGCGTATTGGATTGATGGGATACGGTGCTCGCGCGGAAAATGTCGCGCTGTGCTTGAAGGCTCTGGAAGAGTCTTTAACTGAGTAAGAGTTGCGCATTAGAGCGTCTCAAGAGCTTGGAACTCAGAGTTTTTCTCATTACTCATAGACCAACAGGGCCTAAAATCATTGGGCTGAAAGCAAAAAAGCGAAGGAAGTCCTTCGCTTTTTTGTTTGTCTATTCCGCATCAGACACGCTAGTCGTTGCCGATTGGGCTTGTGAAGGTGGTTGATAATTTACTTGGCTAAAGTCGATGTTCGGAAATAGGAATTGAGCCTCAGCACGAATTTGTTCTGCTTTACTGCTGTCATCCAGTCCTTGATAAGCCAAGATCAAGTTATTGTAGAACGCAGGGCGTGGCTTATCTTTAATGATCTGCAATGACCAATCAATATAAGGTTGAATCAAACTTGGATCTTGCTTGTACAGACCAATATTCAAAAAGGTACTGTAAACGTCCCAGTCAAATCTGTCTTTCCATACGACCGGGTTACTTACCTGATTCAAAATATCAGGGTTAGTTGGTCGCGTAGTTTCGAACTTCGTCAGAATGTAGTTCGTGTGTAGTGCGCTCACCATATAGAAGGTAAACACGGCCGGAATTACCAAGCTAAAAACGCGCAGTAGACTTTTGGTCACTTTGCTAAACCCAACTTGGCGATAGCGCGAGACACGCTGGTCGACCCAATACAGCAAAATGATGAAAATCAGCCAGTGCACGAGAGAGTGATAAAACGGATATTCCAACTGAGAGTGAAGTACGATAGGAATGAATAACGCAAGCAACGCTAGGCGTGTGCCACGTTTGGCTTGATAAATCCGATGTAAAACCAATCCCATTGCGAGGATTATGCCTAATACAGGCAGAAGCCCACCTTCTACGCCCCAGTACAACATTTCATTGTGTGGATGATCCATCGATGGCAAGCCTGCAGGATAGTTCTCATTCAGCGCATGCTGGCGCGCAGTGTACAGCATGTACTCAGATTCAAACTTACCGTAACCGTAGCCAGTGAACGGTTTCTCGATCACCATATCCAAGGTTTGAGGGAAAGTGTACGCTCGAGGCGATTCCATATTCACTTTCTCTGTCGCCAGTCCACTTCCGTCCGGGAATGCAATGCTCATTACAACGAACGAGAGCACCAAGCCCGTAACCAAAGCTGCGATCCAGCGAATAAAGCGGCCTTTGGTTGCAAAGCGATACATATACGGAATCACTAACAACAAACCGATGATGGTCGCTAGCCATCCTGTGCGCGAAGCTAACGCGACAATCAACGGCAAGGTAACAACAGGTACGGCATATAAAAGGTAAACGTCGCTTAGCTTACGTGAGTACTTATAGGGTTGACGAGCTAGAAGGTAACTGGCAATGACTAATCCAGTAGCGAGAAAGCTAGCCATCACATTTGGTTGCTGAAAGATCCCGTACGGACGGTTAGCAATCGTGTCGTAGCCGAAAGGATTCCCTGGTTTTAGAAAAAGATATTGTGTCAGACCAAATAGAGCTTCAATCACGACAGCCAGTACGATGAACCAAAGTAACCGTTGGCGATGCTTATTACTGAAATGAAATTGCTGTAAGACAACAAAAAACAGGAAACCACTCCACAGGCCGATAAGTTTGTTCGCTGCCAGAGTGCTGTCCGCATTGGGGTAGAATACTGGCAACGTCATGATGATCGCGCTGATCAGTAACCCGATGGTTAGCTTTGAATAGCGTAAAATGCGGTTACTCGCGAGCTGATAGCAACCGATACCTAACGCAAAGCTAAATGCAATCCACGTTGTTGCGTTGAAGGATAAGGCTAACCCTGACCCACCTGGATTGGGCATAAAAAAGTGCATGGCCAGTAAAAACAGAACGGCCAAGGCGATGAGAAACTTGCGATTGAGAGGAACTTGTACTTTTTCAGGAGAAAGTTTGGTTCCACTTACATGTATAGTAGCCATATATATTGCGTTGTTTTGAATGAAAAAAGACCAGCATTGGCTGGTCTTTGTACTTTACCCGTTTTTTCTATTTCAACATAGGCTTAAGGAATCGAGCTGTGTGCGAACCTTCGATCTGAGACACATCTTCTGGTGTTCCCTGGGCAATGATCTCTCCGCCGCCTTGTCCACCCTCTGGTCCTAAGTCGATGATCCAGTCTGCTGTTTTGATGACGTCCAAGTTATGTTCGATAACCACAACGGTATTCCCGTGATCGCGCAGGCGATGAAGTACGGTCAACAACTGCTGAATGTCATGGAAATGCAGACCAGTTGTCGGCTCATCCAGAATGTACAAGGTTTTACCCGTATCACGCTTGGATAGCTCTCTTGCCAATTTCACTCGCTGCGCTTCGCCGCCTGATAATGTGGTTGCCGCTTGACCTAAACGAATGTAAGACAGACCAACGTCCATTAGAGTTTGCAGCTTGCGGGCAATCGCAGGAACAGGATCGAAGAAGGTGCGAGCATCCTCGACGGTCATTTCCAGTACTTCATCGATGGTTTTGCCTTTGTAGCGTACTTCCAGTGTTTCGCGGTTATAGCGCTTCCCTTTACACACATCACATGGCACGTACACGTCTGGTAAGAAGTGCATCTCGACTTTGATAACACCATCCCCCTGACAAGCTTCACAGCGACCACCACGAACGTTAAAACTAAAGCGGCCAGGTTTGTAACCACGTGAACGTGATTCCTGCGTACCAGCAAACAGCTCGCGAATAGGGGTAAAGATTCCCGTGTACGTCGCAGGGTTCGAGCGTGGTGTTCGGCCAATTGGGCTTTGATCGATGTCGATAACCTTATCGAAATGTTCTAGACCTTTAATCGACTTATAAGGCGATGGGTGTGCAGTAGTAGCGCCATTGAGTTGGGTGTGTGCAATTTTGAAGAACGTATCGTTGATCAAGGTTGATTTACCGGAGCCAGACACGCCAGTAATACAGCTAAACAATCCGACAGGAATAGACAAGTCGACGTTCTTCAGGTTGTTACCTGTTGCGCCTAGTAGCTCGACGGTTTTCTTGGGATCGCGAGGGGTACGCTCTTTAGGGACTACTATCTCTTTTGCGCCACTTAGATACTGACCTGTGAGAGAGTTCGGGTTGGCGATGATCTCATCCATCGTTCCTTCGGCAACCACATTACCACCGTGTACCCCCGCTCCCGGGCCAATATCAATCACGTGATCGGCACAGCGAATGGCATCTTCATCGTGTTCTACCACGAGTACGGTATTACCTAAATCGCGCAAATGAGTCAGTGTTTTTAGGAGTCGTTCGTTATCACGCTGGTGGAGGCCAATTGACGGTTCATCTAAGACGTACATGACACCAACAAGACCTGCACCAATTTGGCTCGCTAAGCGAATGCGTTGTGCTTCGCCACCGGATAGCGTCTCTGCACTCCGGGATAAATTAAGGTAGTTCAAGCCCACATTTACAAGGAACTGTAGACGATCATTGATCTCCTTCATGACCTTTTCTGCGATTTGCGCACGTTGACCTTCTAGCTTGAGTGTTTGGAAGAAGGTAAGGGCATCTGCAATACTGAGCTCAACGATCTCAGGTAAGGCAGTATCGGCAATAAATACATTACGTGCTTCAAGGCGTAGACGAGTACCGCCACAGCTTGAGCATGATTTTGTCGAGATGTATTTAGCTAACTCTTCTCGAACCGAGTTGGACTCGGTATCGCGGTAACGACGTTCAAGCGTATTTAAAATCCCTTCGAATGGGTGGCGCTTTACACGAATGTCGCCGCGATCATTGATGTACTTAAACTCGATCTCGGTGCGACCTGAGCCTTTGAGAATAACGTCTTGCGTTTTCTTTGGCAGAGAGTTGAACGGAGCATGCAAATCAAATCCATAATGATCCGCCAATGAAGTCAGCATTTGGAAGTAATAGTAATTCTTTTGATCCCAACCACGAATGGCACCTTGTGCCAAACTGAGTGAATCATCTTGAATCACTCGGCTTGGATCAAAATACTGTTGTACACCTAAGCCATCACAAGTTCCACACGCGCCTGCTGGGTTGTTAAATGAGAACAATCTCGGTTCCAGCTCTTGCATGCTGTAGCCACATTGCGGACAAGCGAAGTTCGCGGAAAAGATGATTTCTTCCCCATCGCCATCCATCGGAGCAACCACCGCAATACCACCAGAAAGCTCTAGCGTCGTCTCAAATGACTCTGCTAAACGTTGTTGCAGATCTGGGCGAACTTTGAATCGGTCGACCACGACTTCAATGGTGTGTTTTTTGTGTAGCTCCAGTGTTGGAGGATCTGAAAGATCGCAAGTTTCGCCGTCAATACGCGCTCGAATAAAACCTTGTGCGGCAAGGTTTTCTAGTGTTTTTACATGCTCACCTTTGCGCTCTTTTACGATTGGAGCAAGCAGCATCATTTTGCTGCCTTCTGGCAGTTCCAGTACTTTATCCACCATCTGGCTGACAGTTTGTGCGGCTAATGGGGCGTGGTGAGTAGGACAGCGTGGTTCACCAACACGAGCGTAAAGCAGACGTAGGTAGTCGTAAACTTCGGTGATGGTACCGACGGTTGAGCGAGGGTTATGAGATGTCGATTTTTGTTCAATAGAAATCGCCGGTGATAAACCTTCGATATGGTCGACATCTGGTTTTTCCATAAGAGACAAAAACTGACGAGCATAAGCAGACAGTGATTCGACATAACGTCGTTGGCCTTCTGCATATAAGGTATCGAATGCGAGAGAGGACTTACCGGAGCCGCTTAACCCAGTAATTACTGTCAGTTTATCGCGAGGAATAGTCAGATTGATGTCTTTGAGGTTATGGGTTCGGGCACCGCGAACTTCTATTTTATCCATCATTTTTGCTCTATGTATAACCAAGTTGGGCAAGTATTACATAGTGTGAGAAATGTGCAAAGGAATACTGGACAAAAAAACAGTAAACAAAAAGCCCGGTATAAAACCGGGCTTTAGAGTCTAGGCTGATGAAAGGTTTACACTTCTTTCTTTGTCGCGTGCTTACCTAATTCAGACTTCTTTTCATCTTTTAGGTACAAGTTTTCGAAACAGTAGTTTGTTGCTTCAATGTAGCCTTCTACGCTACCGCAATCAAAGCGCTTACCTTTGAATTTATATGCGAGAACACAACCTGCTTTTGCTTGTTTCAGCAGCGCATCCGTAATTTGGATTTCACCACCTTTACCTGGTTCTGTGTTTTCGATCAGTTCAAAAATATCAGGGGTAAGGATGTAACGACCAATGATCGCAAGATTGCTTGGCGCTGTGCCTGGTTCTGGTTTTTCTACCATGTCATCTACGCGGTAGATGTCATCTTTGATCATTTCACCAGAAATCACGCCGTATTTGTGCGTCTCGTCAGCAGGTACTTCTTGTACTGCCACGATAGAACAGCGGAATTGCTTAAACAGCGCAACCATTTGAGCAAGAACGCCTTCTTCCTCGTTCACACACAAGTCATCGGCAAGTACTACAGCGAAAGGTTCATCACCAACCAGTTCACGACCCGTTAGAATCGCGTGACCTAGACCTTTCATTTCACGTTGGCGAATGTAGGTAAAGTTCGCTGATTCAATGATCTCACGAATATCGACAAGTAACTCTTCTTTGTTGGTACCACTAATTTGGTGCTCAAGCTCGTAGTTCTTATCAAAGTGATCCATGATTGAGTGTTTGCCACGGCCTGTCACAATACACATACCGTTCATACCAGCTTGAATTGCCTCTTCAACGCCGTATTCAATCAACGGTTTGTTCACTACTGGCATCATTTCTTTTGGCATTGATTTTGTCGCTGGAAGAAAGCGCGTGCCGTAGCCTGCAGCAGGGAACAGACATTTTTTAATCATTGGGGGAATATCCTTTCTCGTCATTATCAAGAATCTGCGCAACACTTTAACACGAGAGTCGCGCATGAATCATGAATAAAGTAGGAAAAAATGTGAGACGCAGTGCGGAAAAAAGCATGATCAGTCAGGCCGTGCCGCTGTTGAGGAGCTATGTCTAACAATAATCAGGAAACTTACCCTCTCCTTGTGTTCACTATTCGACTCGCTGGGCTCGTAATCTCTGGTTCTATTAGTCGTCTTAATACATGAATGTAAGGTTAAGACATCAAGTTTTGATCGGCCCAAGCAATGGCTTGAACTCGGTTTTTCACCGAGAGCTTTTTGAAGATCTGATACAGGTGCGACTTGATCGTAAATTCGCTAACAAACAGTTCTTCTGCCATCTGGCTATTCGATGCCCCTGCTTGCAGACAACGCAGCACTTGCAGTTCACGAATGGTGAGATCGACGGTTGCTGGCGCGGTGTGAGTATTTATCACATTTCGATAGTAGTGCAGCAGTTGGCTGGTTACGTTGCGTGGTAGCCAGTTTTGCCCGTTGACAATGCCTTTCAGTCCTTCGCCTACTTGTTCTAAAGAATCTTCGCTGTAAAACAAGCCTTTTAATTGACCGAAGGCGAGCAGTTCATCCGTAGTGAGGCGCTTTGGAACGTTGAACACGACCGTCTCAAAGTTCTTCCAAACCAATGGCAGGTTTTTAATCGATTGAACGAGTGATTTATGTTCACTGAAGTCAATGAGTAGAATTTTATTTCGATGTTCGGGTTTCGCTTCCATTAGGGCATCGGTTGAGATTACAGGAATGCTCATATCGATGTACTTTTCTAATGATGCGACTTTCTGCGCAGCATCGTCTTCCATACTAATCAGAAATAGCTTTCTTGCGTAAGCCGACTTTCTCACGTGTTCAAATCTCCCAAGGTTCAGTAGAGGCCGTAAGTTGGCATTAAAGTATGGGGAGAGCTATAGCTTTGGTGAATAAATGCGTTGAGATTCAAAGGTTCACGAATGAAGTCTGCAACGCGAATCAAAAATGCTACATATGAAAGTTGAACTGAGATTTTGGTTCTAGCGTAGGGCGTGATCGAACACAATGGCATTGGGCTTTAACCAAAACATCAAAGCGTGTATTCTATTGCGCTAAAATTAATATACAGATCCAGAGTGAAACGGAGCACATCATGGCCAGCCGTGGAATTAACAAAGTTATTTTGGTGGGGAATCTAGGTAACGACCCTGAAATTCGTTACATGCCTAATGGCGGTGCGGTAGCAAACATCACGATTGCTACTTCTGAGTCATGGCGTGACAAAGCGACTGGCGAACAGCGCGAAAAAACAGAATGGCACCGTGTTGTGTTGTTCGGTAAGTTGGCAGAAGTTGCTGGTGAATACCTGCGTAAAGGTTCACAAGTTTACGTTGAAGGCCAACTTCAAACTCGTAAATGGCAAGACCAAAGTGGCCAAGATCGCTACTCAACAGAAGTTGTGGTTCAAGGTTTCAATGGCGTAATGCAAATGCTTGGTGGCCGTGCTCAAGGTGGCGCTCCTGCAATGGGCGGTCAACAACAGCAGCAAGGCGGTTGGGGTCAACCTCAACAACCGGCTCAGCAGCAATACAATGCACCTCAACAGCAGCAACAGGCTCCGCAGCAACCACAGCAGCAATACAACGAGCCACCAATGGATTTTGATGACGATATTCCGTTTTAAATCCCTGCTATGTTTGAATCGAAAAGGCCGCGAATATCGCGGCTTTTTTATTGCCTGAATTCAGCATGTGAGCCCGATCTTTTTAATCACTTCGCACTAACGATAAAGCTTATCAATGAAAGCAATTCTCTATATGCTTCCAACTCTCACAATCAGACTAATCCGATTGTTTGCCGAGCACTTATCAAGTATAAATATTTCAATAAGGTATATGATGAATAGAAAAGGAATTTGGTATTCATGAGGTATACCCCAACTCTTAAGCTAAGCACGCGGCTGGTGGCTTTTGTCACCATGATCGTTATATGCGCAATGTTTATCTTGTTTGTCGGCGGCACCCTCTCTTTCAAACGACTTGGGCAAGAATATCTTACCCACTACTTGGAAGGGATTGTCGAGGTTGTTGATAAAGAGATGGAAGATCCTGATGCAGCTTATTCTATGCAGCGTTGGATGCCCAAAATGTTGCAAGCAAGCAACATCGTTGAAATGACGCTCTCGACAAGCAACGCCGTCGTTTATCGGTTCAAAGACACTTCGCATCAAATAGAAGCGTCGGCCTTGTTTGAAACTGAGTACCAGCTAACTCACAATCAAGACTATGTCATCCGCTTTAAAGCCATCCCTCCTTACTTAGGTTACAGCTACTCCATGCAGGCGTTGTGGTCGATCACTCTCGCCGTTATTTTGATCATCTTTTGTTTGATGCGCGGTGTTGCGTGGCTAAAAGAGCAGCTTGCTGGTTCAGAAATGCTGGAAGAGCGAGGAAGAATGATCTTGGCGGGGCGAGTTGAGCAATACGCCAAGGGAGATAAAAAAGAGTGGCCTTACACCGCGAGTGAAGCACTCGATGTGTTGATCGAAGAATTACAGGATGCGCGTCAGGAGCGCAGCCGCTTTGATACCTTTATCCGCACTCAAACTTTTCTCGATAAGCTCACTGGAACAGCCAATCGAGTGCTCTTTGATAGCAAGCTGGAATCGGCTCTTTTAGAGAGTGGCGCACGTGGCGCGGTCTTGCTGATTCGTATTCAAGATTGGAAGCTCGTGGAAGAAGAGCAAGATAAGCAAATCACCGACGAGTTTATTGTTGAAGTCGGCAGCTTGTTATCCAATTTAGTGCAGCGTTACCCAGACGTGGTGTTCTCTCGTTATTACGATGCCGATTTTGCACTGTTCTTACCTCATCAAAGCGCCAAAGATGTTGCCAACTTGGCCTCACAATGTATTCGTCAACTAGAGAAACTTACGCCGCCAGATCCGCTCGACCCCGACAACTGGTGCCATATTGGTATCACTATGTACAAAGAGGGAGAGCGACACAGCCAAATTATTGATGAGGCGGAAACGGCACTCAGAAGTGCGCAGCTACAAAACAACAATAACTGGAGCCGTTTTAAGAAATGGAACCACGATGAAGAAGCGCGCGGAAGTGTGAGATGGCGTACGTTATTTGATACGGCACTTACATCAGAAAATGTGATACTCTACGCACAATCGGTTCACTCAATAAGTGATGCGACGCATAAAAAAGCCTTACACGAAGAGTTAACATGTCGAATTCGGGATCCTGAAAATGGCATTGTTAAAGCGTCCCGGTTTATCTCTGCTATCAGACAAGTGGGCTATGAAGCTCAAATGGATAGAGCTGTACTTCATAAATTCTTAAAAGACTTTAAAGAGAATTTTGACAGCTCTAAAAATTATGCTCTAAATCTAAATGTGACGCCTTTTTCGAGTCGCGAATACTTCAAGTGGTTTCGTGATGAACTTTTACAGTTGTCACGCGAGCAGAGAAAGTGTCTCAATTTTGAGTTTGTGGAAGCACAATTTGTAAGACACTTAGACTTTATGCGACCAGTCGCTAAAATGCTGGCCGGTTTGGGATGCCATCTCATGGTGGGGCAAGCGGGACGAACCATCGTCAGCACTCACTACCTAAAAGAAGTGGACATTCGTTATCTCAAGCTTCATCGCAGCTTGGTAGCAAAAATCGATCAGCGACATGAGAACCAGCTTTTTGTCCGCAGTATGCTAGGTGCAGCGGCGAACAGCAAAACCAAAATCATAGCAGTGGGAATTGAGAATCAACAAGAGCTAAACACGCTTCTTGAATTAGGTGTGTACGGCGGACAAGGACGCTATTTTTCTGCAGAGCAGCAATATCTTCCTCGCCCACAAACAGCGCAACATTCTCAATCAGAATCCCAAGTTAAATTGGGAAGACGAAATCGCTGGCGGAAAAAATAAAGATAATAATCATGGAATTTAAAGCAGTATTCGACAAGCTGATGCGATCATCTGGTGGTGGTCGCTCTTGCTTTTTGGTTATTCAGCCAGACGCAGTTTATTTATCATCACCAGCTAAAAGTGGCCGTCCGTCTCAGTTTGAAATTTCTGAATCAAATTGGGAACGCGCTGTTGAGCAAGCGTTAAGCGTTGCCGCGAGCGCTTATGATTCTCTGACCGTAGTGCTGTCACACAACTACTATCAGATGTATCAAATTGACAAGCCAGCCATGCCACGCCAAGAGTGGTCGGCGGCGCTGCCGTTTTTACTCAAAGAGCTTATTTCTGAGCGTGCCATCGACATCATCGCTGATGCGGTAGAGCTACCAAACTCAAGTAAAGTGCAAGCTTATGTTTTATCAAGAAAGATGCTTGATAAAATTGTGCTACTGGCTAGTCGTGCTCAATTGCCGTTAGAAGCGATCATTCCGGAAGATGATGTTTGGGGTGATACCGCTGGTGAGCTTGGTAACTTTTTGTTGCTGCAACGTAGCGCGCGTGGGCATTTCCGCATCAGTGCTTTTGTTGAGCACACCATTGCATTCCATCGTTCGATTCGTAGCGTGACACCTCCTCTTACTGGCGTACCGTCAAGCGAGCTACAGATGGACAGTTTGTCTCTGGAGCTGCAACGTTCGATAGATTACCTCTCTGCTCAGCTTCGTCAGGTTCAGTTACACCAATTGAAAGTGTGCTGTGATGAAGAAGATGAGAACGAATTGGTTCAGTCGCTTAACTACCGCTTAAGCACCAAAGTGTCGTCACTACTGCCTGAAGAACATGAACTCTCTGGTCATGTGCTTGCGGATGCGGCGGCGGCGTCTACAAATCGACGCGTCAATCTATATCCTGATCATTTAAAGCCGAAAAAAGATCTCCTTACGCTAAAAAATGTGGCGATTTCTTGGGGTGCGGCTGCGGCTGTGATTCTGTTGTCTTACGGCTACGTGTCTTGGCAAAGTGAAGGTTTGGAAGATGAAATCGCGATTGTGAAAGGCAAGGGCGATATTCTTAAATCTGACTTAGATTACTACCAAGTGAAGCTGCGAAAGCATCAGCCTGATCCAAATAAGTTAGCGGCTAAAGCGCGTCTAGAGCGTGAAGTCAAAGCTAAGCGAGACTCCTTGAAAGCGGTGGGCAAGTACGATGATTCGCAACGCACGGGTTACTCAGGTGTGATGCAGTCATTAGCAAAATTGGGCAACCAAGAAATCTCTTTATCCGAAATTCGCATCAACAACAACATCTTGGATTTAAAAGGCTTAGCGAAAGCTCCGAGTTCAGTGCCGAGTTGGGTAAGCCAGTTCAAGAATGAGATCAGTCTTGTTGGGAGAACATTTGACGACGTGAAAATCGGTCGCAATGAGAAAGACATAGTGACGTTTGAGTTGAAAACGCGCGAGGATAAAGAGAAATGAACGAATTCTGGAGCTCATTAGAAGAGCGCTTTGGAGACATGAGCGCGCGCGAGAAAATGCTGGTGGCGCTGTGTGGCTTCGTGACCGTAGTTATGTTGCTGTTTACGTTGGTGCTAGAACCTAAGCTCAATCAGATCTCAAACAATGAAAGACAGCTGAGTAACTTAAAGCAGTCAAACCAAAAAACAGAAATTGATATTTTACGTGTTAAGGCTCAATTGAAGAAAGATCCAAACACAGATATTGATTTGGAAATTTCCAACCTGTTGACGGAAAGTCAGCATCTTTCGATGCAGTTGTCGCAAATTATTGAACACTTGGTAACGCCTTCACAAATGGCGGGCGTATTAGAGAGCGTATTAGAGCAGCAAAGTGGCATTCACTTGGTGTCATTGCAGACTCTGCCATCTGAGCCGATCACAGAAGATAAAGAAGCATCACAATACTCTGGCTACTACGTACACCCTGTGCGTATGGAGCTAACTGGTGACTACTTTTCTATCGCCAACTACTTAAACAAGTTAGAGAGCTTACCTGCCAGCTATTTTTGGCGTAGCTTCAGTTACAAAGTAGAAGAATATCCAAAAGCGAAGTTAGTGCTTGAAGTGTACACATTAGGTTCTCGAGAGGAGTTTATCGGTGGTTAAAAAACTCATTATCTCAATCGCGGCTATCGCCTTGTCTGGTTCAGTCTTGGCAAATCAGGATCCAACTGCACCACTTGGTTGGCAAAAACCAGCAGAGGTGTCTGCCAAGCCCAAAGCAAAACAATACCGCTTGCCGACACTGAACAGCATTGTCTGTAAGCCAAATACCGAATGTGTCGCAATCATGAATAACCGACTTGTCGAACAGGGTGAACTGTTTAACGGTTATCGAGTAGCAAGCATCAATAGTGAATTTGTAACTTTAAAGCGTGGTAGCCGTCAGTGGAACCTTGAGCTTTTTGGTTTAAACGTAAAAAAATAATAACCAGAGCCTGATCAGATATGCGCAAATTAGTTGTAGGAATAACGATTGCTTCTTTAATGGGATGTTCGATGGGTCACCGCGATCCGGTTGAAGTGAAGCAAGCTCTCAATGAATCTATCAATCAAGCGAATAGCCGCGCGTTGGAGGAAATTCCTTCTTCGGTAGAAGCGGATCTTATGCCTAACTTAGACTCCAATGTTTCTTCTGATAACGGAACGTCAAAGCGTTTTCGTATCCAAGCCAATGCAGTAGAGGCGAGAAGTTTCTTTGCTTCGTTGGTAAAAGGGACAGAATACAGCGTTGCGATTCATCCAGCGGTTCAAGGCAATATCACGGTCAACCTTTCTGACGTGACATTAGATGAAGTGCTTAGCGTTGTACAAAATATGTACGGTTACGATGTCATGAAATCGGGCAAAGTAATCCAAGTTTATCCGGCAGGTATGCGTACGGTGACGATTCCAGTCGACTACCTACAGTTTAAACGCTCAGGTCGCTCACTGACGAGCATTGTCACGGGCTCCGTTACTTCGGCTGGTACGTCCAATTCTGGTGGTAGCTCTGACAGCTCAGACTCTTCAGATTCCAACAACAGCAATAACGGCAACGATAGCTCGACGACATCAACAGGCGGAACGCGCATTGAAACCATCACCGAAAGTGATTTTTGGCCAATGTTGCAACAAGCGGTGGCGAACTTAATTGGTTCGGGTAAAGGCCAAAGTGTGGTAGTTACGCCACAAGCTGGCGTGATCACCGTGCGAGCTTTCCCTGATGATATTCGTGAAGTGCGTGAGTTTTTGGGTGTGTCTCAAGAACGAATGCAGCGCCAGGTGATTCTTGAAGCGAAAATCTTAGAAGTCACGCTCAGCGATGGTTACCAGCAAGGTATTAACTGGTCGAACTTATCGGCATCAATTGGTAACTCAGGCAGTATCATTGTTAATCGCCCCGCTTCTGCTCTGCCTCCATTAGATGCGATTGGTACGCTTCTTGGCGGTCAAACCAACGTTACGATCTCTGATGGTAACTTCGAGGCTGTATTAAACTTTATGTCGACGCAAGGCGACCTCAATGTACTCTCAAGCCCACGTATTACGGCGGCGAACAACCAAAAATCAGTGATCAAAGTTGGTACCGATCAGTACTTCGTAACTGAGCTTTCCAGTAATGCGGGTAATGGTGAAAACTCTAATGCGGTTCCTGAAGTAGAACTGACGCCATTCTTCTCGGGTATTTCACTTGATGTGACGCCACAAATCGACAACAAGGGCAACGTGTTCCTGCACGTCCACCCAGCAGTTATTGAAGTAACGGAAGAGGTAAAACAGCTAAACCTTGGCGGTCAATTCCAAAACATTCAATTGCCATTAGCAAAAAGCTCGATTCGCGAATCTGATTCGGTCATTCGTGCGAAAGATGGCGATGTTGTGGTTATCGGTGGCTTGATGAAGCAACAAAATGTCGAGCAAGTGTCAAAAGTCCCATTCCTTGGCGACGTGCCAGCTCTGGGTCACTTGTTCCGCAACACTTCGAATGTGACGCAAAAAACCGAGCTAGTTATTCTGCTTAAACCGACCGTTGTTGGCGTGAACTCTTGGCAAAAAGAGCTAGAGCGCTCGCGTGATTTGCTGCAAGAGTGGTTCCCTGATGCGCAATAAGCGCAGAAGAAACGTTAGCTTTTCAAAGAGTTTGTGATTCGTTATGTACTTGTCGCATTTTGGATTTCGAGTTCAACCTTTCTCACTGACCCCAAATACGGAAATGTTTTTGGGGTTAGTGCCTCACTATGAGGCGATTCAAACCATCTTAGCCGCCGTGCAGATGGGAGAAGGGGTGATTAAGGTGACAGGTGAAGTTGGTACGGGCAAAACCATGGTTTGTCGCAAGCTGATTGAACAGATCGAATCGCAAGTGGAATTGGTCTATCTACCCAATCCTGTGCTCAACGGAGAGCAATTACAGTTTGCCGTGGCAAGAGAGCTAGGTATTGATAATGACGATCCATTGCGCATTGTTTCTTTAATTCAAGAACACTTGATTCGTGTGCATTCAACCGGGAAGAAAACCGTTCTGATCGTCGATGAAGCTCAAGCTCTTTCTCCTGAGGCTTTAGAAACACTGCGCTTGTTCGGCAATTTAGAAACCGAGCAAGACAAATTGATTCAGTTGGTACTTTTCGGTCAGCCTGAATTGGATGAACGCTTGTCCATGCACGAATTACGGCAGTTTCGTCAACGCATTACGTTCAGTTGTGGGCTGCGTCCGTTGTCTGTCGATGAAGGGGTTGCGTACATCAATAACCGCTTAGACAAAGCGGGTAATGGGGCGCACATTTTCTCCATTGAACAGAAAAAAGCGATTTGGCGTTCAGCCATGGGCATACCAAGGTTGATCAACCAAATTAGTCATAAAGCTCTGTTAGCTGCGTTCAATGACCGTTGTACCTTACTGAAGAATCATCACGTTTATGCGGCTATGCACGATACGTTTGATGCCCGTAAACCTAAGTTTAAAACACCCGTATTTTGGGGATGGAGTCAACCTTGAGTGCCATCAATAAAGCATTATCTGAACTTGCTGAAAAAACATCACCGAGTGAACTTACTCGTGCTGAGATTCCGAATGTCTCACGCAGTAAGCCCTGGTTGTGGTTGGTTGCTGGTTTTTCATTAAGTCTTGCCGTAGGCGGCTGGGCTGTGTCCCAAGGCCCTACACCTTCGGATGAGATCACATCGTTCCAACCAAGCGCAACGCAACCTTTAGACACCGCTAATGCTGACCGTCTGGCATCTTCTCCTACCAATAAGATGACACCAGAAACCAGCAACGTGGTTTATTCTAAACCTGTAGAAAAACCGCAAGCAGTTGCAGCTTTACCAACGCCTCAACCTAGTGAGGGCGTATTTGGTTCACGTGCGGATGTGGATATGAGTTCAGACGCTCCGATGCTGATCGCGCAAGTAGCGAATGCACCGAGCAATACGACCACCAATTTGGTTGAAGAGAGTTCAATGCGCATTGAGCAAGTTGAACTTTCACACCGTCAGCTATCGTTGAAAGCGATCAGTCGAGCAGAAAAAGCCATTGATGCAAACGATATGGAAACGGCGCTTTCTGCTTATACCGAAGCATTGCGTTATGAGCCAAGCAATATCGAAACGCGTCAAAAGCTGGCGGCGCTTTATTTCGGTAAAGGGGATACCAGAAAGTCTTACGAAATCCTGCAAGAAGGCATCAACCTTGATAAGGATAACCAACCGCTAAGACTCGCGTTGTCGAAGCTATTGGTTAAAGCCAATCAGCCTTCTGCGGCACTGAGCCCACTGGTTCACTTGCCTCCAATGCCGAGTCGAGATTACTTGGCAATGCGCGCAGCCCTTGCGCAGAAACAAAAGCAAAACGACATCGCATTAGAAAGCTACCAGCTACTGACTCAACGCGAGCCAGACAATGCCCGCTGGTGGCTTGGTTTGGCGATTCAGCAAGAGCGAGCGCTCACTTTTACTGCTGCGATTAACTCTTACAACGAAGCGTTAGGTAAAGTAGGGATCTCGAATCAGTCGCAAGCTTTCATTCGCGATCGATTAACCATCTTAAAGCAACTGGAGAGCGCACAATGAAAATTCAGTTGAGAAAACGCTTAGGTGACCTACTCGTTGAAGAAGGCATCGTATCGGAAGATCAAATCCAGCAAGCTCTATCAGCTCAGCGCAGTACCGGACAAAAATTAGGTGATGCCCTGATTGACCTCGGGTTTATTACCGAAAAGCAAATGCTGGAGTTTTTGTCTCAGCAACTAGGATTACCGTTGATCGATCTTGGACGTGCTCCAGTGGATGCGGATGCGGTGCAAATACTACCAGAAGTGCATGCTCGTCGTTTACGTGCAATGGTGGTGGCTCGTAATGGTGACACTTTACGTGTTGCGATGAGTGATCCGGCGGATCTGTTTACCCAAGAGTCTTTAATGAACTTGCTAGGTGAGTACAACCTTGAGTTCATCATTGCCTCTGAGCGTCAGTTGATCAGCAGTTTCGACCGTTACTACCGCCGTACCAAAGAGATCGCGTCCTTTGCTGAGCAGTTACAAGCAGAGCACCAAGACGTACAAAGCTTTGACTATGGCATCGATGAAGCTGACAGTGAAGAAGTCACCGTTGTAAAACTGGTTAATTCGATGTTTGAAGACGCGGTGCAAGTTGGTGCATCGGATATCCATATCGAACCAGACGATAAAGTCTTGCGTTTACGCCAGCGTGTCGATGGTGTGCTGCATGAAACCATTCTGAACGAAGTGAACATCGCTTCTGCATTGGTATTACGCCTTAAGTTGATGGCGCACTTGGATATTTCTGAGAAGCGTCTGCCACAAGATGGTCGCTTCAACATCAAAGTTCGTGGTCAATCGATTGATATTCGTATGTCGACGTTACCAACTCAGTACGGTGAATCGGTCGTAATGCGTCTGCTTAACCAGTCGTCAGGTTTACGTCCATTAGAAGAATCGGGTTTACCGCCTGAGCTACTGGCGCGCTTGCGCCGTCAGTTATCTCGCCCTCATGGCATGATTTTGGTAACTGGCCCTACGGGATCGGGTAAAACCACGACACTTTACGGCGCGTTGAGTGAGCTCAATGAACCGGGTAAAAAGATCATCACCGCAGAAGATCCGGTGGAATACCGTTTACCACGTATCACGCAAGTACAGATCAACAGCAAAATCGACCTGACATTTTCACGCGTGCTACGCACCTTCTTACGCCAAGACCCAGACATCATTTTGATTGGTGAGATGCGCGACCAAGAGACGGTAGAGATTGGCTTGCGAGCAGCACTAACCGGCCACTTAGTATTGAGTACGTTGCACACCAACGATGCGGTCGACAGTGCGTTGCGTATGATCGACATGGGAGCGCCAGGCTATCTCGTTGCCAGTGCCGTGCGTGCCGTTGTGGCTCAGCGATTGGTTCGCCGTGTTTGTCCAGATTGTAAAACCCAAGATCATCTCGATGAATCGCGGCAACAATGGTTAGCGGGGCGTTTTCCAAATCAAGTTGGGGTGACTTTCCACAAAGGCGCAGGTTGTCAAAACTGTAACTTGACGGGGTATCGAGGTCGAATCGGTGTGTTTGAAATGCTTGAGCTGGAACATGAGATGATGGACAAGCTGCGCGCGAATGATGCGGTTGGCTTTGCACAAGCGGCTCGACGTTCAGAAAACTACAAACCGCTTCTTGCCTCAGCAATGGAGCTTGCACTGCAAGGTGCTGTGAGCCTGGATGAAGTGATGACCCTCGGCGAGGGTGACGCTTCGGGTAAAACTGATCCCATTTTCATGTAGGTAAGTGAATGCCAACTTTTCGTTATCAAGGCCGCACATTAGACGGCTCATCAACCAGTGGCAAAGTCGATGCGGTGAATTCAGAAGCCGCAGCGGAAGCGTTGATGAATAAAGGGATCATCCCGCTCAATCTGCGATTAGAGAAAGAAGGCGTAAAGAACCACGTTAGTTTGTCTAAATTGTTGGTTCCTGCCATTCCACTGGAAGTGATTATCCTGTTTTCTCGTCAGTTGTTCAGCTTAACTAAAGCTGGTGTGCCTTTGCTGCGCTCAATGCGCGGCTTACTGCAAAACTGTGAAAACAAACAGCTTAAAGAAGCGCTAGAAGATGTGGTTTCTGAGTTGAGTAATGGTCGTGGCTTGTCGTCTGCGATGCAGCCGCACAACAAAGTGTTTAGTCCGTTATTCGTTTCCATGATCAACGTGGGTGAGAATACCGGTCGACTCGATGAAGCATTGCTGCAGCTAGCAAACTACTATGAGCAAGAGCTAGAAACACGCAAACGCATTAAAGCCGCGATGCGCTATCCGACGTTCGTTATCGTATTTATTACCATCGCCATGTTCATTCTGAACATTCTGGTTATCCCCGAGTTTGCATCGATGTTTACTCGTTTTGGGGTTGAGTTGCCGCTTCCAACTCGAATCTTGATTGCGACGTCTAACTTCTTTGTTCACTACTGGGGATTGCTCATTGCCGCTATGGTCGGTGCATTCTTTGTGTTCAAAGCTTGGGTTGCGACAGCGGATGGACGGGAGAAGTTTGATAAATTTCGCCTCCGCTTACCAATCGTTGGCGATATCGTAAATCGCGCTCAATTGTCGCGTTTTGCTCGAACATTCTCGTTGATGTTGAAATCAGGTGTGCCGCTCAACCAATCATTGGCGCTTGCTGGTGAAGCGTTGGGTAACCGCTTTTTAGAAAATCGAATTTTAGAGATGAAAGCAGCCATCGAAGCGGGTAGCACCATTTCTGTTACTGCCATCAACAGCAATATTTTTACGCCATTAGTTATTCAAATGATTGCAGTTGGTGAGGAAACGGGTCGTATTGATGAACTTTTGCTCGAAGTCTCAGATTTTTATGATCGAGAAGTGGATTATGACCTTAAAACACTGACGGCAAGAATAGAACCATTACTTTTGGTCATTGTCGCTGGGATGGTGATGGTACTTGCATTGGGTATTTTCTTACCAATGTGGGGGATGCTGGACATCATCAAAGGCGGCTAATGCGTGGTTGAGAATCAAAGCCGAGCAACGCTCATTGTGTTTGGCTTAGTTGCGGTCATCATCGTGGTTGGAATGGCGATTAAATTGCAGCCAGTCACTGAAGAAGCACAAGCGACAGGTGCAAAACTCGCAAAGGTTTGGATGCTAGACAGTGTTCAGCGTTATCACCAAGCGTGGTTAGTGCAAGGTGAGCCCAATCATATGGAAATGGATGGTTTTCAACTCACCATGACGGAAGGGGGCTTAGTGTCGCCATTCACACAACAAGGTGTACTCGATTGCGGATATTGGTTAGCTGTTCATTACCCGCAACGTAAGATTATGGCTAGTGAGTTATTAGATATTAGCGGAACAATCAAAAGTAATCGTTATATCTGCAACTATACTTACGAAAGTGGCCAAACAATTGTAATTATGTCTACCGCTAATCGACTGATAATAGACGTCGAAATTTCGGCGGAGTGAATTTTTTGACACTTAAGTACTATAAATGGGAATGAAAGTCGGTATAATGCAAACATTACCATAAGCCTAAGGTTGTAATAAAAGGTAAACCATAAAATGATTACCTTTGTTATCAAACCTTTTCGGAATAATGGCGATTCGTCATTCTGCTCAAGCGGTAGATACAGTATCCACTTCACGGTCAGTTTTAGTGAACGTTGCTGCTCCAAACCGTTTTGACAATATCCAAAATGGTCGCGTGACCTAAACGAAACCTTGCAGTCACACTGCATGCTTACATAGAGAGAGTAAACAATGAAAAGACAAGGTGGTTTCACCCTTATCGAACTAGTAGTGGTTATTGTAATCCTAGGTATTCTAGCGGTCACTGCAGCACCACGTTTCCTTAACCTGCAAGATGATGCTCGTAAAGCTTCGCTGCAAGGCCTTAAAGGAGCAATTGATGGTGCAGCAGGCATCACTTATGGCAAAGCGGCTGTAGAAGGCAAGGAAGCTATCGATGCTAGTAAAGCTACTGCAGGATCTGAGCCAGAGGTTGAAGGGATCAAGATTAACTTCGGCTACCCTACAGTTGATGGATTAAACACGGCAGTGGCTGGATTAACTGAGGATTGGACGGCATTTGATATTGGTTCAACACCTACTGCTGGAACAAAATATTTCAAATTTAAGGGCAAGGATAGCACTGGTTGGACAGATACAGAGGGCTGCTTTGTAAAATATACTGAAGCAACAGGTAAGACCGCAGCTACTGCGGCGAAAACAAAGGTTGTTGATACTAAGTGTTAAGCTTTTTATTCAAGGCCAGCTAGTCTGGCCTTTATCTCTTTATTGTGATTAATCTTGGAATGGTACATATGCGTAAATCATCAGGTCTTAGTGCGATTGAGTTTGTGGTTGTACTAATTATCTTAGGTGTGATTGGTTATGTGGTATTGCCAAGATTTATCAGCTTCGAGCCAGAAATTTACCAAGCCAAGTGGGAGCAAACCAAGCAAACCGCGGAACATGTTTCTGAGACGCTAAGCAATAAAGAAACTTACGATCGGATTGAAGAAGAAATCGATAGATCTAAAAACTAACCTAGAGCAATCTTGTTTGGTATGTAAAGGAAGTGTGATTTTAGTCCAAAATTACCACGATTTTTTGCTTATAATTTAATCGCTTGTTGTAAGCCGAAGGTTCCTCAGTATGAAGTCGCGCTCAACGATATCAGGTTTTACTCTCATTGAGCTGATCATGGTAATCGTCATCCTTTCTATATTATCGCTTTACGCGTCCAGTCGATTTATACGCACTGGAATTTCTGCCGTCGCAATTCAAGATCAAGTCATTTCAGTTGTTCGCCAAGTTCAGGTGAATCGAATGCAATCTAACGTAAGTAGTGCGGTAGGAAACAACGATTTTATTTTATCCATCACTTCCAACTGTATCGGCTCGAAAGCTTCTTGTTTGTCTAAGGCGAGCGGTCGCAGTGACAGGGTTGAAGACAGCAGTGTTACTTTTTCTCCTGTTCAAGAGGTTCAATTTGATCTTCTAGGAAATCCGACCCCTTCTTCGGTCACTATCTCTATTAGCGAAAACAATAGCTCTCAAACCTGTACGGTCACAATTAATGAGCAAGGCTACGTAAGTAAAGGTGGCTGTTCATGACGATGAAAGGCAAAAAAACGCTTCGAGGAATGACGCTTATTGAGATGATTATTGCGATCGTCTTGATGGGCATCGCAATGGTGATGTTTTCGACTACCTTGATACCACAAATTAAAGATGCTTCCACCTCACATTACCAAATTCGAGCCATCGCTTTAGGGCATAGTATGATGTCGCAAATTTTAGCCCGTAATTTCGACCATTATTATGATGACAACGGTGGCATGCTCCGCTGTGGTGAAAACGGCGCAGATGCTTGCTCAGCTCTTGGAAGGGATGGAGAGACTTCGCCCTCTGCTTTTAATGATGTTGATGATTATATTGGTTGTTGGTACACCGAAAATACTCAGAACAGTTGCCCATCAGGTAGCGAAAAATACCAACTCTCAGATGTTGTAGGTAATAGTGCAGACAGTAGTTATATCAATTTTCGCGTAGAGGTTGCGGTAGAAACGACAGAGTTCGAAGGAAGTGTCCCTAAAATGAAGCAAGTGAAACTGGATATATTTGCTGGTTCCTCGTTAGCGATTTCATTGGTTGGTTACAGAGGTAATTATTAATGAGTCAAAGAGGTTTTACTCTCATAGAGCTCGTACTTGCCATTGTTATTGGAAGCATCATCATGCTGGGGATTGCAGGTTATGTTCAAGTTGGGATGAAAGGGTATGTTGATGCAAGTTCAAGACAAAGAATTCAGACTCAAGCTCAATTTGTGCTAGAAAAAATGGCGCGTGAAATTAGGCACGCTGTTCCCAATAGTTTTGCAATGACAAACACGGCTGACGAATCCTGCCTGTCGTTTGTTCCAACTTTAAATTCCGGTTATTACTTTCAAGGACCAACCAGCAACGAGCTGCTTTTTATCACTGGGGAAAACGTTCCAGAAGATACGTTAAAAGCCTCCGACGAGATACGCTTTGTAATAAATCCAACACGCTATGACGATTTGGTTTCTGGCGCTGTAAGTAATCACCTAATTAGTAGTGACCTTCCTTTAAATAGTGATGATGGCAATGGTAATGCCGATTTTTATCGCTACAGCTTAACGACGCCTTTACCTAGCGACTCGATCGCTCATCGTATTTATCTATATCAGTTAGCAACCAAAGTTGAATACTGCATTGTCAAAACGGGTGCTCATACTAATCGCTTAACTCGCAATGGCACTGTTGTTGAAAATATCGTGGCAGGTGACAGTCAATTTGATTACACGAATGTGAGTTTACAGACTGGTGGGATTGTCTATCTCAAATTTGCTTTTGAACAAAATGGTGAAGTTAGTACCTACCAACAAGATGTGCAGGTGTTAAATGTCCCATAAACAGAAAAACAGCGGAAATGTGGTCATTGTATGCCTATTTGTGATTATTGTGATGGGGTATTTGGGAGCGACGCTTACAAAGACTAACTGGTCTAATCAAAACTCAATGACTCGCGAATTTTTAGGGACACAAGCATGGTTTTACGCTCAATCTTCAACTGAGTGGGCGCTCACTGAAATATACCCACTCAACGATGAAAATCCAGATGTGGGAGGCAATTGTAGTAATAAAGTCAATGGTAAAGCTCCAAGCTTAGATAGCATTGATTACGGAAGCTGCCGATTAGTTTCAATTGTGTGTGACGGGGGCGATAAAAAGTTAGATAACCAAACATTTTATCGTATCGAAGCTGCAGTCCAGTGTGGTTCTGGATTGAGTTTGGTTGAACGCAGACAAGAGATTTGGATTAAGGATTAGAATAATGAAAAGAAAAATAATTGCTGCTTTATTTTTTTGTTTGTTTTCTCTCAAGAGCGTTTCTGCTGAAACTTATGATATGACACCATATTGGTCATTTGGTCAGGGAGTGATGAAATCGAGAGGGAACCTGTGTGGTGGTTGGTACGACCTAACAGGCAACTATATTTGTCCGAATGGCTTGAGTTTGAACAATGGGCAGTCTGTGGTAGCTACTCATGATGTCAATATTCACGTTTATGGTGGTGTAGAGCTAAAAGGGAATAATGAGATTGGTGACCCCGTAAATTCAATCAATATTTTCTCAAAAAATAGTGATGTCAAAGGACAAAATGACATTGAGATTTTTGGACATGTAGAGTCTTTTGGTGCCGTAGATCTTAAGAACGATATTGAAATTCATGGGTTAATATCTGTGTCTCATGGAAAGGTCTACCTAGAAGATGCCCATATTAAAGGTAGTGTAACGAGTGAGTCTGATACTGTTGAGATTAAAGGTAATACGAACCTTATTGAAGGTAACATTTGGGGAGCGAAGGATATTGTTCTCTCAAAAGTTACTGTAAAAGGTGGAGTTACCAGTAGCGCTGGGCAGATAAAGACAGAGGTAAACAGTAATATTATCGAAGGCGATGTAGTTGCTCATGGGGACGTTGTATTGAAGCATACTGTAGTTCGTGGTGATGTAACAAGTAAAGGCGGAGCTGTAAAAACAGAAAACTTGAATAATCAAGTTTACGGTGACATCGAAGCATCACACGAAGTGGTGTTAAAAGGAACGAAAGTTGTTGGAGACATCCAAAGCCTCGGCGAAGAAATAAAACTTGAAGAAGCGGGAGGCGGCAACTCCGTTTACGGGAACCTTGTTGCGTGGCATCAAGTTGTTATTAAAAATTCTTTAGTATGTGGTCAAGTTACTTCCAGAGGTTCAGAAGTTAAACTCGACAATTCCAAGGAAAATCAAAAGTTAGGTATTTACGCCTACACAAATGCTATACAAGCAAGTCATAAGGCAACAGTAAAGAACTCAAGTGTGTGTGGTTCTGTTGTTGGTCATTCATATGACTTTGATAATGAAAAAATCTACTGTGGTGCAGATGAACCCAACTGTGATAACTCGCAAGCCATAGGTAGTTGCCCGCTAGACGTCCTAGAAGATGTGTGTCCTGATATGGTTCCAGAAATTATTATTCCAGAACCAGTCGAGTGTTTGGCTGAGAACTTTGATGCTGAAAAACCACTGAGCAATTGGACTGTTATGGGGCGGGGAAAGAGCACGGTTCCCTATGTCGATTCTGGTCGCTTTGTCGTATCCACAAACCAAAATGATCAATCTACAGCCTCAGCATTTAAAATAACAATCCCGTCTGAAGATAATGTTGTTCAAGTGACATTCGACCACTATGCACGACGTAGCAGCACGCGAACTGGTGGTGATGGTATCGCTATTGTTCTCTCTGATGCAAATGTTCCTCCATCTCCAGGTGCTTTAGGTGGGCCTTTGGGCTATGGTGTCAAGCCAGGAATGGAGGGCTTTGCTGGCGGGTGGGTTGCGTTTGGTATTGATGAGTACGGTAACTTTTCTAATGAAGGTAGCTTTGATGACTATGAAACGCGCCCAGGCAGAAAGCCGCATTCTGTCACCATTCGTGGGGCTGGTTATCAAAAAGTAATAAACGGCTCAGATACCAACGAGTGGTTTGGTGGCTATAAGTTCATTAAGAACAATACAGACCTCGGTCCGCTGGATGAAAAAGGTGGAAGATCTCCCTCTGATAAGCATAGATTTAGAGTAACTGTAGATACTCGGAAAGATATTATTGGGAGAAGCAGTGGCGTGTGGGTTTCCATCGAGCGCAGTATTAATGGCTTCGCTTGGGAAAGCTTGATAAAGCCGTTAAATATAGCGGATGGGTTTGGTCAGCCACAACTACCGAAAGACTTCTTGGTTTCAATTACTTCGGGAACTGGGGCTAGCACCAATATTCATGAAGTTGACAATGTTAAAATATGTGCAGATCGATTCAATAAAGAGCCTCAGATCGATCACTTTCGCTTCACTTACGATGGAAGCGGAAATGTTTGCGATGCTAAAAGTGTAACGCTTACAGCTTGTATGAACCCTGCATGTGATGAAACGTATCCTCCTAAGGGGATGACAAACGCTAAGGAGTTAGAGGTTACCTTATCTGATATGCGTGACGCCCAGTGGTTAAACTCACAAGGTGAGCCACTTGCAAACAATACGTTGATATTTACACATAGTGCTAATTTACAAGTGCGCTCAGAGGGAGCGGAACAAGCCAAGCTTGGCATTGCTCGTACATCAATTATCTCCCCTAATATCGAACCAGTTAAATGTAAATTATTTGGTGAAGACGATTTTGACCCTAGCTGCTTGATCAGTTTTGCAAGCTCAATCACGTTGTCGATCCCAGATAAAATATCTGGACTACCTTTTTTTAGTCAGTCGGGTGATTTACAAACTCAGTACAAATTAAAGAGTCCAAGTGCAAATTATCATCCCAATTTAATGCTTTGTGAGTCAAGTTCATCGCAGATTCCATCCCAAGGTTTGTTTAGAAATATTCAAATGAAGTTCGATTATGATGAGCCAAGTAAACCGAGTTACACGCCGGCTCTTAAGGTGAGCTTTAAAGGGAAAAATAGTCAGTTTGAACAGGCTTTCTCTATGACTAAACCTAATGAATGGGTAACAATTCCTAACGTGTTTTTTAGCAAAGATGGCAAAGCTGTATTTAATGTTGAATACCCTGAAGTAGGGCGGCTAAAAGTTTCTGCTCGAGTCCTAACTGAAACGAACAAAACGCAAGCTGAGAGTTATCGAACATTTGTTAGTTTTCCTGCGAAGTTGGGCTTGAGTGTCAGTGGTGGAGGTGATTGTTCTGATGGTTGTGATGGTTATATCCCCGCAGGGGAAGAGTTCACCATGTCCGTTAAGGCTTATCAGGATGGCGGTGATGAGGCTAAGAATTATCAAGAACCTGACGTCAAAATTACCAATACGCTAGTTTATCCTGATCCAGATAAACTAGATAAAGGAAGTGTCGTTGACGCAACTCTACTAGTTGATACGCTGCCTGATGATACCGTATGGAGCGGAGGGAGTGTGTCATTCAAGCAATCAGTGAGTGATGTCGGAGTGTTTAAGTTTGTCGTATCTGCTCCTTTGGCGGGTAATGGTGATTCGTATTCGTCGTATCTAGGCAGTGCTGCATTCAAAATTACAGATGCAACGCTCAATGTTGGGCGTTTTTACCCTGGTAAATTCAATGTTTACAGTAGCGATCAAACAACTTTGTACAACAACATATGGGATTATCCAAATGGCCAAACATTTGCTTATATGGGACAGCCTTTTGGGTTAAAACGGTTTTATGTAGAAGCATTGTCGAAAGGAGGCGGCGCTTTACGTAACTATGCGTATTTTGGTGAAGATTACCACGCGAAATTCAACTTGTACGAAAATAACTCTGCCAATGATAGAAGGTTTAGTGCGCCGGTCGAGTACACTGGTAACTGGTTGAACGGTAGTAAAGGTCCCTATGTTTCAGGGCAAAGTGTTGGGAAATATAGCGCGAGTGGGCTTGTGTGGAGCAAAGTAGTTACTCAGCCTGACGGCCCGTTAAACTACTTAGAGAAATCATCGGATACCTCAATTTCTATTGCTCAATCCTCATCCTCAGTAGACAAAGCTGGTGTGAGTATTGGTGTGAAGCAGCTACGGAAACAACCAGACATTCGTTTCGGTCGTGTTGATCTTGATGATGTCGGTGGACGCCAGAGTGAAACTTTACACATACCACTACGTGTTGAGTATTGGAATGATAATCTTAAGCGTTTTGTACGAAATGTAGATGATGACAGAACGGTTATTTATTCAGAGCTTGATGGAAAACCAAAGACAATTTGGCCTGACGACAAAAGCGGCTGTTCGATTTTGCTAGAAGGAAATGACACGGTTACAGATGGTGTGACGTGGGATCTATCGGCTAGGCAAGATCCGAATACATGTAACCCTGTGGGACGTCAACAATCTCGACTTTGGTTACAGCTCAAGGGAGGTTCTAACAATCTTCCTTGGCTCAAATATGACTGGGACAATGATGGTGAGGAAGAAAACCCTTCCTCGGTTATTACCTTCGGTATTCACCGTGGCAATGATCGCGTGATTTATCGTGGCGAGCCGGGATTAACCGGACAGTAACAACTTCGGTTTCTTGCGTTAAGTAAGGAAACTGCAAGAAATTGAGGCTTTCTGCTCATGTTTGTGTACCAATGCCTTGCTGTGACAGCGAGGCATTGGTACATTTAGGACAATTTTTGTCTTCTAAATTTTTGCAGGATGAGCGAAGAGTATGTTTAAGAAACTTCGTGGCATGTTTTCTAACGATCTATCTATCGATTTGGGTACTGCCAACACTCTAATTTACGTAAAGGGACAAGGTATTGTCCTTGATGAACCTTCTGTAGTTGCTATTCGTCAAGATCGTGTAGGTTCTGCAAAAAGCGTTGCTGCAGTCGGTCATGCAGCAAAACAAATGCTGGGTCGTACACCTGGTAACATTTCAGCTATCCGTCCAATGAAAGACGGTGTAATCGCTGACTTCTACGTAACCGAAAAAATGCTTCAGCACTTTATCAAGCAAGTGCACGACAACAGCATCCTTAAGCCAAGTCCTCGCGTACTAGTTTGTGTTCCTTGTGGTTCTACTCAAGTTGAGCGCCGTGCGATTCGTGAATCAGCATTGGGTGCGGGCGCACGTGAAGTTTACCTAATTGACGAACCAATGGCGGCGGCGATTGGTGCTGGTCTGCGTGTTTCTGAGCCAACAGGTTCGATGGTGGTCGATATCGGTGGTGGTACTACTGAAGTTGCCGTTATCTCTCTAAATGGTGTGGTTTACTCGTCTTCTGTACGTATCGGTGGTGACCGCTTTGATGAAGCCGTTATCAACTACGTGCGTCGTAATTACGGCAGTTTGATTGGTGAAGCTACGGCAGAAAAAATCAAGCACGAAATCGGTTCAGCTTACCCTGGTGATGAAGTTCAAGAGATTGAAGTTCGCGGCCGTAACCTTGCAGAAGGTGTGCCACGCAGCTTTAGCTTGAACTCAAACGAGATTCTAGAAGCGCTTCAAGAGCCGCTATCAGGCATCGTTTCTGCAGTCATGGTTGCGCTAGAGCAGTGTCCACCAGAGCTAGCTTCAGATATCTCTGAAAACGGCATGGTGCTAACCGGTGGTGGCGCACTACTGAAAGATCTTGATCGCCTACTTATGGAAGAAACGGGTATTCCGGTAGTTATCGCTGAAGATCCACTAACGTGTGTGGCACGTGGTGGTGGTAAAGCACTAGAAATGATCGACATGCACGGTGGCGATCTGTTCTCTGAAGAATAAAAATGTAGGTGAAGCTCATTACGGGCTTCACCTTCTTTTCTGCTCTCTCTGTAATTCAAACATGCTCCATATCTGAACGCGTTTCAGGTTGCCAAGTAAGGCTCAATAATCATGGAAGCAATCAGGTTAAAAACAAGATGAAACCGATTTTTGGCAGAGGCCCGTCTCTGCAATTACGTCTGTTTTTTGCTGTCATCGTGTCGGCGAGCTTGATGCTGGCTGATAGTCGTCTAGATACGTTTTCCAACGTTCGCTACCTACTTAACAGTATGGTTGCGCCAATTCAGTACGCAGCGAATATGCCTCGCAGTATGTTTGATGGTGTATTCGAACGTTTTAATACTCGTCAGGCATTAGTAGAAGGCAATCGCAACTTAAAGCGCGAAGTGCTTCGTCTAAAAAGCGAATTGATCTTGCTCGACCAATATAAAGAAGAGAACCAACGCTTGCGTAAGTTGCTTGGCTCGTCTTTTGTTCGTGATGAGAAGAAGGTCGTGACCGAAGTAATGGCGGTGGATACTTCACCTTATCGTCATCAAGTGGTGATTGATAAAGGCCAAATTGACGGTGTGTACGTTGGTCAGCCCGTTATTAACGAAAAAGGTATTGTCGGTCAGGTTACGTTTGTTGCGGCGCACAATGCGCGCGTATTGCTACTGACAGATGCAAAAAATGCCATTCCAGTTCAGGTCATTCGTAATGACATTCGAGTGATTGCATCAGGTAATGGTGAAATGGATGAAATCCAACTGGAACACATTCCAACCAGTACAGATATTCAAGTCGGTGATTTACTTGTGACATCCGGTCTGGGAGGCATTTACCCTGAAGGCTACCCTGTGGCGACGGTCACGAATGTGGATCACGATACTCGTCAAGAGTTTGCATCGATCAAAGCCGAACCTGTGGTGGAGTTTGATCGTCTACGATACTTGCTGTTGATCTGGCCAAACGAAGATCGTCAGCACAAAGTATTGCAATCCAACGCGAATGACGGGTTAGAGCAAGAACAAGAGGTAACTAATGGCCAGTAATGTATTGCGTAGCAGAATGGTGATTGGTGTTAGTTTCTTCGTTGCGCTAGTACTGCAAACCATTCCTTGGCCAGGTGTATTGGACCTACTTCGTCCTTCATGGCTATTTTTGGTGACGTGTTATTGGGTGCTGGCATTGCCGCATCGAGTGAACGTCGGCACGGCGTTAGTGTTGGGCTTGTTGTGGGACATTCTCATTGGTTCAACGCTAGGAATTCGGGGCATGATGATGTCCATTGTCATCTACTTGGTGGCACTGAATTTCTTGCTAATTCGTAACATGGCATTGTGGCAACAGTCGATTTTAATTGCCTTTTTTACTGTGTTATTGGAAGTTTTGATATTCTGTGGGGAATATTTGAACCAGGACGTAGTATTTAATCCATTATCTCTGTGGACGGCAGCAATAAACTGTATACTTTGGCCATGGATGTTTTTATTAATGCGACGAGTTCGTCGCGCTTGGCACGTAAGGTAATGCGGTGAAAAAGAGCCTATCTCTCGTTCTCGCTTCGGGTTCTCCGAGAAGAAAAGAGCTGCTTGCTCAACTAGGCTATGACTTTGATATCGTATTACCGGACATCGAAGAAGCCAAACAGGCTGATGAGCAAGCACAAGATTACGTGCTGCGTCTTTCTTTGGAAAAAGCTCAGGCAGGCTTAGCGTTGGCTAAGCCTGATTCCGTTGTATTGGGCTCAGACACGGTCGTAGTATGCGATGACCGTGTGTTAGAGAAACCAAAAAGTTTTGAAGATTCAAAGCGTATGCTTACTGACTTATCCGGTCGTCGTCATCAAGTGATGACAGCGGTGAGCGTCGTATCATCGGAACAACAACACTCGGTGGTCGTCACCACTGACGTATGGTTCAAGCCACTGACTCACGAAGAAATCGAACAATATTGGCAGTCAGGAGAGCCATGCGATAAAGCTGGAAGTTATGGTATTCAGGGACTCGGAGGGCGATTTGTCACCCGAATCGAAGGCAGTTATCACGCTGTAGTAGGCTTACCTTTGTTCGAAACCGATCAGCTAATTCAAGAATTTTTATAATTGTTTTGAGGTGTGCACATGAGTGCAGAATTGCTGCTTAACGTGACCCCGAGTGAAACTCGTGTGGCCATGATTGAAGGTGGAGTACTACAAGAAATTCATATCGAGCGCGAATCTCGTCGCGGTATTGTGGGCAACATTTACAAAGGCAAAGTAAGCCGAGTGCTGCCTGGCATGCAAGCGGCTTTTGTCGATATCGGTTTAGATAAAGCGGCGTTTTTACATGCGTCTGATATCGTTCCGCATACTGAATGTGTGGCAGAGAACGAGAAACAGCAGTTTCAAGTTCGTGACATTTCTGAATTGGTTCGCCAAGGTCAGGATATCGTCGTACAGGTAGTTAAAGATCCTCTTGGCACTAAAGGTGCGCGTTTAACTACTGACATCACACTTCCTTCCCGTTATCTCGTCTTTATGCCTGGCGCTAGCCACGTTGGTGTATCGCAACGTATTGAAAGCGAAAGTGAACGTGAGCGCCTTAAAAAAGTGGTGAATCACTACTGCGATGAGCACGGTGGTTTCATTATCCGCACGGCCGCAGAAGGGGCGGACGAGAAAGAACTCTCTCAAGATGCTGCGTTCCTAAAACGCTTATGGCTGAAAGTCATGGAGCGTCGTTCTAAGTACAAGACACGTTCAACGCTGTATGGCGAGCTTGGTCTTGCACAACGTATTTTGCGTGACTTCGTTGGAACGGAACTCGACAAGATTTTGGTCGATTCACGTTTAGAATATGAGAACCTCAAAGAGTTTACTTCTGAGTACGTACCGGAGCTGACCGATAAGCTTGAGCTTTACGAAGGTGACAAGCCTATCTTTGATATGTACGACACTGAGAACGAAATTCAACGCTCTTTGGAGCGCAAAGTTGAGCTCAAGTCGGGTGGTTACTTAATCATCGATCAGACAGAAGCGATGACTACCATCGACATCAACACTGGTGCGTTTGTTGGTCGTCGTAACTTAGAAGAGACCATCTTTAATACCAATATTGAAGCGACTCAAGCCATTGCTCGCCAGTTACGTCTGCGTAACCTAGGTGGCATCATCATTATCGACTTTATCGATATGGCGTCAGAAGAGCATCGTCAGCGAGTACTAACTTCGTTAGAAGCTGCGTTGTCGAAAGACCGCGTGAAAACCAACATCAATGGCTTTACGCAGTTAGGTCTGGTTGAAATGACGCGTAAGCGTACGCGCGAAAGTATTGAACATATTCTTTGTTCTGGTTGTCCTACTTGTGAAGGCCGTGGCACCGTGAAAACGGTTGAAACGGTGTGTTACGAGATTCTGCGCGAGATCACTCGTGTAAACCGAGCGTACGATGCCGACAACTTTGTCGTATACGCATCGCCATTTGTTGCAGAAGCGCTTTTGGGTGATGAGTCTCATGCGCTGGCAGAACTTGAAGTATTTATTGGTAAGCAAGTCCGTATTCAGGCTGAACCCCTGTACATTCAGGAACAGTTTGACGTCGTGATGATGTAATTGGAACATTTGTGAATTCTGGTTTTAACCGTTTTGGGCGTTTTTGCGCGTGGACGTTAGTCACTGTCTTGGTTTTTTTAGCCATTCTAGTGACCACTCTACGCGTCACATTGCCACAACTTAACCACTTCCAAGATGAGATCAAAACCTGGGTCAAACAAGGCACAGGTTTTGACTTTTCTATCTCCAGCGTTGCTGGTTCTTGGCGTAATAGCCATCCCTCTATCGCGTTACTCGGCTTAGAAGCTAACTTACCGAATAACCAAGAAGCTCGATTCGCCGTTGATGAAATTCAAATTGAATTCGATTTGATTCAATCGTTACTTCAGTTTAAGCCCGTCGTGGCAGACTTAACCATTCATAACTTGGCATTAGATATTCGCACGGTCGATCTTCTACCTACGTCGAGTAATCAAGAGCCGACCACTGATGTTGATCAAAATGAAATTAAGCTGATTGATCAGCTGGACTCACTATTGCTGCGTCAGTTTGAAGACTTCACCATTACGAATTCACGCGTCTGGTACAAATCGGTATCGGGCGAAACTCGTCGACTCGATATTGAACAGCTTCGCTGGAGTAACCAAGGTAAACGTCACTTAGCGGAAGGCACAGTCAGTATTGCAGACGCTAGCCTGAACTCACTGTTAGTAAATGCTAACTTTAAAGACCATGGTTCGCTGCGTGATGTGTCTGGTGAGTTTTACGTGAGTGCGCAAGATGTCTCGGTAACGCCTTGGCTTACCACTTACATGCAAGAAGAATCGGGTGCGGAGTCTGGCAAGGTCAGTTTGAATACCTGGCTGACTCTCAAACACAGCCAACCTAATTATGCGTACGTAGAGCTGCAACCGTCTGAGCTCGTATGGAATGAAAATGGCCGCCATGAACTGTTTATCGAATCGGGAGTGTTTAAGCTCTTGCCTGATAAGCAAGGTTGGAAAGTAAATGGTCACTCACTTCAAATTCGCACCGATGACAAATCCTGGCCTGAACTTGATGCGGCTTTTGATTGGCAACCAGATGGCTGGAAGCTCAACCTTTCTCAGCTCGACATTGAGGCGTTGATTCCACTCGTTAAGCTCGCGCCGGAATCGGAATCAACCAGTGACTTACTCAATAAATTAGCGCCGAAAGGTCGTGTTGAAGACATTCGTTTAGCCATGAATGGTGGCTTAGATACGTTGCGTTATTCGGCAGATCTCGATGAGTTAGCTATGACTCAATGGGAACTGTTGCCGGGCTTTCAACATGTGCAAGGCAGCGTTGCGGGTGACTTGAAGCAAGCGAAAGCGAAAGTCACGGTCATTGATGATGTTTTCCCGTACGGGGATGTATTCCAAGCCCCATTGAACATCAAGCAAGGCGAAGTCGACATCATCTGGCAGCAAGATGAGACAGGTTGGCGTTTGTGGTCGGATAAAGTCACGGCTGCGACTCCGGACCTTCAAGTGTTGGGCGCATTTCGACTTGATTTCCCTAAAGAGCAAAGCCCATTCCTATCGTTTTATGCTGAGGCGGCTCTCTACAACGCTGGTGAAACTTGGCGTTACTTGCCAACTTTGGCATTAGGTCAAGATCTGACGGACTACCTATCGACCGCCATTCAAGGCGGTAAAGTAAATACGGCCAAATTGCTGTGGTATGGCGAGTTAGGAGATTTTCCTTACAAAGAGCACAACGGCATGTTTCAGGCATGGGTTGGCTTAAAAGACGCGAAATTCAGTTTTGATACTGCGTGGCCAACCATTACCGACTTGCAGCTTGATCTATTGTTTGAAAACGACGCCATGTATCTGGATTCCAAATCGGCGACGTTAAATGGCGTTCACGCTAAACGCATCACGGGGCGCATTCCGGAGTTGGCTGAAGATGGCCATATCGAAATTGAAGCTAAAGCCACAGCTCCGGGTAATGAAGTTCGCGACTACATGATGGCTACGCCGCTGGTTGACTCGGTTGGTGCCGCTTTGACGGCCTTGCAAGTCAGTGGCCCGGTGTATTCCGAGTTCCAGCTCAACATTCCTTTTGATATGGAAAAAGACGCGCGAGCTTGGGGTTATGCGGATTTGAAAGACAACCGTGTTGACATTGATGCGCCGCCAATGACGCTAGAAAAAGCCACAGGCCGCATTCAGTTCGACAACGATGTGGTGACGACATCTGGCTTGTCAGCAGAGTTACTCTCGCAGCCTATTTCACTCGATTTCCACGGCGAAAGTGCGGACCAAGGCTACAACGTGACCATCAATACTTTAGGTGATTGGGATGTAGAGCCTCTCAAGCCTTATTTGGGTGAACGTTGGTTGAGCTTGGTTTCCGGTCATGCGCCTTGGCAAATGGACATTGACTTGCAGCTCAACGATGTGGGTTTTACTTACCAAGTGGATGTGTTGGCGCAGCTCGGTCGATTAGCCAGTGAATACCCATACCCATTGACGAAAAAGGTCGGAGAAGCTGGTCAGGCGAAACTACAAGCATCGGGGAATCAGGAGAGCATTTCGGCTCGTTTGCAAATCCCAAATGCGAAATATCAGACCGAAATTGATATCTCGGGCGATGTGCCAGTGTTAACCGCGACCAACTTGGTGTTAGGCAAAGGCGGTTTTAAAATTAGCCCTGTCGTTGGGCACGATGCTTCGATTCGTCTAGATGAGGTAAACCTAGATAAGTGGGCGACGTTACTGGATACGCCAGAGAGTAAAGCGCAATCGGTGCTGGCAAACATGAAGACGCCTACGATTCCTTTACCAACGCGTATTGAAGTCGAAACGCCGAACTTGTTGCTGGGCGGCATTGAGTTTCACGATGTGGCATTGAACGCCAGTAAAAAGAACCTAAGTTGGCAGTTGGACGTGAGTAGCCAAGAGGTGAAAGGCAAAGCAACGTACCTCAAACCGTACGATTTATCGGTGTCTCTAGACCATCTGCATTTGTACTTGCCAGACTTTGAGGAAATGACCAAAGAGCGCAGTTCGATTTTCGCTAGTGAAGATCAGAATGCGCCACTTATTACCAACTTTGACCGCAAGTTTCACGCAGAGATGCCAAACTTAACGTTGAACATCGACGATTTTTGGTTGCAAGGTTACAAGGTTGGCAAAGTGAATGTCGACTTACAGCGTCAAGATGATCGTTTGGAGTGGAAAAACATTACCTTCAGTAGCGGCAAAAACCGCATCGATATGAATGGTTGGTGGGAGCTGACCAAAGATCGTAGCCATTCCAATCTGACGTTAAAAATGAAAGGCGATAACAACACGGATCTGATGGAGCGTTTTGGTATCACGTCTGGGATCCAGCAAGCGCCATTTGAGATCAACGCCAATATGAATTGGGATGGTGCGCCTTGGTCGATGAAGACACCAACCTTGCAGGGGAATGTCTCGACGGAGTTTGGCAAAGGAATCGTGAGTGAAGTCAGCGGCGCGGCGCGTTTGCTTGGCTTATTTAGCTTGGACTCCATCATTCGTAAGATGCAGCTCGATTTTACCGACGTATTCGACAAAGGCATGGCGTTCAACTCCATCACGGGTACAGGCAAAATCCAAGATGGTGTGTTCATCACCAATGATATTGTGATGGATGCGCTAGCTGGTGAAATGCAAATTCGTGGTATTGCAAACATGACCAGCAGAATGGTGGATGCGGAAGTGAAGTTTACGCCGGATATTACGTCAGGGTTACCAATGTTGACGGCGTTTGCGGTAGCCCCTCAAACCGCTCTGTACGTGCTGGCGATTTCCACGGTGATTTCTCCTGTTGTAGAGGTGTTCACCCAAGTGAATTACGAGGTCAAAGGCCCGTTAGATTCACCAACCGTAAAAGAGATTTCACGTAGTAAAGGCGAATACAAGCTGCCAGAAAAACTGCGTGAGCAGGCTAAATAGATCGCCCGACTAAGTGGTAGAAGGAAGAGAACACATGGAACGTGTTGGCATCATTCAAATGACTTCGGGGCCTGATATTCAGGCGAATTTGGACTTTATTGACCAGCAATGTACTTTGGCGGCCAATCAAGGAGTGAAGCTGGTGCTCACGCCGGAAAATGCGGTGTTGTTTGCCAGTCGAGAAGAGTACCATCAACATGCAGAGCCGTTAGGTAGCGGTGCTATTCAAGAGCGTTTAGCCAATATCGCGAAGAGTCATCAACTGACGCTTGTCGTTGGTAGTATGCCGATTCAAACCGCGCGTGGTGTGACAACGACGACGCTCGTTTTACCACCTCACGGAAAATGCATTGCCCATTATGACAAGCTGCATATGTTTGATGTCGATGTAGAAGATGGCCATGGCAGCTACCGAGAGTCAGATACTTTCACCGCGGGCAACCAAATTGTGGTGGCAGAAACGGATATCGGCAGCGTCGGCTTGAGCATTTGTTACGACGTTCGTTTCCCCGAATTGTACAAAGCACTGCGTTTAGCGGGGGCGGATGTCATTGTTGTTCCCGCCGCGTTTACTGCGGTTACTGGGCAAGCTCACTGGGAAGTGTTGTTGCGAGCTCGAGCAATTGAAACGCAATGTTGGATTTTAGCCAGTGGACAAACGGGAACACACCCTTGCGGCCGTAAAACGTGGGGGCATTCCATGGTGATTGACCCCTGGGGACGCATTCACACACAACTTCAAGACCAAGTGGGTTTGCTGGTGGCAGAGATAGATTTGTCACAAACCCAGCAAGTAAGGCAGAATATGCCGCTGACTCAACACAGTCGCTTTCAAAATGAATTGAGACGGAAATAAAAGAGCTAACTATGAGCACAAACCAAATAGAACAGGCACTCCTTGCCCCAAATGGTCTGACAGAGCAGGACATTGCTGACACGCTTGCCAGCATTGCTACGCGCCAGATCGATTATGCGGACATCTACTTTCAGTCCAGCTGGCACGAGTCTCTGGTTCTAGAAGACAGCATCATCAAAGATGGCTCTTTTAACATTGATTGTGGTGTTGGTGTGCGTGCGGTGACGGGCGAAAAAACCGGTTTCGCTTACTCAGATCAAATCAATCCGGAAGGTTTGAAGCAAAGTGCTATTGCAGCGCGAGGCATTGCGCAGCAGGGTCAAAATGGCAAAGTTCAAGCATTCAAACGTTCGGAAAATCAAGCTTACTATGATGCGGTTAACCCGCTAGCAAGCTGGGAAAAACAACAAAAAACCGAGTTGCTGATGTCTTTGGATGCGTACATTCGCACTAAAGAGCCGCTGATCAAAGAAGTTTCTATCAGCATCAGTGGCGTGCACGAGCAAATGCTAGTTGCCGCTACAGATGGCACTTTCGCTGGTGATACTCGTCCGCTTGTTCGACTATCCATCAGTGTACTTGCACAGAAAGGTGACCGTCGCGAGCGTGGCAGTGCTGGTGGTGGTGGTCGTTTTGGCTACGATTTCTTCTTGTCTGAAACAGATGGTGTGAAGCAAGCCTTCCATTTCGCGGACGAAGCCATCCGTATGGCGTTAGTTAACCTAGAAGCAGAAGCTGCACCTGCAGGTATGATGCCTGTGGTTCTTGGTTCTGGTTGGCCGGGCGTACTGCTGCATGAGGCGGTAGGTCACGGTTTAGAAGGGGATTTCAACCGCAAAGAGTCGTCGGTATTCTCTGGCAAAATGGGTCAGCAAGTGACGTCATCGCTATGTACGATCGTGGATGATGGTACGCTGAAAGATCTACGTGGTTCACTCAATGTGGACGACGAAGGTGTGAATGGTCAGTACAACACGCTGATCGAAAATGGCGTATTGAAAGGCTACATGCAAGACAAGCTGAACGCGCGCCTAATGGGAGTAAGCCCAACGGGTAACGGTCGCCGCGAATCTTACGCGCACTTACCGATGCCACGCATGACCAATACCTACATGCTGCCAGGTGAACACACACCAGAAGAAATCATCTCGACCGTGAAGAAAGGCATCTACGCGCCTAACTTCGGTGGTGGTCAGGTGGATATCACCTCAGGTAAGTTCGTGTTCTCTGCATCAGAAGCGTATTTGATTGAGGATGGTAAAGTGACTCGTCCCGTCAAAGGGGCAACTCTAATCGGTTCAGGCATTGAAGCGATGCAGCAAGTTTCGATGGTCGGTAACGACTTAAGCATCGATAAAGGTGTTGGCGTTTGTGGTAAAGCAGGGCAAAGCGTGCCAGTAGGCGTTGGTCAGCCAACGTTGAAGCTTGATTCACTGACTGTTGGTGGCACCGAATAAATCACTCGAATCTTGATAAAAAGAGCGCTCATTGGAGCGCTCTTTTACTTTGTGCGTGAATCGATGTGGGTTAGAGGTTTTCTTCTGCAAACTCTGCCAAGCGGCTACGAACCACTCCGTTGAGGTGAATGTTCGCACTGCTTTCAAAGTTCTTGAAGCGTTCAACCATGTAGGTCAAACCTGACGTCACTGGGGTGAGGTAATGTGAGTCAATCTGCGCCAAGTTACCGGAGCAGACGATTTTGGTTCCTTCACCGCAGCGGGTGATGATGGTTTTGATTTGTGATGCTGTGAGGTTTTGACACTCATCAAGCAACACAAACGCATTTTGAATCGAACGGCCACGCATAAAGTTGATCGACTTGAACTGAATATTGGCTTTATCGCAGATGTATTTCAACGAGCCTTCGGTGCAGTGATCGTGCTTATGTAGCGCCTCCAAAGTATCGGTTACCGCCGCCAACCAAGGCATCATTTTTTCCTCTTCTGAGCCTGGTAAGAAGCCAATCGACTCACCAATGTCTGGCGTGTTACGCGTGACGATGATTTTATCAAACATGCCTTTTTCAATAGTTTGTTCGAGCGCAGCTGCCATGGCCAATAGCGTTTTACCGCTACCGGCCGCACCAGTGAGGATCACCAAATCAATGTCAGGGTCGAGCAGGGCATCGAGTGCCATGGCCTGATAAATGTTTTTTGGTGTGATGTCCCAAGCTCGGCGGTGCATCATGCGTTCTCGGCTTAGGTCGAGTAGGGTTAGCTTGTCTTCATTGATGGTTTCAACGCGGCCTGCAAAATCGCTGTCTTCATCAATGACGTATTGGTTGATGAACGTTGGGTCAAAAGGCTCACGACTGAGTTTGTGGTAGGTTTTTCCCCCCAACGCGTAGCTTTCAACTTCATCAATGCCGCTCCAGAAATCGCCTTCTCGTTGCTGGAAGCCTTTAGTGAGGTATTGAATGTCGTCGATGAGTTGGTCGGTTCGGTAGTCTTCAACAAAGCGAACTCCGGCTCCTTTCGCGCGTAGACGCATGTTGATGTCTTTGGTGATAAGCACGACTTCTCGTGGTGCTCGTTTGTTTTGCAGATAAAGCACCGCGTTGAGAATACGGTTGTCACCGGCTTTGTCGGCGAAAGCTTTGACGGTTTCCTGCAATTCAAAATCCGCCAAAATGGAAATAGAGCCTTGGTCTGGTTTTTCTTTCGATACGGGAATGCCTTCTGAAATTTCATCTGGCGTTGCGTCTTTAAAGAGATCTTCCAAAGCGCGAATAGCTACGCGTGCGTCTCTTGCAACATCGCGTTTGCTGTCTTTAATTCGGTCGAGTTCTTCCAACACGGTCATAGGGATGACGACATCGTGTTCTTGGAAAGAGAAGATGGCGAAGGGTTCATGAAGAAGGATGTTGGTATCAAGTACAAACAGTTTCCGATCGGTATCGCCCATAGCGTCTCCTTGCCGCAGCGCGGCTTTGCTTGCGAGTGGTTAAGCCAAATTCAACATAAGAAATGACCTAACTCTGATTGCTTGCAATAGAGGTTATCGGGCTATCGTCGGTTAGTTAGCAACCGAGTAGCAAGACAACTTACTGCAAACCCGTGTTGATCCTAATCGTGTACTAATGCGCTCAAATCATATGCAATGTCTTTAAGCGCCCCTCATTAGAAGTATACGTAATATTTACTTCCAACAACTTAATAATTGGCATGAGTTTTTTACAATTTGATTGCATTTGTAATTTGGGAAAAAAAGTTTCCGCTTGGTGCGGTTTCGGCGTGACCTAAATCACAGCTTCAAGTAAGATTAGCGACCTTTTTCTGCGCATAGGCTACGTCCGATTTATCATGTTGAGCTGACTTAAAAATGTTCAGTCCACACTCGCATGACGAGCTCAATGTGCATAGCAGAAGCCAGAATCAGATCTAAACTATTATCCATGCCCTCGGGTGTGAGTAGACCAACAAGAAATACGAATCAAGAACTAATAACGAGGTAGTCAATTCATGACATTTGCTTTGGGGCAGCGCTGGATTAGCGATACGGAAAGCGATTTAGGTTTAGGTACCGTAGTAGCAATGGATGCTCGTACTGTGACATTGATGTTTGCAGCGTCAGAGGAAAACCGAGTTTACGCACGTAACGATGCACCTGTTACCCGAGTAACGTTTAACGTCGGTGATGTCATCGATTGCCAAGAAGGTTGGTCTCTGAAAGTTGAAGAAGTACTGGAAGATGAAGGTCTGTACACCTATTTCGGTACTCGTGAAGACACGCAAGAAACCGCAGTTGTTCTGCGTGAGATTTTCCTTAGTAACCAAATTCGTTTCAACAAACCTCAAGATAAGTTGTACGCCGGTCAAATCGACCGCATGGACAACTTCGTTCTTCGTTACCGTGCGCTAACCAACCAGTTTGAACAGCACAAGAGCCCAATGCGTGGCTTGTGTGGTATGCGAGCAGGTTTGATCCCTCATCAGCTTTACATCGCGCACGAAGTCGGTCGCCGTCACGCGCCACGCGTTTTGTTGGCGGATGAAGTAGGTTTGGGTAAGACCATCGAAGCGGGCATGATCATTCACCAGCAAGTGTTGTCTGGTCGTGCTGAACGCATTTTGATTGTGGTGCCTGAAACACTGCAACACCAATGGCTAGTTGAGATGATGCGTCGTTTCAACCTGCATTTCTCTATCTTCGATGAAGAGCGTTGTATTGAAGCATTCGCGGACGCTGAAAACCCATTTGATACTCAGCAATACGTGCTGTGTTCACTCGATTTCCTACGTAAGAGCCGCAAGCGTTTTGAACAAGCGCTAGAAGGCGAATGGGATCTGCTTGTTGTCGATGAAGCGCATCACCTTGAGTGGAGCCAAGACAAACCAAGCCGTGAATACCAAGTGGTAGAAGGCTTGGCTGAACGTACTCCTGGCGTGTTGCTACTGACAGCAACGCCAGAACAGCTTGGTCGTGAAAGCCACTTTGCTCGTCTACGCCTGCTGGATCCCGATCGTTTCTATGATTACGAAGCGTTCGTCGAGGAAGAAGAGCAATACGCGCCTGTAGCGGATGCGATTACTTCACTATTCTCAGGCGCAAAGCTGCCTGATGAAGCGAAAAACCAGATCACTGAGCTGTTGTCTGAACAAGACGTAGAACCACTTTTCCGAATTATCGAAAGCAACAGCGATGAAGAGGCGAAAGCATCAGCGCGCCAAGAGCTTATCGATAACCTAATGGACCGTCACGGTACGGGGCGTGTTTTGTTCCGTAACACGCGTGCGGCAATCAAAGGTTTCCCAACGCGTAATGTGCATCTTATGCCGATGGATATCCCACAGCAGTACACCACGTCAATGCGTGTGGCAGGGATGATTGGCGGTAAGATGAGTTCTGAAGCGCGTGCGATGAAGAACTTGTACCCGGAAGAAATTTTCCAAGAATTTGAAGGCGATGACGCAAGCTGGTGGCAGTTTGACTCACGTGTGAACTGGCTACTTGAAAAAGTAAAAGAGAAACGCGGCGAGAAGATTCTCGTGATTGCTTCTCGTGCGAGCACGGCATTGCAATTGGAGCAAGCGCTGCGTGAACGCGAAGGCATCCGTGCGACGGTCTTCCACGAAGGCATGTCAATTCTTGAGCGCGACAAAGCTGCGGCTTACTTTGCGCAAGAAGAAGGCGGTGCACAGGTTCTGATCTGTAGCGAAATCGGTTCTGAAGGTCGTAACTTCCAATTTGCCAACCAATTGGTGATGTTCGACTTGCCATTCAACCCAGACTTGCTTGAACAACGTATTGGTCGTTTGGACCGTATCGGTCAAAACCGCGATATCGACATTCATGTTCCTTACCTGAAAGGTACATCGCAAGCGATCCTTGCGCGTTGGTTCGATGAAGGTCTGAACGCCTTTGCAGAAACCTGCCCGACAGGTCGCGCGGTTTATGACAAGTACTCAGACGCTCTGATTGAGATTCTGGCGTCAGGAGATACCAGCACTCTGGATGAGATCATCGAAGAATCAGCGAAGCTGAACAAAGAATTGAAATCGCAACTAGAGCAAGGTCGTGACCGCTTGCTAGAAATGCACTCTAACGGCGGCGAAAAAGCTCAGCAAATCGTTGAGAAAATTGAATCAACTGATGGTGATACAAACCTAGTCACGTTTGCGCTTTCTCTGTTTGATACGATTGGTTTGAACCAAGACGACAAAGGCGAAAATGCACTGGTGGTGACGCCATCAGAGCACATGATGGTGCCAAGCTACCCTGGTTTGCCATACGAAGGGGCGACGATCACTTTTGATCGCGATACCGCGCTTTCTCGTGAAGACATGCACTTCATCAGTTGGGAACATCCAATGATCCAAGGTGGTATCGATCTTCTGATGAGTGAAGGTGTGGGTACTTCTGCGGTATCTTTGTTGAAAAACAAGGCGTTGCCAGTTGGTACGATTCTGCTTGAACTGATTTACGCGGTAGATGCGCAAGCACCAAAACGCAGCGGTATCACGCGTTTCTTACCGAAAACGCCAATTCGTCTGATGATGGACTCGCGTGGTAACGATCTATCGGCTCAAGTGGAGTTTGAAGGTTTCAACCGTCAACTTAGCCCAGTAAACCGTCATCTTGGCAGCAAGCTGGTGACGTCTGTGCAAAAAGATGTGCACCGTTTGATTGAAGCGGGTGATGTGCTGGTTGAAGAGAAAGTGGAAGCCGTTCGTAAGCAAGCGCAGCAAGATATGCAGCAAAGCTTGAATGCGGAGCTAGAGCGTTTACAAGCTTTGAAAGCGGTGAACCCAAACATTCGTGATGAAGAGATTGAAGCGATTGAAGCGCAAATCAAAGCGCTGACGGGTTACATCAATCAAGCTCAAGTGCAGCTCGATTCGCTCCGTCTGATCGTGGTGAGCCACAACTAATCGCATTAAACGCATTAAAAAAGGTCTTCAATCGAAGACCTTTTTCTTTATCTACGGTTTGCCTGCGGATTACATCAACCACTTCCACCAAATAAACAAAGCTAAGAAGCCAAACAAGTAAATGAGCCCAGCAATCGATAGCCATTTCAGTTTGCGTCCCACCGCCAGCGGTTCCGGCAAGTCCGTTTTGCTCACTAAGATGTAGTTCAGTAGCGCGAAGAATGGTGTCGTCATAAACGCCAGAACCATCGCGAAGTCGAGCATAGGCAGCAGTGCCGATGCCCAGAATACGACGATACCCAGCGCCAGCAATGATACCGCCAACATAATCGCCGACGTTGCTTTTGGATCGGTTTCCACTTGAGAACGCAACAGGCGTTGTGAGTCGGCAATTACGCGCGAGTAACCGTCAATAACGGTAATTGTGCTGCCGAAAATACAGAAGAAAGCGATCACTGCGATTAAGTAACGTGACCATTCACCGATGGTCGAAGCGTACAAGCCAACCAACTGATGCGAGAAGCCTACCCCGGAGCTCTTCAGTTCAATTCCAGAACCGTGCAGCATTAACGCACCGAGCGAAACAAACACTAGCGCCAAAACGGCTGTACCGATGTAGCCAACGTTGAAGTCAAACAGAGCAGAGCGAGGTGTTACTTCTTGCTGACTCGACTGGCGCTTTAGCCACGCTGAGGTTAAACACGAAATCTCAATTGGTGCTGGCATCCACCCCATCGTAACCACGATGAAACCAATTGCCGCAATTGACCAAGGGGAAGGTGATTCAAAGTTCGCGACGGGTTCCACTGGGTTACCAAACGCAATTACAACAGCAAGCAGAGTTGCAATGGTGAGCACGGACATGATCACTTTCGAAAGTGTGTCGAGTGCTTTGTAATGGCCGGCGAATAAAATGATCAAACACGTGACCAAAACGATGATGCTCAACGATGCCATCGACAGTGAAAACGGTATGAAGTAACCCAGCAGGCTCGCACTAAACATCAACAATGCTGCGGTGTTGATCACCGCCGACACCACACTTAAGAACAGAAACAACCAAAGGTAAGGGCGCCCCAGTCTCGCGTAGCCTTCGACTAACGTAAGCCCTGTGCCCATCGTGTATTGCACGCCAGCTCGGAAAAATGGGTATTTAAACAGGTTTACGAGCAGGATGAGTGCGGCAAGTTGCCAGCCATAGATGGCACCCGCTTTGGTTGAGGCTACAAGGTGAGAGCCACCCACCGCCGCAGAAGCCATTAGGATGCCTGGGCCAAGTGAGCGGAAAAATAGCGATATTCTGGATTGGGGTTGATCTGGTACGGCGGATTCCATTTCTTATTGTCCTTTGATGTTGTGTATAGCGGCATAACCTTCCCCCGCGAGAACGGTTCGCGGGAATCCAAACGGCGTGAAACCTTATTTAATGTTATGGGGTGCTTTTCCGAACGGAATAAAGTTATTTGGGTAACCACTCTATAAATATCACTCCCGCAGTACTTGTCAAACTATATTTACAAATCAGTTTTTATTTTATTTTTCGAATTTATTGACTTGATTAACCCTGTTGATTTTGGTGTTTTCATTGGTCACGAAATTAAAATGCGTTTTGACTGAGCCCTCGTTATAATCGCGGCGTTTTTATTTTCTAGAGATCCCACCCATGGCAATGCTTGAGTACAACCCACCAACTGATCCTTGGATCGACATCGTTTTTGAGGACGACCATATCTTGGCTGTGAATAAGCCATCTGGTTTGTTGTCAGTTCCGGGACGTCTTGCAGAGCACCATGACAGCATGTGGAGTCGTTTACAGGAAGAGTACCCAGATATCCAAGTCGTGCATCGCTTAGATATGTCGACGTCGGGATTGATGATACTGGCTAAAAACAAGCGAGCAGAAAGTGCGTTGAAAAAGCAGTTCCAGTTCCGCTTAACGCATAAAATTTACTACGCACGCGTTTGGGGTCATGTCGAGCAGGAAGAGGGCGAAATCGATCTGCCATTGATCTGTGACTGGCCAAACCGTCCGCTGCAAAAAGTGTGTTTTGAAGATGGTAAGCCATCAAAAACTCTCTTCCAAGTCGCGAAGCGAGAAGAACATGAAGACGGCACAAAGACGACCATCGTACGTTTACTGCCTATTACTGGCCGCTCACATCAATTGCGTGTGCACATGCAAGCGTTGGGTCACCCTATTGTTGGTGATGAGTTCTATGCTACCGAAGAAGCCAAAGCCTTCTCTGAGCGTTTGGAACTGCACGCTTCTGAACTGAGCTTCTACCATCCGAAAAGTCACTGGCTCCGCAGTATTTTTGTTCCGTGTGACTTTTACCAGGAAGCCGAAGAGATGATCTTTGACTATTTCGATCCAGAGCGTAAATTACCTGATTACAAAACACTGCCACGCCCATAAATAGATTTCATTAGGCAGTGAACAAGGAGCCGTTATGTCACTGCCTAAAGTGGTCTTTCTCGACCGCGCCACCATTCCCAATCACATTCAAGTTCCGCGCCCTGAGTTTCCTCATCATTGGATGGAGTATGCACTGACACCGCCTGAGTTTGTGGTTGAGCGCTTAGCTGATGCCGATATCGTCATCAGCAATAAAGTGGTGTTGGATCAATCGGTACTTTCGCAGCTGCCTCAGCTCAAGATGATTGCCGTTGCGGCGACAGGGTTTAACAATGTCGACGTGAGCTATTGTGCTGAACATGGCATTGCAGTCGCGAACGTACGTGGTTATGCCACTCGATCTGTGCCTGAGCATGTGATCGCGATGTTGTTTGCTTTGCGTCGAAACTTGTTTGGGTACCATCAAGATATTGCGGCTGGCGAATGGCAGCGTAATAAGCAGTTCTGCTTTTTTACTCATTCCATCGGGGATGTTGGCGGCAGTACACTAGGTGTCGTCGGTAGTGGTGCATTGGGGCAAGCCACGGCGAATCTGGCTCAAGCGCTAGGAATGACGGTTTTATTTGCGGAGCGTAAAGGAGCGGCTGAATGTCGACCAGGTTATATGCCATTTGAGGAAGTGTTGAAACACTCTGACGCGTTGACGTTGCACTGTCCGCTTAACGAGCATACGCAGAATTTGATTGGCAAAGCCGAGTTACAGCAAATGAAACCAAACGCGATTCTAATCAACACCGGTCGAGGCGGTTTGGTTGATGAGCAAGCATTGGTGGATGCGCTAAAACAGAGTGAGATCGCAGCTGCGGGTTTTGATGTATTTACTCAGGAGCCTGCCGATGAGAGCAACCCTCTGATCGCTAATATTCACTTACCGAATTTGCTGTTAACGCCTCATGTTGCGTGGGGAAGTGATTCGTCGATTCAACGCTTGGCCGACATTCTGATTGAGAACATTAACGCGTTTCAGCGCGGAGACCTCCTCAATCGCCTCGCTTAATGGGCGTTGATTATCCGCATTAAAAAAGCAGACCTAGTGGTCTGCTTTGTCTTTATGGTTTACGAAGGAAGATTAGATTTCTTCTTCGTTTAACGCTTTCAGGATTTGGAAAATTTCACGGTAAGATTTTGCTGGTTTACCGGCTTTTTTCTCTTTCGCTGCTTGGCGTGCAAGTTGGCGTAGACGCTGACGATCCGCTTCTGGGTACAACTCCATTACGTCATCAATGGCTTTGTCGCCTTCTTCCACAACGCGATCACGCAGCATTTCAAGTTTATGCAGCGCTGCTGTTGCTTGTGAGTGTTTGTTGCGTACTTTGTCCAATGCCGCTTGGATTGGTTCTGGGTCTTCATAACGCATCAATTTACCGATACGTTGTAGCTGACGACGACGCGCTTCGTTCTTAAAGCGCTGTGCATCGGCAATTGCTTCTCGCAGGTCTTCGCTCAATGGAAACTTTTCGAGAACTGCTGGCTTTAGGCCGACAAGCTCTTCGCCAAGCTTTTGCAGCTCTTCCATGTCTCGCTTCATCTCGGATTTACTTACCCAGATGATCTCTTCTTCTGGTTCCCATGGCGCTTTTTGATTCTTACGTGCCATTTCAGTTGCCTGTGTTTTGATTAATATTATGACTATTTTAACAAGAATCGTGGGGAGAAAGCGAAATTCTTGTTATTCTATTGCGTATTGAATACAAGATGTGAAAGACAATGGATATTAAACAGCAGGTTGCTGAGCAACGTACCGAGCTAGAGCAAGCCGTGGCACGAGCATTGGAGCTCGCGTCGGCGAAGTCGGATGCAGCAGAAGTCGCAATTACTAAAAGCACAGGTTTGAGTGTTTCCACTCGAATGGGTGATGTAGAAAATGTCGAGTTCAACAGTGATGGTGCGCTTGGCATTACCGTTTACCGAGGCCAACGTAAGGGCAGCGCTTCCACATCTGATTTGAGTGAAGCGGCGATTGAACAGACAGTGAATGCCGCGCTTGATATCGCTCATTACACATCTGAAGACCCGTTCGCAGGCCCAGCGCCGAAAGAATTTATGGTGAAAGAGGTGCCAGATCTTGACCTTTTCCACCCAGACTCTCCAGACCCAGACTACGCAGCACAAGTGGCGATTGCCGCTGAGAAAGAAGCGCTAAGCTACAGCGATGCAATCAAGCAAAGTGACGGTGCAAGCTACGATAGCCACTACGGCGTCAAAGTGTACGGAAACAGCCATGGTTTGTTAGCAAGCTACGCGTCTAGCCGCCACAGCACAAGCTGCTGCGTTATTGGCGTAGGCAAAAATGGCGAAATGGAACGTGACTACAGCTATACCGTTGCCCGCCATCGTGATGATTTGTGGACGCCAGAAACCGTCGGCCGCAAAGCGGCGGAAAATACTGTCAGCCGACTGGATGCTCAACGATTGAAAACGGGCCAATACCCAATTATGTTTGCGGCAGATGTGGCAACTGGCTTGATTGGTCACCTAGTGATGGCGATCAGCGGTGGCAACCTGTACCGCAAATCTTCTTTCTTACTGGATCACTTGGGTAAACAAGTCTTGCCTGAATGGTTCAATATTTCAGAGCGTCCGCATGTATTGCGCGGTTTGGCTTCCAGCCCATTCGATAGTGAAGGCGTTTATACGCAAGATCGTGAAATCATTACCGATGGTGTGTTGGCGACCTATCTACTGACCAGTTATGCCGCACGCAAGATGAAGATGGATCCAACCGGTCACGCTGGTGGTATTCACAACTGGTACGTGAAGTCGACAGGCCAAAACTTTGAGCAAATGCTGAAGGAATTAGGCACAGGCCTTTTGGTAACAGAAGTGATGGGCCAAGGTGTGAACGTGGTAACGGGTGATTACTCTCGCGGTGCGGCAGGCTTCTGGGTTGAGAACGGTGAAATCCAATACCCAGTCTCTGAAATTACCATCGCCGGTAATCTAAAAGACATGTTCACGAAGATAGTAGCAGTTGGTAGTGATATTGAAACACGCTCACAAATCCAAACCGGTTCTATCTTGCTCGACACAATGAAAGTCGCAGGTGAATAACCGTTACTAGCGCGTAAATACCAAAAAGCCTGATGTGTTCATCAGGCTTTTTTAATGCTCATCGTTGGCTACTGGCTTAGATCAGCAAAGTTGCGAGACCGAGGAAAACAGACAAGCCAATCACATCAGTGACAGTCGTCAGTGCCATACCGCCAGCAAGGGCAGGGTCGATATTCATCTTCTTCAGAAGAACAGGGATGGTTACCCCTGCAACCCCGGCGACGAACAGGTTGGTCAACATGGCGGCAGAGATGATACCTCCGAGCATCCAGTTGCCTTTCCAAACCACAACGATACCACCGATGATCAACGCCCACATGATGCCGTTAAGCAAACCGATCGCGGCTTCTTTCATCAACAGTTCACGTTTGTTCGAGTCACCGATATGACCTAAAGCAAGGCCACGAATAACCAGTGCAACGGTTTGGTTACCTGCAACACCACCCATGGATGGCACGATGGTCATCAAGACCGCAATTGCCGCCATTTGGTCCAGCGTGGCTTCAAACATGTTGGAAACCGAAGCAGCAGCTAATGCAGCTAGGACATTGGCTCCGAGCCAAACACTTCGTTTACGCGCGGATTTGAAGACGGGAGCGAAGGTATCTTCGTCATCGTCCATACCCGCCATACTCATCATTGAGTGTTCGGCATCTTCACGAATAACGTCAACCACGTCATCAATGGTGATACGACCAACAAGGTGCTGGTTTTCATCCACTACGGGCGCTGACACCCAATTACGACGTTCAAACAGGCTAGCAACGTCAGAGTCACTGGTATCAACGGTAATCGCATCGTCAGCATCTTCCATGACGTCGATAATTTTTACGTCGGGTTGGGTCGTAATAAGTGTCGTGATTGGGAGTTCGCCAATCAGTTTGCTTTCGTCATCAATCACGTAGAGTGCATCGGTGGCTTCAGGCAGTTCGCCCTTCATACGCAGATAACGCAGGACTACGTCGACATCAACGTCACCACGAATCGTGATAACGTCGGTGTTCATCAACCCACCAGCGGTGTCTTCAGGATAAGACAGTGCCGTCTCGACGCGAGCACGATCTGCTGAATCCATTTGGGAGAGAACTTCACGGGAAAGATCATCTGGCAAACTACGTAGGACGTACGCAACGTCATCGGTATCCATGCCTTCCGTCGCCTCTGCAAGGTCTTCGGGAGCCATTTTTGATACGAGACTGTCTTTAACGTCTTCGTTTAGTTCGTCAAGAATTTCACCGTAATCTTCGGGGTCGGTAAGTTGCCAAAGAACTTCACGGCTTTTACGTGGGGATGCTTCTAAAAGGTGAGCAATATCCTCAGGTTCCATGTCCTGCAGTTGACGACGAACATGGACGAAGCGGCCGTTTTCCAGCGCTTCTGTGACTTCTTGGAGGGCTTGGTGAGCTTGGTCGAATTCTATTTGCTCTGCCATTCGTTCCTCCCAATTCCTGATATTTACAATGCTTTGAATAATAACTTAATTCTAGGCACCTTTTAATAACAACTTGTGAAACAGGACAAAATTATTTGCTGAGTGACCAGAGCTGTCGCAAAGATTTGGGAGAGATATCGCTGTACTTTTTAGCTAGGAAAGGGGATTGCGCTCTATTCAGTTTGGAGGCCAGAGATTGGAACTACAAAAGCGAGTAAATTACTCGCCTTCGTCAAACTTGTCTTCAATCAGATGACATACAGCGTCGAGTGCCAACTCTGCTTGATCGCCTGTGGCATGAATCGTTACGTATTGTCCTTGAGCCGATTCCAACATCAGCAGCCCCATCACGCTGTCTGCAGTGGCGGTTTTGTCTTCTTCGTTGTCGATGGTTACTACAGCATCAAAGCTTTGCGCAAGTTCTACCAACTTAACTGCGGCGCGCGCGTGTAACCCAAGACGATTTTGAATCAATACTTTACGACTTAACTCCACTGCTACTCCTTAGCATTTTTCTCGAGCGAGGTGTGACGAATCTGAACTTGATGCCCTTTATCCGCAAAGTACTCGCCAATCTGTTGGGTTAAATACACTGAGCGGTGCTTGCCGCCAGTACAGCCAATGGCTACGGTGAGATAGCTGCGATTATTTTTTTCTAGCAAAGGTAGCCAAGTTTCAATAAAACTTTCTATCTGGTACTTGAGGCTCAATACCGACTGGTGCTGTTCCAAAAACGCAGCGATAGGAGCATCTAACCCCGTCAGTGGGCGCAGTGCAGGTTCCCAGTGCGGGTTCGGTAGGAATCGCACATCAAATACGTAATCCGCATCAGACGGAAGGCCGTATTTAAAGCCGAATGATTCAAACACCATCACCAAGCCTTTGCGATCACGTCCTTCTACTCGCATGCGAACTGTTTCACTCAGTTCATGCAAAGACTGACCGCTACTGTTGAGGATTAAATCCGCATGCGCTTTTAGTGGTGTCAGGATCTCTTTTTCTCGCTCGATAGCTTGATCGAGCGATAGCGACTGGCCGCCTAATGATAGCGGATGAATGCGACGAGTTTCGCTGTAGCGTTTGAGCAAGGTTTCCTTATTGGCGTCTAAGAAAAGTACGGTTACATCGAGTTCAGTTTTTAGCTGCTCTAACGTGCCAGTCAGTTCTTTGAGCTTTTTTGGGATGTTGCGGATATCAATGCTCACCGCAACATTTTGCTTGCTGTCAGCGATGGAATGTACAAACGCATCCAATAGGTTTACTGGTAGGTTGTCGACACAGTAGTACCCTAAGTCCTCTAGCACGCGCAACGCAATACTTTTGCCTGCACCAGAGTGCCCGCTAACAACAATTAATCGCATGGTGATCGTCCTGCTTATTGGTGAATCATGATGTCGTAGAGTTCTTCATCACTCTGAGCATTGCGTAGCAATTTCAGTACTTGCTTGTCGCTCAGACGTTCTGCCATAGAGGATAGAGTCTTGAGGTGCTCTTTGCACTGTTCTTCTGGTACAAGGAGTGCAAACAAAAGGTCGACAGGTCGATTGTCAATCGCATCAAATTCAATTGCTTCATCGCATTGCAGAAGTACCGCAATGGCTTTGTCGCTAGATTGCATTCGTGCGTGTGGGATTGCAATACCGTTTCCGATACCAGTACTGCCCATTTTCTCTCTGTTGAGCATGCACTCAAACAGCTCGGTAGAATCTTGGCCCGTGTGTTCAGCGACGATTTGGCTGATCATTTCGAGGGCGCGTTTTTTACTCGTACAGTGGACTGCACTTTTCGTGCAGTCCAATGACAGTATTTCGCTCAGTTGCATGATTAATGACTGTTTAATTTTTCTTTGTGCTTATTAAGTTGGCGAACCAATTTATCTACCAGCGAATCGATCGCGGCATACATATTCTCGTCATCGGCTGATGCGTGGATTTCGCCATGATTTACGTGGAGTGTAGCTTCCGCGATTTGGTTAATTTTTTCAACTTTAAGTACAACTTGTACTTGATTGATATGGTCGAAGAACCTTTCGAGCTTCTGAAACTTAGATTGAACATAGTCTTGCATTGAATCGGTAAGATCAACGTGATGGCCTTGAATATTGATTTGCATAGACTTTCCTTTTCAGTTAGTGCCTTAAAGTAGGCGTTTACGCTGACTTGAAGGGGCAATACCCAAGGATTCTCGATATTTAGCTATCGTACGTCTTGCGACCTGAATCCCTTGGTCAGCCAGAAGAGCAGCAATCTTACTGTCACTAAGTGGTTTAGCAGTATTCTCTGCCGCGACCAGTTTCTTAATGAGTGCGCGGATTGCTGTTGACGAACATTCTCCGCCATTGTCTGTACTGACGTGGCTGGAGAAGAAGTACTTCAATTCAAAAATGCCACGTGGCGTATGCATGAACTTTTGTGTCGTAACACGAGATATTGTGGATTCATGCATGTCCACCGCCAAGGCTACATCATTGAGTACCATTGGCTTCATGGCTTCTTCACCATACTCGAAGAAATCTTGTTGATGTTCAACAATACATCTTGCAACTTTGAGTAGCGTCTCGTTTCTGCTCTCTAAGCTCTTAATTAACCATTTTGCCTCTTGCAAATTGCTGCGAATGTACTGGCTATCCGCACTGTTGCCTTTGCCTAATTGAGCGTATTGTTGGTTAACTTTTAACTTTGGAATGCTGTCAGGGTTGATGGAAACGGTCCATTTCCCATGATCTTTAAATACCGATACGTCCGGAATGACGTATTCTGTGTCGTCTGGGGTAATGCGGCTGCCCGGACGAGGATCTAACTGTTGGATCAGTTTTAGTACTTCGCGTAGATCCGCTTCTTTTAGCTTAGTTTCTTTGATGACCAGTTTGTAATCGCGATTACCAAGGTGATCGATGTGATCGGCAAGAATCATTTTGGCTTCTGCAAGCCAAGGCGTGTCTTCTGGGAAGGTTGCAAGTTGCAGGAGTAAGCATTCTTGCAGGTTCCGCGATGCCACACCAAGCGGATCAAACTGTTGGATGCGTTTGCGCACGGCTTCGACCTCATCCAACTCAATATCTTCGTTGTCGAAGCTTTCGTGAATATCTTCAGGAGATAGGGTCAGATAGCCGTAATCGTCAATCGCATCAATGATGGCAATGGCAATCGTACGGTCGGTTTCACTGAAAGGCGTTAAGTCGAGTTGCCACATTAAGTAATCGTGTAGCGATTCTGTGGTTTCGCCTTGGTAGACCGGCATATCATCGTCTAACGCTAAACCGGTACTGCCCGTATTTGCGCTGTAGACATCATCCCAAGTTGTGTCGATTTCAAGCTCTGAGCTGATTTCGGACTTTTCGATGACGTCAGAACTATCAGGAACTTCGATTTCTGTTGGCTCGTTGGCACTGTTGTCAGCAGTTTCGAGTGCTGATTTGTCTTCACCATTTGCTTGAGGTTCTTCGTGGCCTTCTTCAACTTCCAATAGCGGGTTTGAGTCCAGTGCTTCTTGGATTTCTTGTTGAAGATCGAGAGTCGACAACTGCAGCAAGCGAATCGCTTGTTGCAACTGTGGCGTCATGGCTAACTGTTGACCTAGCTTGAGTTGTAATGAAGGTTTCATTCAGTGTTACTTACCTTGTAATGCTCAGAATCTTACCGTTCCTAATGTAATCATAGACGGAATTGTTCGCCGAGATAAACTTGTTTCACCTGTTCATTGTTCAGAACTTCTTCCGGAGTTCCCGATGCAATGAGGTGCCCTTGGCTTACGATATAGGCTTTTTCACATACGTCCAGTGTTTCACGTACGTTATGGTCTGTGATTAATACACCAAGGCCACGATCGCGTAGGTGCTCGATGATTTTCTTGATGTCATTAACCGAAATAGGGTCGACACCTGCGAAAGGTTCATCCAACAAAATGAATTGTGGGTTTGCCGCAAGAGCTCGAGCGATTTCGACTCGGCGACGTTCACCACCCGATAGTGCCATACCCGCACTGGTTCTTATGTGCTGTATGTGGAATTCTTCCAACAAATCTTCCAGCTTGTCCTGACGCTCTTCGCGGGTCATTTCTTGGCGAGTTTCCAATACGGCCATGATGTTATCTTCCACGGACAGTTTGCGGAAAATCGACGCTTCCTGCGGTAGATAGCCAATACCCATGCGAGAGCGGCTGTGCATTGGCAAAATACTGATGTCTTTGTCGTCAATGGTGATGGTGCCTTCATCACGAGGCACCAGACCAACAATCATGTAAAACGAGGTGGTTTTACCGGCACCGTTAGGACCAAGTAAGCCCACAATCTGACCAGACTCTACTTCTAAGCTAACATCGGTGACGACTTTGCGCTTTTTGTAGCTCTTTGCGAGATTTTTTGCACTCAGTACCGCCATATTAGTTCTCTATCTGATTTGGTTGCAAAATCGTGGTTACACGCTCGTTTTTAGAGCTGTCAGCCACCAACTTCTGTTGACCGATTTGGTAACGAATTGATGAGCCTTTGATGGTGTTACCATCTTGAGCGAGCTGCGCTTGGCCTTTCATGGTCAGTTCGTCAGTTGAGATGCGGTAATCGAGCTCGGTTGCTTGACCACTTAACGTTTTACCATCGTCCATCAGCTGCGAAAATGTCGCAGGCTTACCAAATGCTTGAATTTGTTTGATTGCTTCCGTTTTTGGATCGCGAGTGACGACAATTCTATCTGCATCGATATTGATGCTGCCTTGCTTAAGCGAGACATCACCTTTAAAAATGACCTGGTTACTCTTCATATCCACCTGTTGGGTGTCAGAGTTAATGTAAACCGGCTGTTGAGTATCCGACTTAAGTGCAAACGCTTGAGGCGCTGCTAATACTAGTGCCAGCAGACTAAGGTGTAACGGTTTCATATCGACCTTGAACTTCATTCGTTAGAGTCGCGGTGTGCTGTTTTAAGTTTCCTTGCATCGCGCCTCCAGTAGTTTCAAATTGCGGTCCAACCAACATTACTTGTTGATCGGCTTTAAAATCACGATTGGTTAGATTGATGACCAACTTATCGGTCGCCATCGTATCGAAACTGGCGCCCGGTAATAGGTTTTGCATTAAGACTTTGTCGTACAAAGTCAGCACTTGGTCTTCATCTAAAACAGCTCTTGTGGCTGTTACCTTCCACTCGACGACGCTACCTTCTCGGTAAACCATCAAGGTAGGGCTGTTAAAAATCGTTTCTCCACTCTTAGCATAGTAATCTAAGTTGTTGGAGCGGATGATGTAACTACGTACACCATCTTCACCATAGGTGATGTTTTCTAAACCAGTTCCACTGAACAATGGCAGTTCGGTGTCTGGGGCTACTTGAATTGCATCGTTACCTTTTGGTGTGAGCAGGTAATAACCACACCATGCGACGACGAAAACCAAGAGCAAATAAATAAGGCGAGTAAAACTCATATATTAAAGGCCTTTTGTTTAGCTCAGTACTTCCCTGACTATTGCCTTAATCTGTGTAATCAATCGTTTGAATGTTTCGTGTTGCCGATATTACATCACACCAGCTTTTAGTAAATCATGCATATTTAATGCGCCAACGATTTTATCTTCTTTGCATAGGATGAGTGCGTTGATGTTTTTGTTCTGCATTAAGTTCAATCCTTCCACTGCTAACATTTCTGGATGTGCCGTGGTTGGATTTTTCGTCATGACTTCACCAATAGCCGTGGTATGAATATCAATGCGCTTATCCAAAGTGCGGCGTAAGTCACCATCGGTGAATATACCAAGCATAGCATCGTGCTCGTCCACGATTGCGGTCATTCCCAAACCTTTCTCTGAAATCTCCAAAAGTGCATCGCGAATCAACGCATCTGGAGACACTTTCGGTAATGCATTTCCGAAGTGCATAATATCAGACAGCTTAAGTAGCAATTTTCTTCCTAAAGCACCACCAGGATGTGAGAGAGCGAAGTCTTCTGCTGAGAATCCACGCGCTTGAAGTAGGGCAACTGCTAGCGCATCGCCCATTACTAAAGTTGCTGTGGTACTGCTGGTTGGTGCAAGGCCAAGTGGACAAGCTTCTTGAGGGACAGTGATTTGCAAGTGCAAGTCAGCCAGTTTTGCCATGTTGGATTCTGGCTTGCCCGTCATGCTAATGATTTTAATGTTTAAACGCTTTAGAACAGGGAAGAGAGACAAGATTTCATGGGACTCGCCAGAGTTAGAAATAGCGATAACAATGTCACCCGCGCTGATCATACCCAAGTCACCATGCGCTGCTTCACCCGGGTGAACGAAAAACGCTGATGTACCTGTGCTGGCAAGCGTTGCTGCAATCTTATTGCCAATGTGGCCTGATTTGCCCATACCCATCACGACAACTTTGCCGCTATTGGAAAGGATCAATTCGCAAGCTTGTTCAAACTGCTCATCAAAGTATTTGTCTAGCTCTTGCAGAGCCGAGACTTCGATATCTAGAACTTGTTTAGCTGCAGCGCGAAAATCAAATGGATTGGACATATCAGGGCTCCAATTTGTCTCTACTTATTAATGGGGATTAAGCGGCCATGTTGGCAAATAGGTACACTTGGTAACCCAAGAAACACGTAAACAGAATCGCCCCTTCGAGGCGGTTGATGCTGCGTGATTTACCTAAACACATTGCTACTAACAACAGTGACACGCCAAGCATGACCCAAAAGTCACGTCCCATTGCGTATTCACTTAGTGTGGATGGGTTAATGATGCCAGGAAGGCCCATTACCGCCAAAATATTGAAAACGTTCGAGCCGATGATGTTACCAACTGCCATGTCGTCTTCGCCTTTCAATACACCAGCAAGTGATGCTGCAAGCTCAGGAAGACTCGTACCGATGGCAATAATTGTCAGACCGATCACTAGGTCGCTCATGCCGAAATGCTTAGCAATAATAACCGCATTGTCGACCAGCAGGCTTGCTGCCAAAGGAAGCAATATTAAACCGATAACCACCCACATGATGGCCTTAGGGTTGCTAACGCCTTGTGGGATTTCTGATTCTTGATCTTCAAGAAACGCATCGCCAGATTTTTGTTCTTTGCGGCTAATTTGCAACATAGCAAATAAAAAAGCACCAAACAGAACAAATAGTAAGACACCTTCATAAAAACCAAGGTGGCTGTTCCACAGTAAAATCCCAGCTAACACAGTTACCGCGATCATTAATGGTAATTCGCGACGGATAACTGCAGAACTAATAGAAAGAGGTTTGATCAGCGCAGTAATACCTAGGATTAGGGCAATGTTAGCAATGTTTGAACCCAAAACGTTACCGACAGCGGTATCGGTTTTACCGTCCCAAGCGGCTGTTGCTGACACCATCATTTCTGGTGCTGATGAGCCCATTGCAAGAATGGTCATACCGATCACTAAAGGTGAAATACCGACGTTGCGGGCTATAGCTGCAGAACCAAAAACAAGTTTATCTGCGCTCCAAACAAGTAAAACAAGACCGACGATAAGCAACGCTACGGCTTCGAGCATGAGAATTCCTAAGTATTAAATGAGTGAAATGAGTAACCGCTAATTTTGACCTTTTGCAGCTTAAAATGGAAGATAAACAACGAATAAATTAAAGGTTAGTAACGAAAATGTATGTAATTGTCACTCATTCAATCATTGCAAATAAAGTGATGATTCTGGTCTAGGATTTAAACACTTGGTGACGATCAGGCCATAATTTATGGAGAATAGCTCGAATTTGGTCGGCTTTATTTAATCGAACAGTGCTTTAAATTCCAAGCCAATGTGCTTATGATTGCAGCCTAATAAATGTACCGAAGTGGCGATAAGGGAACCCTTAGCGCTATTCGGAAGTGGATTGACTTGACAACTCTGCGAGCGTTAATGCTCTGACAGTAGAAGAGATGATATGTCGAACAACGATTTAGTCACCGTGAACAACCTCACTTTTTCACGAGGAAATCGCACGATCTTTGATGGTATTGATCTGCATGTTCCTGAAGGTAAAGTGACGGCGATTATGGGACCATCGGGAATCGGTAAAACGACACTGCTCCGTTTAATTGGCGGTCAGTTGTATCCCGAACAAGGAGAGATTTGGTTTGATGGTGACAACATTCCGACTCTTTCTCGCAAAAAACTCTACAACGCTCGTAAGAAAATGAGCATGCTGTTTCAATCCGGAGCTCTGTTCACGGATTTGAATGTGTTTGACAATGTGGCCTTTCCACTGCGTGAACACACCAATCTTTCAGAAGATTTGATTCGTACTATGGTACTGCTTAAGCTCGAAGCGGTTGGCCTGCGCGGAGCCGCGCAATTAATGCCAAGTGAGCTTTCGGGCGGTATGGCGAGGCGTGCCGCATTGGCTCGTGCCATCGCACTTGACCCTGATTTAATCATGTTCGATGAACCATTTGTGGGACAAGATCCAATTACCATGGGTGTTTTGGTTGAGTTGATCAAAGACTTAAACCAAGCTCTAGGCCTTACGTCTATTGTGGTATCACACGATGTACCGGAGGTCATGAGTATTGCTGATTGGGTTTACCTACTAGCAGATGGCAAGATCATCGCGTTTGGCACGCCAGAGGAGTTGAGTCAAAACCCAGACCCGCGAGTGCAGCAGTTCTTACAAGGTGATGCAGATGGCCCTGTGCCGTTTCGTTTTCCTGCGCAAAGTATCGAAAAGGATCTATTTGATGGTCGCTAGCTTTATTCAATTTGTCGCTTCATTAGGAAGACGCACGCTCGCCATCTGTGAAGCTTTTGGCCGTGCAACCTTGATGCTTGTTGGCGCTATCTTCTCTAAGCCTCAACCCTCTAAAAGTTTTCCTCTACTCATCAAACAGTTGTATTCCGTTGGCGTGCAATCACTGGCTATCATCGTAGTCTCCGGTTTGTTCATCGGCATGGTTCTTAGCTTGCAAGGCTATGTAGTGCTGGTGGATTACGGCGCGGAAGGCAGTCTTGGTCAGATGGTCGCGTTGTCACTACTGCGTGAACTTGGGCCGGTGGTTACTGCGCTTCTTTTCGCTGGACGTGCAGGCTCTGCGCTGACGGCAGAAATTGGTTTGATGAAAGCTACTGAGCAGCTTTCAAGCTTAGAAATGATGGCAGTTGACCCACTGAAACGAGTGATTGCACCACGTTTTTGGGCTGGGGCTATCTCAATGCCACTACTTGCGATGATCTTCATGGCTGTTGGCATCTGGGGGGCGCAGCTCGTTGGTGTCGATTGGAAAGGTGTGGATCACGGCAGCTTTTGGGCAGCCATGCAATCTTCTGTTGAGTTGGGACAAGATATCGGCAACAGCATGATCAAATGCTTTGTGTTTGCCATTACGGTAACTTGGATTGCTCTATTTAATGGCTACGATGCGATTCCTACCTCGGAAGGGATCAGCCGAGCAACTACGCGCACTGTTGTGCATTCTTCTTTAGCAGTACTGGGACTAGACTTTGTACTGACCGCATTGATGTTTGGGAATTAATCATGCAACAAACACGTAAAACAGAATTATGGGTTGGCAGCTTTGTATTAGCGGGAATTTGCGCGATTCTTGTGATGATTTTTCAAGTTGCTGACGTAAAAAGCATTGGCTCTGGTGATACTTACACCCTCAAAGCCGAGTTCGATAATATTGGCAGCTTGAAAGTACGCTCTCCGGTGAAAGTTGGAGGCGTGGTTATCGGTCGTGTAAGTAACATTACTCTGAATCCAGATAACTTATTGCCAGTGGTCAGCTTGTCCATTAACAGCCAGTACAATCAATTTCCAGAAACATCCAGCGTACAAATTCTGACGTCAGGGTTGATCGGTGAGCAGTACATTGGTTTAGTACCAGGGTTTGTTTTTGATGACGAAGCTATGCTGGTAGACGGAGATACCATCGAAGACACTAAATCTGCGTTAGTGCTTGAAGACTTAATTGGTCAGGTACTTTACAGCGTTGGTGGTTCAGACGGCTCAAGTAAGGAATAACTATGTTAGCTAGACTATTACTTTCATTTTCAGTGGTGCTTACCGCTTTTGGTGTTGGCGCGGCAGAAGTGGATAAAACTCAGCCATATCAAATGATGAAGCAAGTGGCTGAAGTGACATTTGCCCGACTAAAAGCAGAACAGCCAAAAATCAAACAAGATCCTAATCTATTAAAGGTGATTGTTGAGCAAGAGCTGATGCCTTACGTCAACGACCGTTACGCAGCACTAAAACTGCTTGGCCCTAACTTGAAAGGGGCAAAACGTGAAGACGTGCTAGAGTTTGTCGATGCGTTCCGTGCTTACTTGATTGCGTCTTACGCACAAGTCTTGACGCAATACAGCGATCAACAAATTGAGTTTGGTCCAGAGCCGAAATTAGACGACTCTAAGCGTATTACCAGCATCAAAGTTGAGATCATTGATGCGCCTCGTCCAAACATCAAACTAGAATTTAAACTGCGTAAAGACAACAAAACTGACGAATGGGAAGCGTTCGACATGGTTGCAGAAGGCATTAGTTTACTTTCAAGCAAGCAATCTGAGTGGAACACCAAAATTCGCCAAGACGGTATTCTTGCGGTAGCGCAAGACCTTGAAAAACTTGCAGCGGAGCCAATTCGCTTTGAGGCGAAAAAGTAATGGCTCAGTCTCACGCACAGTGGCAGTTGCAACAAGATACGTTAACACTAACGGGGGCGCTGGATAGAGACTCAGTGCCGTCATTGTGGGCCTTTGCCCAGCAGTGGAAACCGTCGCAAAAAGAACTGGAATGCTCACTAGAAGAGATCGAACGAGTCGACTCTGCAGGAATGGTGATGTTAATCCACTTATTAGAGCATGCAAAAAAGCAAAACTGTCATATAATGCTCAGTTTCGTGCCGGCGCAACTGCGCACTTTGTTTCAACTTAGCAACGTTGAATCTTTAGTGGCCAAACACATAAAGAATTATCAGGGGTAAATTGTGGACAGCGCAAAAGTACAACAGTTATTAGAAGAAGCACTAAACCTTCAAGAAGTGCATGTAAAAGGTGAAGGTAGCCACTATGAAGTGGTTGCTGTTGATGCTTGTTTCGAGGGAATGAGCCGCGTTAAGAAGCAGCAATTGATTTATGGTCCTCTGATGGAATACATCCAGCGTAACGACATTCACGCATTATCGATCAAAGCGTTCACACCGGAAGAGTGGGCTCGTGATAAGAAACTGATGTCGCTTTAAGGTTTATTGATGGAAAAGTTTCGAGTTATTGGGTCAGATAAACCACTAGTTGGTGAAGTGACCATTTCTGGTGCAAAAAACGCAGCACTGCCTATTTTATTTGCGTCTATCTTGGCTGAAGAGCCTGTAGAAGTGGCAAACGTACCACATCTTCGCGATATCGACACAACCATGGAGCTACTAAAACGCCTTGGCGCTAAAGTAAGCCGTAACGGTTCTGTTCACGTCGATCCAAGCAGCATCAATGAATATTGCGCTCCTTATGATTTAGTTAAAACCATGCGTGCTTCTATCTGGGCGTTAGGCCCACTTGTGGCTCGTTTTGGTCAAGGTCAAGTTTCTCTACCTGGTGGTTGTGCTATCGGCGCACGTCCAGTTGACTTGCACATTACTGGCCTGGAACAACTAGGCGCAACCATCACACTTGAAGATGGTTACGTGAAAGCTGAAGTTGATGGTCGTCTGAAAGGCGCGCACATCGTGATGGACAAAGTGAGCGTTGGCGCGACCATTACCATCATGTGTGCAGCAGCTCTGGCTGAAGGTACCACAACGTTAGACAACGCAGCGCGCGAACCTGAAATCGTCGATACGGCGGATTTCCTAAATAAACTTGGCGCGAAAATCTCTGGCGCGGGTACAGACACCATCACTATCGAAGGTGTTGAGCGCTTAGGTGGCGGCAAGCACAGTGTCGTAGCAGACCGTATTGAAACGGGGACATTCCTAGTAGCTGCAGCGGTATCTGGCGGTAAAGTGGTTTGTCGTAATACCAACGGTCACTTGCTTGAAGCGGTTCTCGCGAAGCTAGAAGAAGCGGGCGCATTGGTGGAGACAGGCGAAGACTGGATCTCTGTTGATATGACAGACCGTGAGTTAAAAGCAGTAAGTATTCGCACTGCGCCTCACCCTGGTTTCCCGACAGACATGCAAGCGCAATTTACTCTGCTGAACATGATGGCGAAAGGCGGCGGCGTGATCACTGAAACTATCTTTGAAAACCGCTTTATGCACGTGCCTGAGCTGATGCGTATGGGTGCGAAAGCGGAGATTGAAGGTAATACGGTTATTTGTGGTGACGTTGAATCTCTAAGTGGTGCACAAGTGATGGCAACGGATCTACGTGCTTCGGCAAGTTTGGTGATTGCTGGTTGTATCGCGAAAGGCGAAACCATCGTAGATCGTATTTATCACATCGATCGCGGTTATGACAAAATTGAAAATAAACTGGCTGCACTCGGCGCAAATATTGAGCGAGTGAGCTAGTCAAGTTAAACTGCACAGCAGGTGACTTGGATATGAAGAGAGCCGAAACTCAGGTTTCGGCTTTTTTATATCGCGCTTTCTGTCATAGTTTCTGACTATGTAAAAAGCGATATTAATAGCTGTATCTGGCAAAAGCCGGTTCCTGGAGAACAAGAATGATTGCACTGTTACGTGTATTTGCTGTCGCAATTTTCGCAATTGTGATGTTTATTGGTGGTTGTGGTTACTGCCTATTAAGCCCTCGAAACCCTAAACACGTTTTCACATTTGGCCGCTTGTTTGCCAAGATGTCTCGCGTATTTGGGGTAAAGCTAGAATTACGTATTCCTGAAGATGCGTACTCTCGTGGTCAGCACGTTTACATCGCTAACCACCAAAACAACTGGGACATGTTTACTGTGTCTGCGGCAGTGACTCCGAAAGTGGTGACCGTCGGTAAGAAAAGTCTAGCGTGGATGCCACTGTTTGGTCAGCTTTACTGGTTGACGGGCAATATTCTGATTGACCGTGCAAACCGTTCAAAAGCGAAAGGTACGATCGACCAAGTGGTTAACAGCATGAAAGAAAGTGATGTGTCGGTTTGGATGTTCCCAGAAGGTACACGCTCACGTGGTCGTGGTTTGCTGCCGTTTAAAACGGGTGCGTTCCATGCGGCAATCGGTGCTGAAGTGCCAATTATTCCAATCGTATGTAGCTCCACTGACCACATTAAACTTAACCGCTGGAACAATGGTCATGTGATTGTTGAAATGTTGCCACCGGTGAGCACTGAAGGTTACGGTAAAGATGGCATCCGTGAACTCGCAAATGTATGCCGCGAGCAGATGAAGGAAAAGCTAGAAGAGCTGGATGAAGAAGTAAAACAGCGTAACGCCGCTTAAACGGGTTAAACACCGAATACAAAAATGGGTAGCTAAGGCTACCCATTTTTTATTCATTCAATCTGATATCGCAATTATTTGCGAACCGCGATTGCTTCAATTTCGATACCTACGTCTTTTGGTAGACGTGCAACTTCAACACAAGAGCGAGCAGGGTAGTTTGCTACTTCGTGCTCATCAAAGAATTTGCCGTACACTTCGTTTACTGTACCGAAGTCATTTAGATCTTTAACGAAAACCGTCATTTTTACGATGTCTGACACTTTAAGACCAGATGCTTCTACAACCGCTTTCACATTGTCTAGAGATTGACGAGCTTGTTCTGCGATGTCAGCAGACACTTCACCTGTCGCTGGGTTTACTGGAATTTGACCAGAAGTTAGAACCATGTTGCCTAGATCTACGCCTTGAACGTAAGGACCGATTGCTGCTGGTGCAGACTCAGTGTGAAGTACTTTCGTCATTTGATTTTTTCCATCTGTTTTAGGGGAAGAAAGAGTATACCCAAGCCTTATTAATATGCTTGAAGGTAATCAGTTTGCCTTTAAACCTGCGGCAGGTAAAGAGCAAAATACCCTGCCAAGACAGGGTATTTCATGCGTATGAGAGTTCGGGACGTTGGCGAGATTATCGCTCAGTCACAATCTCACGTGAGAATACTTTCTCACAGTATTTGCACTTCAAACGAATCTCTTCTTTCTTCTCGAAAACTTTAAAACTGCTTTCTACTGGCTCGTTGTGAGAGATACAGTTTGAGTTTGGACACTCAAACACGTTGTTGATTTTCTCTGGCAACTCTAGAGCCAGTTTTTTCACGACTTCGTAGTTTTCGATTTGGTTTACCGTTGCGTGCGGTGCGTACAGCGCCAGTTTGCTTGCTTGTTCTTCATTGATGAACACGTTCTCAATCTTCAGCAAGTCTTTGTGACCCTGAGCTGAAGATGGCAAGTTGAGACCAATCGTTACACGTTGAGAAGAATTGTGCATATCGAACAATTTCAGCACTTTGATACCAATTTGTGCTGGAATGTGGTCGATGACGGTGCCGTTTTTGATTGCTTCTACCTGCAATTGAGTTTCTTTAGCCATGTTTTTATCTCCTCGATTACAGTGTTTCGTTTAGAACCAAAGCCAACAGCGCTTGGCGAGCGTACACGCCATTTTGTGCCTGCTGGAAGTAGTACGCGTGTGGGGTTTTATCTACGTCTGTCGTGATTTCATCAACACGAGGTAGCGGGTGCAGTACTTTTAGATTTTCACGCGCGCCTTCCAATAGAGCCGCCGTCAGAATGTAAGCTGACTTGATGTGCGCATATTCAGACTCGTCGAAACGCTCTTTTTGAACGCGAGTCATGTAAAGAATATCGAGCTCAGGAATTACCGCTTCCATCTCTGTGTGTAGGCTGTATTCAATGCCAGCTTCATCGAGTTCTTCGCAGATGTACTCTGGCATCGCCAATGCGTCTGGAGCGACAAAGTAGAAGCGGATGTTATTGAACTTCGCCAGTGCTTGAGTCAGTGAGTGAACGGTGCGGCCGTATTTTAAATCGCCGACAAATGCCACGTTTAGGTTGTCTAAGCGACCTTGCGTTTCCGCGATAGTGTAGAGGTCAAGCAGAGTTTGAGTTGGGTGTTGGTTAGCACCGTCGCCCGCGTTAATCACTGGAACGCCATTCGAAAACTCGGAAGCAAGGCGCGCTGCACCTTCTTGAGGGTGGCGCATCACAAAAGCATCGACGTATGAAGAGATAACTTGTACAGAATCAGAAAGCGTTTCCCCTTTCTTCGCCAGAGACGTATTACCATCGTTATCAAAACCAATGACATCACCACCAATGCGTTGAATCGCGGTCTCAAACGACAAGCGAGTACGAGTTGATGGCTCAAAGAAACAGCTCGCAACGACTTTGTTTTTAATCAGTTCTGGTCGAGGTTCCTTCTTCAGATTACCTGCTGTTTCGACGATAAGTTCCAGCTCTTCACGAGAAAGCTCTGGAATAGAGATGATGTGCTTCTGGTAAAGCGAGTTCGCCATGATCTTCTTCCCTATAACAGTGATGACTATCTCCAAAATTGACCGCTGAGGAATTTTGGACATAAAAAAACCTCCCCAAATGGGGAGGTTTAAAAATCGATAGAATTAACGAAAATAACACCACGTAAGCGTAGTCGCTTAGTTAGAGCAAATCGCGTTTTTACGTCAGCAATCAGCTTGGTCATTTCTTAATCCTCAGACAAATTGCGGAGCATTATACGCCTAACTTTTGCGAGCGCAAGCGATTACATCATGCTTTTTGCTTTCCAAAAAACACTAACTTCCTAGCGTTGCAACCATAATGGCTTTGATTGTGTGCATGCGGTTTTCTGCTTCATCAAAGACGATAGAGTACTCTGATTCAAACACATCTTCGGTAACTTCTAGGCCTTTCATGCCGTATTTCTCTGCGATTTCTTTACCAACAGTGGTTTCGTCATTATGGAACGCAGGTAGACAATGCATAAATTTCACGTGTGGATTACCCGTCTGCTTGATGACATCCATATTGATTTGATAAGGCGTCATAAGCGCGACACGTTCATCCCATGCTTCTGCTGCTTCACCCATTGAAACCCAAACATCAGTGTAGAGGAAATCACAGCCTTTCACGCCTTCTTCGACGTTTTCCGTCAAGGTGATTTTCGCGCCGGTTTGTTTAGCAATGTCTTGGCAAGTCGCGACAAGATGTTCTTCTGGCCAGAACGCTTTTGGTGCCACTAGGCGAATGTCCATGCCCATTTTCGCTGCGCCAACCATCAATGAGTTACCCATGTTGTTACGAGCGTCGCCAAGGTACGCAAAGGTCATTTCGTGGAGCTGTTTGCCACGACTATGTTCTTGCATGGTAAGGAAATCTGCGAGGATTTGCGTTGGGTGGAACTCGTCAGTTAATCCGTTCCAAACCGGAACGCCCGCATGAGCGCCAAGCTCTTCCACAATGGATTGACCAAAGCCTCGGTATTCGATGCCGTCATACATGCGACCTAAGACGCGCGCGGTATCTTTCATCGATTCTTTATGGCCGATTTGAGATCCTGAAGGACCGATATAGGTGACTTGTGCGCCTTGATCAAAGGCGGCAACTTCAAACGCACATCGGGTTCGAGTAGAAGATTTCTCAAAGATGAGTGCAATGTTTTTACCTTGAAGTGTCTTCTGCTCTGTTCCTGCATATTTTGCTTTTTTTAGCTCTGCAGACAGTTCGAGCAAGAACTGGATTTCTTTGGTTGAGAAATCCAATAGCTTCAAAAAGTTGCGGTTACGTAAATTGAAAGCCATAGCTCGTCCCTTAGTACGTGTGATTGAATTGAGTCATTGCATTAAAACATATAAATGCTTTATTTGTGAATAATTATTTTAAAGTAAAACTAAAAAAGGTTGATGCATTCACATCAACCTTAGTTTTTATTCACTTAATGTAAAAGGTGAATCAGCTATATATCGTCTCGTTCTATTGGACAGCTCATACAGCGAGCACCACCACGACCACGGCCCAATTCGTTACCAGGAACGGTCAACACTTGGATGCCAGCTTTGTCGTACTTCTCGTTGGTGTAGACGTTGCGCTCGTAACCAATCACAACGCCTGGTTTTACAGTCAGCACGTTGTTCGCGTCATTCCATTGCTCGCGCTCTGCTTCGTAGCTGTCACCGCCTGTGGTGATGATTTTAAGCTGATCAAGACCAAGAGCGGATTCAATCGCGTGTAGGTAGTTGTGTGACGCTTCGACATGCATTTCACCGTCTGTGCCTTTCGGGGTCAGACGCCATGTATCCAGATCCTTGCGCATGATTTCTGGGTAGACTGAGAAAGTATCCACATCCATATGTGTCATGACCGTATCTAAGTGCATACAAGAGCGGTGCTTAGGCAGGTCAATGGCGATCACTTCACTTGCTTGTCCTGCTTTAAACAGGCTTGCCGCTAAGTTTTCTACCCCTTGTGGCGTGGTGCGCTCAGACATGCCAATCAATACCGCGCCTTTACCGATCACCAGTACGTCACCGCCTTCAACGTTTGCGTTGTCGTAATGCAGATCATCATCACCAAAATATTTAATGAAGTCTTGGCCTGCAAAGATCGGGTGCCAGCGATAGATAGCGCGTAAATGGTTTGTTTCGCGCTGGCGCGCAGGCATCATCATTGGGTTGAGTGATACACCGCCATATACCCAACATGAGGTGTCGCGGGTAAATAGATGGTTCGGTAGTGGCTCAATCACGAAATCCAATGGGCGCTTCATCTTCGGTAGCATCGAAGAAGATTGAATAGGTAACTCAGAATAGGCTAAGCCGCCAAGCAAAATAGTCGCGAGGTGTTCGTCGTCCATTTCCAAAAGATATTGGCGTAAATCGCGAGCGAAGGTTGGCCCGTAGCGGAAGTCAGAAATCTGCGTGTTCAACAGCCATTGCTTTGCCTCTGGAACGGCTAGGGTTTCCACCAGTAAATCGTGGAGCAGAAGTACTTCAACATCTTGCTCTCTCAAGGTTCGAGCAAAAGCATCATGCTCTTCACCCGCGGCTTCTACAGCAAGCACGTCATCAAACAATAGCTCATGACAGTTTGACGGCGTGAGGTGGGTGAGGGCGCGCTCTGGGCGGTTTAAAAGTACTCGTCTAAGTTGACCAACTTCTGATCCAACGTACAGCTTACTCATTTTGCATCCTTACAAATTTTCCAGCCATTAGTTATGACAATCTTACGGCAAAGATGCAAATTCGTTAACTTCGTTTAAATGTTGTGATTGGTTATATTTTTAGTGGTTTTTATTTTAGTTGGCATTTTTGTATTTGATTTTTGGTTTTTAATTCCATGTTGCTGGTTTTTAAATGAATGCGTTTTTATTCTTTTTGTATTTTGCAGGAAAGATTACATGCTTAGTGCATAAAGCGTGCATTTCTATTCTAAAATATGCAGTTTTTCAGTTTTCTTTATTCGTTATCCTTCCAAATTGGTAGCGTGGCTGTATTCACTCAGGCGTCATAATCACTCAACAAACCATCAAATATCCTACAATGAGCTCAATTAGGATCTTCTGAATATTAAAAAATACCGTTTTTTGTTAACTTTTTGTTTCTTTGTGATGGGTTTTAATATTTGGGCAGGAAGAATCATCGCGGTTTGGCGTTTGTTTGTGGCTTTTCATCGCAATCCATGCCATATTTCACCGGATCAGCATACTCAGTATCGGGTATAGTGTTTCCATCAAGTAACTAATCTGGAGCCAAAGACATGTCTCACGAAGATGAATATCTATCAGTAGAAGAATTAATTGAGATTCAAAAGGAAGAGACTCGCGATATCATTGCAGCATTGCTAGAAGATGGCAGCGATCCAGATTCGCTATACGAAATTGAGCACCACCTTTTTGCTGAAGATTTCGATACGCTAGAAAAAGCGGTTGTTGAAGCGTTCAAAATGGGCTTCGAAGTTCTAGAAGCAGAAGAAACAGAAGACGAAGACGGCAACAAACTGCTGTGTTGTGACGCGACAATGGAATCGGCTCTAAATGCAGAGGCGATTGACGCACAAGTTGAAAAGCTGGTTCACCTAGCTGAAAAATACGACATCATCTACGATGGCTGGGGTACGTACTACG
>NZ_JBICJH010000040.1:0-4101 GCF_043102935.1 Vibrio sp. zbq_1
TTAAAACAGGAAAAACCGGGGGAACTTGGCGAAATAGCACGAGTATTGGCGGAGAATAACATTAATATTTTAGTGCAATACAGTGACCATGCTAACCAACTGATATTAATAACGGACAATGATAGTATGGCTGCATCTGTTACGCTCCCTTGGGCAATAAAGTGAACTTGCGATGGCTAATTTAATACGAAAAGAGGTTACCTTTGAGTCCTCAATAGCCGCGATAGGGGCGGCTATGTCTGACATTTCACGAGTTAAAATACTCAGTGCTTTGATGGATGGGCGAGCTTGGACGGCCACTGAGCTAAGTTCTGTGGCGAATATATCAGCTTCAACGGCGAGCAGTCATTTATCTAAATTATTAGATTGCCAGCTAATCACAGTAGTAGCTCAAGGCAAGCATCGTTATTTTCGGCTAGCAGGAAAAGATATTGCTGAATTGATGGAAAGTATGATGGGGATCTCCTTAAACCATGGCGTACATGCCAAAGTTTCCACGCCAGTGCATTTACGAAAAGCACGTACTTGCTATGATCATTTAGCTGGCGAAGTTGCCGTTAAGATCTATGATTCCCTTTGTCAACAGCAATGGATCACTGAAAATGGTTCAATGATCACATTAAGTGGTATTCAATATTTTCATGAAATGGGAATTGACGTTCCTTCCAAACATTCACGTAAAATCTGTTGTGCGTGTTTAGATTGGAGTGAACGCCGTTTCCATTTAGGTGGGTACGTTGGAGCCGCATTATTTTCGCTTTATGAATCTAAAGGGTGGTTAACTCGACATCTTGGTTACCGTGAAGTTACCATCACGGAAAAAGGTTATGCTGCTTTTAAGACCCACTTTCACATTTAAGTTGTTTTTCTAATCCGCATATGATCAATTCAAGGCCGAATAAGAAGGCTGGCTCTGCACCTTGGTGATCAAATAATTCGATAGCTTGTCGTAATAATGGCGGCATACTATCAGTAGTAGGTGTTTCCCTTTCTTCTTTAGCGACTTGATGCTCTTGATCTTCCAATACGCAACCTAAAGTAAAATGCCCCACAGCGCTGAGTGCATATAATGCATTCTCTAGTGAAAAACCTTGTTGGCATAAAAAGGCTAATTGATTTTCGAGAGTTTCATACTGTTTTTCTGTAGGCCGTGTACCTAAATGTACTTTTGCTCCATCGCGATGACTTAGTAAAGCACATCTAAAACTTTTAGCGTTATTACGTAAAAAATCTTGCCAGCTTTCCCCTTCTAAAGGGCAAAAGTGAGTATGGTGCCTATCTAACATCTCAATGGCTAAGGCGTCGAGCAAAGCCCGCTTATTTTTTACATGCCAATACAATGTAGGCTGCTCTACACCTAGCTTCTGGGCGAGTTTACGGGTTGTTAAACCTTCGATTCCGACCTCATTAAGCAGCTCTAATGCGCTGTTAATCACTTTACTTTTATCTAATCTAGACATCATTAATTCCTAATTTTTGTTGACACTCTATCATTGATAGAGTTATTTTACCACTCCCTATCAGTGATAGAGAAAAGTGAAATGAATAGTTCGACAAAGATCGCATTGGTAATTACGTTACTCGATGCCATGGGGATTGGCCTTATCATGCCAGTCTTGCCAACGTTATTACGTGAATTTATTGCTTCGGAAGATATCGCTAACCACTTTGGCGTATTGCTTGCACTTTATGCGTTAATGCAGGTTATCTTTGCTCCTTGGCTTGGAAAAATGTCTGACCGATTTGGTCGGCGCCCAGTGCTGTTGTTGTCATTAATAGGCGCATCGCTGGATTACTTATTGCTGGCTTTTTCAAGTGCGCTTTGGATGCTGTATTTAGGCCGTTTGCTTTCAGGGATCACAGGAGCTACTGGGGCTGTCGCGGCATCGGTCATTGCCGATACCACCTCAGCTTCTCAACGCGTGAAGTGGTTCGGTTGGTTAGGGGCAAGTTTTGGGCTTGGTTTAATAGCGGGGCCTATTATTGGTGGTTTTGCAGGAGAGATTTCACCGCATAGTCCCTTTTTTATCGCTGCGTTGCTAAATATTGTCACTTTCCTTGTGGTTATGTTTTGGTTCCGTGAAACCAAAAATACACGTGATAATACAGATACCGAAGTAGGGGTTGAGACGCAATCGAATTCGGTATACATCACTTTATTTAAAACGATGCCCATTTTGTTGATTATTTATTTTTCAGCGCAATTGATAGGCCAAATTCCCGCAACGGTGTGGGTGCTATTTACCGAAAATCGTTTTGGATGGAATAGCATGATGGTTGGCTTTTCATTAGCGGGTCTTGGTCTTTTACACTCAGTATTCCAAGCCTTTGTGGCAGGAAGAATAGCCACTAAATGGGGCGAAAAAACGGCAGTACTGCTCGGATTTATTGCAGATAGTAGTGCATTTGCCTTTTTAGCGTTTATATCTGAAGGTTGGTTAGTTTTCCCTTTTTTAATTTTATTGGCTGGTGGTGGGATCGCTTTACCTGCATTACAGGGAGTGATGTCTATCCAAACAAAGAGTCATCAGCAAGGTGCTTTACAGGGATTATTGGTGAGCCTTACCAATGCAACCGGTGTTATTGGCCCATTACTGTTTGCTGTTATTTATAATCATTCACTACCAATTTGGGATGGCTGGATTTGGATTATTGGTTTAGCGTTTTACTGTATTATTATCCTGCTATCGATGACCTTCATGTTAACCCCTCAAGCTCAGGGGAGTAAACAGGAGACAAGTGCTTAGTTATTTCGTCACCAAATGATGTTATTCCGCGAAATATAATGACCCTCTTGATAACCCAAGAGGGCATTTTTTACGATAAAGAAGATTTAGCTTCAAATAAAACCTATCTATTTTATTTATCTTTCAAGCTCAATAAAAAGCCGCGGTAAATAGCAATAAATTGGCCTTTTTTATCGGCAAGCTCTTTTAGGTTTTTCGCATGTATTGCGATATGCATAAACCAGCCATTGAGTAAGTTTTTAAGCACATCATCATCATAAGCTTTAAGTTGGTTCTCTTGGATCAATTTGCTGACAATGGCGTTTACCTTACCAGTAATGTATTCAAGGCTAATTTTTTCAAGTTCATTCCAACCAATGATAGGCATCACTTCTTGGATAGGGATAAGGTTTTTATTATTATCAATAATATAATCAAGATAATGTTCAAATATACTTTCTAAGGCAGACCAACCATTTGTTAAATCAGTTTTTGTTGTGATGTAGGCATCAATCATAATTAATTGCTGCTTATAACAGGCACTGAGTAATTGTTTTTTATTTTTAAAGTGATGATAAAAGGCACCTTTGGTCACCAACGCTTTTCCCGAGATCTCATCTATTGAAACAGCTTGATAGCCTTTTTCAACAAACAATATTCGTGCTGAGTTAACCAGTGATTGATAGGTACTCTTAAAATTTTCTTGTTGATGATTTTTATTTTCCATGATAGATTTAAAATAACATACCGTCAGTATGTTTATGGTATCATGATGATGTGGTCGTGACAATCTTAAGAACATTTAGGTTATTTTATGTATATTGAACAGCATTCTCGCTATCAAAATAAAGCTAATAACATCCAATTAAGATATGATGATAAGCAGTTTCATACAACGGTTATCAAAGATGTTCTATTATGGATTGAACATAATTTAGATCAGTCTTTACTGCTTGATGATGTGGCGAATAAAGCGGGTTATACCAAGTGGTATTTTCAGCGGCTGTTCAAAAAAGTAACAGGGGTCACACTGGCTAGCTATATTCGTGCTCGTCGTTTGACGAAAGCGGCTGTTGAGTTGAGGTTGACGAAAAAAACTATCCTTGAGATCGCATTAAAATATCAATTTGATTCCCAACAATCTTTTACACGTCGATTTAAGTACATTTTTAAGGTTACACCAAGTTATTATCGGCGTAATAAATTATGGGAATTGGAGGCAATGCACTGAGAGATCCCCTCATAATTTCCCCAAAGCGTAACCATGTGTGAATAAATTTTGAGCTAGTAGGGTTGCAGCCACGAGTAAGTCTTCCCTTGTTATTGTGTAGCCAGAATGCCGCAAAACTTCCATGCCTAAGCGAACTGTTGAGAG
>NZ_JBICJH010000041.1:0-415033 GCF_043102935.1 Vibrio sp. zbq_1
TTAGCTCAGCTGGATAGAGTACCTGGCTACGAACCAGGCGGTCGGAGGTTCGAATCCTCCAGGACGCGCCACTTTTTAGGGTTTCCTTGTGAACTCCTGATATTGGTAATACTGATATCGAAAACTGCGCGTCCTTAGCTCAGCTGGATAGAGTACCTGGCTACGAACCAGGCGGTCGGAGGTTCGAATCCTCCAGGACGCGCCACTTATCAAAAAGCCTCGCTTATGCGAGGCTTTTTTTGTATCTGAAAAACAAACACTCGCTACTTATTCTCTAGTCTGCGCTGTCAAAGTAGGTTTCTTTTCTTATCTGATTGAACTGCAATGTCACTTTGCGTATCTAGTCAATCATCTCTAATAATTCATCATCGGTGCTCCATGCTTTCTTCGTTTCCAGCAAAATGATGACTAGCGTGATTTAAATAAAATATGTTAATCACATGTTGTAATGGTGTTTTTGTTTTGATCTTTACTCCTATCTTTTTGTTTTAATAGTTCTTTCTTTTAATCTCACTTGTTTTGTTTTGAAATCTTAATCGCAGTTTTCTCGTGCTCTTTGAATTAACCTGTTTATATATTGAGCATTCGTTCTAACTCGATGGTTTAAGTTTGAATTGTGATCTGGGTAGTGAATAAATAATCAATTATGGAGATTATTTAAATCCTTCCTTAAACAAAATTGACAAAATTTGACCAATCGAGATAATCCATTGGTCGGGATTTGACGCTAATAAAGTCCTGCACGTTGTCAGGATGACAAAGAAAGGAAGCAACATGACGAATATAGGAAGCCTGCTAGTAGATGCGGCCACCCTTATGGTTACGGGGATGGCGGTCGTATTTATTTTCCTCACCATTCTTGTTTATCTCGTTCGGCTATTGTCGAAACTGGTACCAGAAGAAGTACCAGAGCCGATCGCAGCACCAAAAAAAAATACCAAAGTTCAATCAACCTCTTCAGCTGTTAGTCCACAAGTAGTGGCAGCGATTTCAGCGGCGATTCATCAACATCGCGCTTCAATCGCGAAGTAGCCGAATATAGGATTAAAAAGGAGTTTAAGAGCATGTCTAAACCACTAGCTATTACCGATGTGGTCCTTCGAGACGCCCATCAATCACTGTTTGCTACGCGTATGCGTATCGAAGATATGCTGCCTATCGCAGCTGAGTTGGATAAGATTGGATACTGGTCCCTAGAAACCTGGGGTGGTGCAACGTTTGATTCGTGTATTCGATTCCTTGGGGAAGACCCTTGGGAGCGTCTACGTGAGTTGAAAAAGGCGATGCCAAATACACCAATGCAAATGCTACTTCGTGGTCAAAACCTTTTAGGATATCGCCATTATGCTGATGACGTAGTAGAGAAGTTCGTTGAGCGTGCTCATGCCAATGGTATGGATGTATTCCGTATCTTTGATGCGATGAACGATGTTCGCAATTTCCAAAAAGCGGTGAAATCGGCGGTAGATGTTGGCGCTCATGCGCAAGGCACCCTGTCATACACAACAAGCCCTGTTCACAATACGGATACTTGGGTTGATTTAGCAAAGCGTTTGGAAGATCTCGGTTGTCATTCTCTGTGTATTAAAGACATGTCTGGCTTGCTAAAGCCTTACGAAGCGCAAGAGCTAATCACACGCATCAAAGCCTCTTGTGATGTACCACTGGCACTCCACTGCCATGCAACCACTGGTCTTTCTACCGCTACGGCAATCAAAGCGGTAGAGGCTGGTATCGACATCCTCGATACGGCTATTTCTTCGATGAGCTGTACTTACGGGCATACCCCGACAGAAACGGTTGTAGCAATGCTGCAAGGTACTGAGCGCGACACCAACCTGAAACTTGATCAACTAGAACCTATTGCAGCTTACTTCCGTGAAGTACGTAAGAAATACGCGAAGTGGGAAGGGCAACTAAAAGGCGTGGATTCTCGTATCCTTATCGCTCAAGTGCCAGGTGGTATGTTGACGAATATGGAAGGTCAGCTAAAAGAGCAAGGTGCAGCGGATCGTATCGACGAGGTGTTAGAAGAAATCCCACGTGTACGTGAAGATCTTGGCTTTATTCCTCTCGTAACACCGACGTCTCAGATCGTTGGTACTCAAGCCGTCATTAACGTACTGACCGGCGAGCGCTACAAGAGCATCACTAAAGAAACCGCTGGTGTTCTCAAAGGTGAGTACGGTGCCGCTCCTGCGGCAGTGAATGCCGATCTACAAGCTAAAGTCCTTGAAGGCAAAGAGCCAATTACGTGTCGCCCTGCTGATTTGTTAGAGTCAGAAATGGAAGCTCTCACGGTGGATTTAATGGATAAGGCTCAGTCTGAAGGTATTAAGCTTGCGAGTGAACGCGTTGATGACGTACTTACCTATGCGTTGTTCCCTCAAGTTGGTCTGAAGTTCCTTAAAAACCGTGGTAAACCTGACGCTTTTGAACCAGCGCCTACATTGGAAAGTGCAAAACCAGTTGCAGCACCTGCTGCTCCAGTCGCATCTGGTAGCGTAGAAACTTACAGTGTTCGCGTTGATGGACAAGTCTACGAAGTTGAAGTGGGGCCAAAAGGACAATTGACTTCTGTGACGCCAAGTTCAGCTTCTGCACCAGTGGCCGCTCCCGTTGCTCCTGTGACGGCAAATGCGGAATCGGTTCCTGCACCGCTTGCAGGAAACATCTTTAAAGTGAACGTTCAGCCGGGTGCTGAAGTCGCGGAAGGTGATGTCCTACTGATCCTTGAAGCAATGAAGATGGAAACGGAAGTTCGTGCAGCTCGCGGTGGTATCGTTCAAGAACTGAACGTTAAAGAGGGTGATGCCGTTACTGTTGGTGCACCTCTTCTCAGCTTGGCGTAAGGGAGTATCATGGACGGATTGATGACCTTATGGTCAGAAACAGGGATCGCTAACTTTGAGTTTGGCCAAATCTGCATGATGCTGGTTGGCTGTACGCTGTTGTTTTTAGCGATTCGTAAAGGCTTTGAACCATTACTTTTATTGCCAATTGGCTTTGGCGCTATCTTAGCTAACATTCCTAATGCAGGCTTTACTGAGCCGGGCGGTTTGTTGTACTACGTCTACTATATCGGGATCGAATCGGGAGTTTTCCCATTGTTGATCTTTATGGGCGTTGGTGCGATGACGGACTTTGGCGCATTGATCGCGAACCCGAAAACACTTTGGTTAGGGGCGGCAGCGCAGTTTGGTATTTTTGCGACCTTGTTTGGGGCGATTTTGCTTAACTTTGTGCCGGGGATGGAATTCTCGATGGCAGATGCATCATCGATCGCCATCATCGGTGGTGCTGATGGTCCAACGGCGATCTTCTTGGCCAGCAAGTTGTCGCCAGACTTATTGGGGGCGATTGCGGTAGCGGCATACAGCTACATGGCATTAGTTCCGATCATTCAACCGCCAATTATGAAAGCGCTGACTACCAAAGAAGAGCGTGAAATCAAAATGGCACAGCTTCGTCATGTTGGTAAGTGGGAAAAAGTGTTCTTCCCGATGGCCGTGCTGTTGATGACAATTCTGTTCCTACCTTCTGCGACACCATTGGTTGGTATGTTTTGTCTCGGTAACCTGATGCGTGAAGCGGGTGTGGTGGATCGTTTATCGAAAACTGCACAAAATGAACTGATCAATATTGTGACTATCTTCTTGGGTTTAGGGGTTGGCTCGAAACTGCAAGCTGACCAGTTCTTAAACTTGGAAACATTAGGCATTCTTGGTCTAGGCGCTGTGGCGTTCAGTATCGGTACAGGCGCAGGTGTTCTCATGGCTAAGCTTCTTAATAAGTTCTCAGAAGAGGACATCAACCCACTCATTGGCGCGGCAGGGGTGTCTGCCGTACCTATGGCTGCGCGTGTGGTGAACAAAGTCGGGCTTGATGCAAACCCTCAAAACTTCTTGTTGATGCATGCGATGGGACCAAACGTAGCTGGTGTACTTGGCTCCGCGGTAGCGGCAGGTATTCTGTTGGCCTTGGTTGGATAAAGACTCTTGTAACACGTAAATATAGTTATCGTGTTGAAGATAAAATTATCAACCAATTTACATGCTTGCCATTAACTTGGTTAAACAAAATGGTTTATAGTCAAAGGGATGCTCCGGCATCCCTTTTTTATTTGTCCCTCAGGGAGTGAGTTATGGAACATAAACAGATTGTTATCACTGAGTTTGGCGACGCCAATGTTCTGGCGATTCAAAGCGCTGAAACTCCGATCCCTAAGTCTGGCGAAGTGTTGGTCAAGGTGCATTATGCTGGCGTTAATCCTATCGATGTCAAAACACGAGCGGGACTTGGCTGGGCTGCTTCCCAGAATAAAGACAAACTGCCTTGGGTGCCAGGTTACGATATTTCTGGGAAAGTCGCCTCTTGTGGTACTAAGACTTCTCGCTTTGCTGTGGGAGATGAAGTGGCCGGTTTTATTGGCTTTCCTCTCCAAGGTGGTGGTTATAGCCAATATGTTTGTGTTCCGGAGTCGGAGCTAAGTCACGTGCCAAGTTCGGTCACGCTAGAAGCGGCGGCGGTTTTACCATTGGCAGGGCAAACCGCTGCTCAAGCATTAAGCAAAGCGAATGTCAGCGAATGCGATAGAGTATTAATTCTCGCAGGAGCGGGTGGCGTAGGGCACTTAGCGGTGCAGATTGCTGTGGCGACAAAAGCCGAAGTGTTTACCACCTGCAGTGAACGAAATTTAGACTACCTCGCCACACTTGGCGCTCATGCAGTGAACTATCAATTTGCACCAGTGTCAGAACGTGTTGAAGGCGTTGATGTTTTAATTGATTTGGTTGGTGGAGATGCGGCTCTAGATGCTCTCAAGTGCCTAAAAGACAATGCCCGCGTGATCACGGTACCAACGATTAGCGCTGAATTAATTTGTGACAAGGCCAAGCTGTTAGGCTTCGAGGCAAGCGGTATGTTGGTTGAGCCAGATCCTTCACAGTTAGACACGTTGTTGTACATGGTAGGTGTGGGATTACTTAAAACAGAAGTGCAACACATTTACCCAATGGCTGAAGTTATCGCCGCACACCAACAAGTGGAATCGGGGCGAACGAGAGGCAAGGTATTACTTGATATGACATGCTAGACGCATTCAATTCAGCTTTTGAACATTTAGCCCTTTGGTTTTCTGATTCAGCATTGTGGGTGCTTTTTTTAACGGGCTTTCTGAGCGCCACCTTACTGCCTGGTGGCTCTGAAGCTGGGCTGATAGCAACTCTCTCACTCAATCAATATGCGGTTTCTTCTATTCTTTTGGTTGCCACAATAGGTAATACGCTTGGTGGCTTAACCAATTACTGGCTTGGGTTATGGATCCCCAATAAAACCCAAGAAGAAAAACATGGTCATACCGCTTTAAAGTGGCTAGCAAAATATGGCTACTGGGGATTGTTTTTCAGTTGGTTACCAATTATTGGTGATCCGTTGTGTCTCGCGGCTGGATGGTTAAGGATGAAATTTCTGCCGTGTGTGATTTTAATATTTTTAGGAAAAGCCGCTCGGTACAGCTTGTTGGCGGCCATTTATCTCGGATTATTTTAAGGAAAGTACATGAGAATGTTTTGGGTTGGCGCGTGCTCACTGTTAGTGATCACGGGCTGTGCATCAAATTTCCCTGTTTCATCGTTGCCAAAAGGGGTGACTTTCGTCGAATCATCGAAAGCAGAAGACGGCAAAGTTAAGATCCCATATCAAAAATACAAACTCGATAACGGCTTGACCGTAATTCTAGCGCCAGAGGGCTCTGATCCATTGGTACACGTTGATGTCACGTATCACGTCGGTTCAGCTCGTGAAGAAATCGGTAAGTCGGGCTTTGCGCACTTCTTTGAACATATGATGTTCCAAGGTTCAGAGAACGTTGGCGATCAAGAGCACTTCAAAATCATCACAGAGGCGGGTGGTACGTTAAACGGTACGACCAATCGCGATCGCACCAATTACTTTGAAACCGTTCCTGCGAATCAGCTGGAAAAAATGCTGTGGCTTGAATCGGATCGTATGGGCTTTTTGCTTGATGCGGTTTCACAGCGCAAATTTGAAATTCAACGATCTACGGTGAAAAATGAGCGTGCGCAACGTTATGACAACCGCCCGTACGGTTTGATTTGGGAACGTATGTCTGAAGCGTTATACCCAGAAGGTCATCCTTACTCATGGCAAACCATTGGTTACGTTGAAGATCTTGACCGTGTTGACGTGAATGATCTTAAAGCGTTTTTCCTGCGTTGGTACGGTCCAAATAACGCGACGATCACGATCGGTGGTGACTTAGATGTCGAGCAAACACTGGAGTGGGTAAACAAATACTTCGGTTCCATTCCTCGCGGTCCAGAGGTTGAAAACGCACCGAAACAACCAGCTAAGTTGCAAGAAGACAAATACATTACGTTGGAAGATCGTATCCAACAACCGATGGTAATGATTGCGTGGCCAACCACATACAGCGGCGAAGAGAGCCAAGCATCTCTGGATACGCTATCGGAAGTATTAGGTGGTGGTACCAACAGCGTGCTGTACCAAGATTTAGTGAAGACGCAAAAAGCGGTTGATGCGGGTTCCTTCCATGACTGTGCAGAGCTTGCGTGTAATTTCTATGTATACGCGATGGGAGATTCTGGAGACAAAGGTGATCTTTCGACCTTGTACGGTGAGCTCATGAAATCGATGAGCAAGTTTGCAGAGAAAGGCGTCACTGACGATCGTCTGGAGCAATTGAAAGGTAAAGCTGAAGCGGATGCGATTTTCGCGCTTGAAAGCGTGAAAGGTAAAGTCACACAGCTAGCGTCGAATGAAACTTTCTTTGGCCAACCTGATTTGATTGAAAAACAATTGGAACAGATTCGCGCCGTGACTCCTCAATCTGTTGAGAAGGTGTACCAAAACTTTATTCAAGGTAAGTCGAAAGTCACCTTGAGCGTGGTACCAAAAGGCAAAACGGATCTTGCTGTTAAGTCTGCGACATTTACAACGCCAGAACGTACCTTGCCAGAGTACAAAAAAATTACCGATGATCAGTTAGCCTATCGCCGCGCAACGGACAATTTTGATCGTTCAGTGCAGCCACCGGTCGGTGAACCAGTGAAAGCAACAATGCCAGAACTGTACAATGTGCACTTTGACAACGGCTCTGAACTACTCGGCACCGTGAGCAACGAAACTCCGACAGTCATGATGCAATTCAGCTTGCCTGCGGGCACGCGTTTTGTGGAAAAAGGCAAAGAAGGCCTAGCGCAACTGACGGCCGCTATGTTGCAAGAAGGAACGACCAAACGTAGCGTGGAACAAATTCAAGCTGAGCTCGATAAACTCGGCAGCATGATCTCTGTCGATGCCACAGGCTACACGACGAACATCAGCGTTTCTTCTTTAGAAAAGAATTTAGAGCCAACACTGAAAATCGTTGAAGAGATGCTGCTATCGCCAGCGTTCAAACAAGAAGATTTTGATCGTGTGAAAATGCAGGCACTCGAAGGGCTTGTGTACGAACATCAAAATCCAAGTTGGATGGCATCTCAAGCAAGTCGACAAGTGCTGTATGGCGATTCTGTTTTTGCACGCCCGAAAGACGGCACGCAGGCTGGTGTCGGTGCGCTAACGCTTGATGATGTGCGTGAGTTCTACGCTAAGCACTACACACCGCAGAGTGCACAAGTCGTGGTGGTGGGTGACATTGCTAAACAAGACATTGAGCAGAAGCTTGCATTTTGGGCTGAATGGAAAGATGAAGCGGCACCACTTTATGCTCCTCAAACAATACCAGCATTAGGTGAGCAGAAAATTCATCTTGTCGACAAACCAGGGGCACCGCAAAGTGTGGTTATGATGGTTCGTCAAGGCATGCCTTATGATGCCACGGGTGACTTTTATCTGAGCCAGCTCGCGAACTTTAACCTAGCGGGTAACTTTAACAGTCGCATCAACCAAAACCTGCGTGAGGACAAAGGCTACACCTACGGTGCTTACGGTTACTTCTCGGGGAATCCTGAAACCGGTTCGGTTGTATTTACCGCGCAAGTTCGTGCCGATTCGACGGTCGCATCGATTATCGAGATGGAAAATGAGCTGAATGAATACGCTCAATCTGGAATGACTGATGAAGAAATGAAATTTATGCGCCAAGCGGTCGGTCAAAAAGATGCACTGAAGTATGAAACGCCGACACAAAAAGCGGAACTCATTAGTGATATTCTCAAATACAACCTCGATCAAGATTACTTGCAGCAAAGAAACGCTATCGTTGAGAAAGTGGATAAGCAAACTTTGAATGCATTAGCTCAAAAATGGTTTGATCCGAATGACTATCAAATCATTGTCGTTGGTGATGCTAAATCACTTCGTCCTCAACTAGAAAAGTTGGGGAAAGACGTAGAAGAGCTTGAAATCATTCGATAGAGTACACATTTAATAGCGGAGAGTGATCTCTCCGCTATTCATCTAGATAAGCGACTTTTAATGGGTTGTTTATCTAGATGCATGAACTATCAATAACTTAGCTTTCACTTGTCCCGAGCGACAAGTGTCCTGCTCCTAATATAAGCGAACCTCATTTTGACTGATTTTGCTGCGCGACTAAAAAAAGTTGCATCAAACCCCGAAGTATTTAAGCAGTTTGGACGCGGTGTTGAGCGAGAAACTTTGCGCTATCGTCAGGATGGACACCTAGCAACAACACCTCATCCAGAGGGTTTGGGCTCAGCGTTCACAAACAAATGGATCACCACCGACTTTTCTGAATCGTTGCTGGAGTTCATCACTCCGGTTTCTCATGACATTCCAGAATTGATGGCGCAACTGAAAGACATTCACCATTTCACTCAAACCAAAATGGGCGAAGAAAAGATGTGGCCACTTTCTATGCCATGTTATGTCGGCAGTGAAGATGATATTCAGCTTGCTCAGTACGGTTCATCGAACTCGGCGAAAATGAAAACATTGTACCGTGAGGGGCTAAAACGCCGTTACGGCAGCTTGATGCAGATTATTTCTGGTGTTCACTTCAACTTTTCATTCCCTGAGTCATTTTGGGATGCGCTTTATGGTGAGCAGGATGAGCAAGCTCGCCAAGACACCAAATCAGCCGCTTACTTTGCTTTGATTCGTAACTATTACCGTTTTGGTTGGATGATCCCTTACTTCTTTGGTGCATCGCCAGCGTTATGTGGTTCGTTCATTCAAGGCCGTGAGACTAAACTCCCGTTTGAAAGCATCGGTGGGACTCTGTATCTCCCTAAAGCGACGTCTCTTCGCTTGAGTGATCTTGGTTATACCAACAGTGCTCAAAGCGTATTGAAAATTGGTTTCAACAGTATTGACCAATATCTTGAAGGTTTAGGTGATGCGATTCGTCGACCATCTGAAGAATTCGCAAAAATTGGAGTAAAAGTGGATGGTGAGTACCGTCAGCTCAATACCAACATTCTCCAGATTGAAAATGAATTGTACGCACCAATTCGTCCGAAACGCGTAGCGAAAAGTGGTGAGAAGCCTTCAGATGCTTTGAGTCGTGCGGGCGTGGAATACATTGAAGTGCGCTCATTAGATGTGAACCCATTCAGTGCCGTTGGTGTTAGCGAAGAGCAAGTTCGTTTCTTAGATCTTTTCCTAACGTGGGCGGCGTTGTCAGATTCTGACCCAATGGATAACTGCGAACTAGAATGCTGGCGTGACAACTGGAACAAAGTGATCATTTCTGGTCGTGAAAAAGGTTTGATGCTGCAGATCGGTTGCCAAGGTGAACGCTTATCTTTGCAAGATTGGGCGAAACGAGTATTCGTTGAGTTGCGCCAAATTGCAGTAGAGATGGATTCTGCGGCTGGTGGCGATGCTTACCAAGCTGTATGTGACAAGTTAGAAGCATGGATTGATAACCCTGAACTGACGATTTCTGGCCAATTGCTTGAGCTAACCAAAGAACTTGGTGGACTTGGCAAAGTAGGTTGTGCTCTTGGCATGAAGTTCCGTGAAGAAAATCTGGCTCACGGTTACCAACATTACTCGCAAGATATAATGGAAACGGAAGTGGCTTCTTCAGTTGAGAAACAGCGACAAGCGGAAGAAAGCGATACGTTATCTTTTGACGAGTTTCTGGAAAACTACTTCGCTTATCTAAAACAATAATCAATAAGTAAGGATTGGGTGGGATTGAACATTAAGCCGTTGGTTGTATCGGTTCTAGGAAGTGTGTTGCTTGCGGGATGTGCGACAGCGCCACCAAAACAGCAAGATAACCTATGTGAGATATTCCGAGAAAAATCTGGTTGGTATGATGATGCGAAAGATATGGAAAAAGAGTGGGGAACGCCCATTCATGTTGCCATGGCCATCATCAAGCAGGAAAGCAGTTTCCGCCATGATGCTAAACCACCCAAAGATTACGTATTGGGTTTCATCCCTTGGGGACGCGTAAGCAGTGCGTATGGCTATGCTCAGGCTCAAGATCCAGCTTGGGATGACTTCCAAGATTCCACCGGACAAGGTGGTTCGCGCACCAATTTTGATGATTCGATAATGTTTGTTGGGTGGTATACCCACGAGACTCGTCGCCAGTTAGGCATTTCATTGTGGGACCCTTATAACCAGTATCTGGCCTATCATGAAGGGCGAGGCGGTTATAAACGTAGAACTTACAAAAGAAAGCCTAGTTTGATGAAAGTGGCTCGGCGCGTTGAGCAAACCGCAAAGACTTATGGCTGGCAGCTGAAACAATGTCGTCAGGAACTGGAAGACAACAGCAGCTGGTTCTTTTAACCCCATTTGGGTATAAAAACCAAACCAATACCTCAAGGTGTTGGAATTACAATCAGGAGAGATGTAATGCCTTTACTCGATAGCTTCACCGTAGACCACACTCGCATGAATGCACCAGCAGTGCGTGTCGCGAAAACCATGCAAACTCCAAAAGGAGATACCATTACGGTTTTCGACTTACGCTTCACTGCGCCTAACAAAGACATTCTTTCAGAGAAAGGCATTCATACACTAGAGCACTTGTACGCAGGTTTCATGCGCAATCACCTAAATGGTGACAGTGTGGAAATCATTGATATCTCACCGATGGGATGTCGCACTGGTTTTTACATGAGTCTCATTGGTACGCCTTCTGAACAGCAAGTCGCAGACGCATGGCTTGCTTCTATGGAAGATGTGCTAAAAGTGGAAAGCCAGAACAAAATCCCTGAGCTAAATGAGTACCAGTGTGGTACTGCAGCGATGCATTCTTTAGAAGAAGCACAGCAAATTGCCAAGAACATTCTAGCCGCAGGTGTGTCTGTTAATAAAAACGACGAGTTGGCTTTGCCAGAATCAATGCTAAAAGAGCTGCGCGTAGACTAAGTTCTTTTGGAACGGCAACACAAAACAAAAAGCCTGACATGAGTCAGGCTTTTTGTTTTGGTTATTTGGACGTTGATTTTTTCTTCTTCGGATAGACTCGAACTAATTTGATTCGGTTTTCTTCGATTTCAACAATTTCCATCGGGTGGCCCGCGACACGGACACTTAAATGACTCTCTGGAATATCTTCTAGGTGTTCCAAAATCAGACCATTCAAGGTTCTAGGGCCATCGGTAGGTAAATCCCATTTCAAACCTTTGTTGATATCGCGGATATTGGTGCTGCCTTCAATTAAGAAACTACCATCGCCTTGTGGGCTGATTTCATCAGACAAACTAGGAGAAATAGACGTCGTGAACTCACCAATGATCTCTTCTAGGATGTCTTCAAGGGTGATTAGACCGATAATATCACCGTACTCGTCTACGATCAGACCGATGCGCTGCTTGTTGCGCTGGAACTTCAACATTTGTACGTTCAGCGGCGTGCCTTCAGGAATGTAATACACTTCATCTGCCGCGCGCAGTAACGTCTCTTTGTTAAACTCGTTCTTTTCTAGCATCAAACGGTACGCTTCACGTAAACGCAGCATACCAACCACTTCATCGATTTGGTCGCGATAAAAAACGATTCGACCGTGTGGCGAGTGTGTTAACTGACGAACAATGGATTTCCAGTCATCGTTAATATCGATACCCGTAATCTCATTACGTGGCACCATAATGTCATTTACAGTAACGTGTTCGAGGTCGAGAATAGACACCAACATGTCTTGGTGACGACGAGGGATAAGTCCGCCAGCTTCATTTACGACCGTGCGTAACTCTTCCGAACTTAGATGGTCCTCTACCGTGTGATCAGCTTTCACGCCAAGCAAACGAATGAAACCATTAGTAATAAAGTTCACCAGCATTACGAGCGGTGATAGCACTTTCATTAGGATAGTGAGCAAGATGCTGCTCGCGTAGGAAACACGCTCTGGATACAGCGCTGCAACGGTTTTTGGTGTGACTTCGGCAAACACCAAGACAACCATAGTTAGCGCACCCGTTGCGATCGCGACACCTAAATCGCCGTATAGGCGCATGCCGATGATGGTCGCAATTGCTGAAGCAAGAATGTTCACGAGGTTGTTGCCGATAAGAATAAGACCAATCAAGCGATCTGGTCGGTCTAATAACTTTTCGACACGTTTGGCGCCCTTATGCCCACTTTTCGCTAAGTGCTTCAAGCGGTAACGGTTCAAAGACATCATCCCTGTTTCTGAACCAGAAAAATAACCTGATATGACGATAAGACACGCGAGTAGCGCAAATAAGATACCCGTAGATATGTCGTCCAAAACGTAGCTGTTCCTTGTATGTTTTTGGCAATTCAACAGCAAAGTGAGCTGCGAATTCAATGAATTAATGCGTACTGTATTTTATCTGTCCGCGAATATAAAGGATTAAGGAGCCCGAGAGCTCCTTAATTCAAGATGATTTCTTTTACAAAACGACTGCCAAAATAGGCCAACGTTAATAACGTCGCACCAGCAACCGCAAACCACGTTACTTTTCGACCGCGCCAACCTTTATGGTAGTGGCCCCAAAGTAAGATGGAATAAACGATCCACGCAATGAAGGAAAGAATACCTTTATGCGCTTTGCCTTGCGCAAACATGTCTTGTACAAACACAAAACCAGTGATGAGTGTGCCTGTCAGCAGTAAGTTACCAATCAGAATGATTTTAAATAGCTGACGTTCAACCATTAAAAGCGGTGGTAAATTAGGGTTAATAGCCAGCGACTTCTTCGCTTTTAATTTGTGATCGAGCCAAGCCAATTGCAGCGCGTACAAAGCGCCGATGGTGAGCGTTGCATAAGAAAATAGTGCAAAAGAGATATGAATAAGTAGCTTCGGGTCATTTTCTAAGTGCTTGACAAACGTGCTTGGTAAAAATGTGGCAGCAGTTAAGTTGATGGCAGCAAAGCTATAAACGACAGGCAATAAAAACCACAGTCGGTTTTTCAACATTGCAATGCTCATGACCAGCGAAATAATAAAACTGATCAAAGACGCGACGTTAAGAATACTCAGGTTTTGACCAGAACCATCAAATATCAGGTCACTCAAAATCCACGCATGAAAAACAAGCGCACAGGCAGCACTGGCAAACACTGTTTTTGCTTTGATTCCTGACTGTTGAGAGAGTCCAGGTATGATGGTCGCAATCGCCAAAACGTAGAGCATGGCGGCCGCGATGGCAATTAAGCTATCCATGAATCCTAAATGTTGTTGTGCACGGTGACGAAATTATACCTTGCATTACTCTTTGGGGCTACGTTATATGCGTCATCAATCATGAGAGATGAGATATTGAAATTAACAAGTTAGCCCTCAACTTAGTTATAAGAGTAGTGTTCGGGTATGACTGTGACGTTGGCTAAGGTATACTCACCCTAATTAATCGCCATTTTAGCGAAGAGACAAAGATGTTTGAGAATTTAACGGATCGATTATCCAAAACGCTGAAAAATATCAGTGGCAAAGGTCGTCTGACCGAAGACAACATTAAAGAAACCCTACGTGAAGTTCGTATGGCCCTTTTAGAGGCTGACGTTGCACTTCCTGTTGTTCGCGAATTCGTAAACCGCGTTAAAGAAAAAGCGGTTGGCGTAGAAGTTTCTAAATCCTTAACTCCGGGCCAAGAATTCATCAAGATCGTTCAAGCAGAGCTTGAAGCGGTAATGGGTGAGTCTAACGAAGCGCTTAACCTAGCAGCACAGCCGCCAGCAGTACTTTTGATGGCAGGTCTACAAGGTGCGGGTAAAACCACATCGGTAGGTAAGCTATCTAAGCTTCTAAAAGAGCGCGATAAGAAGAAAGTGCTTGTGGTGTCTGCCGACGTTTACCGTCCTGCGGCGATCAAACAGTTAGAAACACTAGCATCAGACATCGGTGTCGACTTCTTCCCATCTTCACCAGATCAAAAGCCACTTGATATTGCTAACGCAGCAATCGACCACGCGAAGAAGAAATTCTACGACGTATTAATTGTCGATACCGCGGGTCGTTTGGCTATCGATGAAGAAATGATGGGGGAGATCAAAGATCTTCACTCAGCTATCAATCCTGTTGAGACGCTGTTCGTTGTTGATGCAATGACAGGTCAAGATGCGGCGAACACAGCAAAAGCCTTTGGTGATGCACTACCACTTACTGGTGTGATTCTTACTAAGGTTGATGGTGATGCGCGTGGTGGTGCTGCGCTGTCAGTTCGTCATATCACGGGCAAGCCAATTAAGTTCTTAGGTGTCGGTGAGAAAACTGACGCACTGGAACCATTCCACCCTGATCGTGTTGCATCGCGTATTCTTGGCATGGGCGATGTTCTGTCTTTGATTGAAGACCTACAACGCAATGTTGACCAAGAAAAAGCAGAGAAGCTAGCGAAGAAGTTCAAAGAGAAGAAAGGTTTCGACCTTGAAGACTTCCGTGAACAGCTAGGTCAAATGCAAAACATGGGTGGCATGATGGGCATGCTAGACAAGCTACCAGGTATGTCTCAGCTACCATCTGACGTGAAAGACAAAGTCGATGACAAGATGTTTAAGCAAATGGAAGCGATCATCAGCTCAATGACGATGAAAGAGCGTCAACGTCCTGAAATCATTAAAGGTTCGCGTAAAAAGCGTATCGCTGCAGGTTCAGGTGTACAGGTTCAAGATGTTAACCGTCTACTGAAGCAGTTTACCCAAATGCAGAAGATGATGAAGAAAATGCAGAAGGGCGGCATGAAAGGCATGATGCGTAACATGCAAGGCATGATGGGCGGTATGGGTGGAGGCGGCGGCTTCAATCCATTTGGTCGATAATTCATCGATGTGACTATAGTTTCAGGGTGTTAGCTGCGTCACAAACTTGAATTTCGATTTATGTTGGTGAAAAAGTAACTAAACCCTTGCATTGCTCCGGGATAAGAGTAAAATTCCGGAGCTTTATTTTGGCACGAGACCCCAGATTGTTCAGGTTATTGAACGGTTTTTGGGGTTAATTTTATTTTTGAGAAAGCAAAGAGGACGACATGGTAACCATTCGTTTGGCACGTCACGGCGCTAAGAAGCGTCCATTTTATCAAATCGTAGTAGCGGACAGCCGCAACGCTGCAACTGGCCGTTTCATCGAGAAAGTTGGTTTCTTCAACCCAACTGCTAAAGGTCAAGAAGAAGGTCTACGTCTAGACCTAGACCGCGTTAACCACTGGGTTGGTCAAGGCGCGTCTGTATCTGACCGCGTTGCTAAGCTAGTTAAAGACGCTCAAAAAGCGGCTTAATTTTTACTTCAGAAGTAGAAACTAGTTTATGTCGATGAAAGGTAAAGAAACAATGAGCAACGAAAAGATTGTTGTAGGCAAGTTTGGTGCTACTTACGGCATTCGAGGTTGGCTTAAGGTTTTTTCCTACACAGACAATGCTGAAAGCATTTTCGATTACAGCCCTTGGTATATTAACCAAAAGGGCAAGTGGGTTGAGTACAAAGTAGAAAGCTGGAAGCGCCATAACAAAGGTATGGTGGCTAAGCTGGAAGGCATGGATGTTCGTGAAGACGCGCATCTAATGACTAACTTTGAAATTGCTATTGACCCTGCAGTACTTCCTGAATTGTCAGAAGATGAATTCTACTGGCGTGAATTGTTTGGAATGCACGTAGTAACCACTAAAGGTTACGATCTAGGTGTCGTTACTGACATGCTAGAAACTGGCTCAAACGATGTTCTGGTTGTTAAAGCAAATCTTAAAGATGCTTTCGGGCAAAAGGAACGACTAATTCCGTTCCTTGAAGAGCAAGTGATCATCAAAGTTGATCGCGAAGCTCAACGGATCGAAGTTGACTGGGATCCTGGATTCTAATCTCCAAAATTACAGAGCGAGATAAACATGTGGGTTGGCGTTATTAGCCTTTTTCCTGAAATGTTCCGTTCTGTTACTGATTTTGGAGTAACAGGTCAAGCGGTTAAAAAAGGTCTTTTGTCGATTGAGACATGGAATCCTCGCGATTTCACTCACGACAAACATCGCACTGTCGATGACCGACCTTACGGTGGTGGCCCTGGTATGTTAATGATGGTTCAGCCTTTACGCGATGCCATTCATACCGCTAAGAAAGCCTCACCGGGTAAGACGAAAGTCATTTACCTATCTCCTCAAGGTCGTAAGCTCGACCAAAAAGGAGTCGAAGAACTGGCAACAAATGAGAATTTGCTTCTGATTTGTGGTCGTTATGAAGGGGTAGATGAGCGCATCATTCAATCTGAAGTCGACGAAGAATGGTCGATTGGGGATTTTGTGATGACGGGTGGTGAGATACCAGCCATGACGTTAATTGATTCTGTATCTCGGTTTATTCCGGGCGTATTAGGAGATTTTGCGTCAGCAGAAGAAGATTCTTTTGCTAATGGCTTGCTAGATTGCCCTCACTATACGCGTCCAGAAGTATTGGATGACAAAGAGGTGCCATCGGTACTGATGTCAGGCAATCACAAGGACATTCGTCAATGGCGACTAAAGCAGTCGCTGGGCCGAACTTGGCTTAGAAGACCAGAGCTCCTGGAAAACCTAGCTCTGACTGACGAACAGGAACAATTACTTGCAGAGTTCATTAGTGAGCATAATGCAAAGTAACCTAATTTATTTAGTATCAGTTTATTCTAGGAATTTTAAAAATGAGTAACATCATCAAGGCTCTTGAAGAAGAGCAAATGAAATCAGGCCTACCTAAATTTGCACCAGGTGACACTGTTGTAGTTCAGGTTAAAGTTAAAGAAGGTGACCGTGAGCGTCTACAGGCTTTCGAAGGCGTTGTAATCGCAATCCGTAACCGTGGCCTGCACTCTGCTTTCACTGTACGTAAGATCTCTAACGGTGAAGGTGTTGAGCGTACGTTCCAAACACACTCTCCAATCGTTGATAGCATCGAAGTTAAACGCCGTGGTGCAGTACGTCGTGCCAAGTTGTACTACCTACGTGAGCGTTCTGGTAAGTCAGCTCGTATCAAAGAGAAACTTGCTAAGAAGTAATGCTATAACTAGCGTTCTCATTAAACGGAGTCCTTTTGGGCTCCGTTTTTTTATGTTTGCCTCATAACTGGCTATTTCTCTTTCTACCGTTGTCATCGGTGCTCAGTACTGGCGTAAACTCCGTTCCTTATCCTTGCTATAGTAAAATACACCTTCGCTTAATCCTCTGAAATTAAGTCGAATTGCAGATAGAAAGGCTGTAAACCAAGAGAGAAAGAGAACTGTTTTTCGACAGGCAATAAAAAAGTTGACGCTTTCACGCCAACTTTCTCAACTTTTAGAACCTAGAACCTAGAACCTAGAACCTAGAACCTAGAACCTAGAACCTAGAACCTCTAGTATTGATCTTCTGACCAGCCGTCACTGTCTGACATATCTGGGGCGCCAGCAATGGCATTTTCTTCATCTGCCCATTCACCAAAATCGATCATTTGGCACTTTTTACTACAGAAAGGGCGATGAGGACTTTGTTCTCCCCATTCAACGTCGGTACCACATTGAGGGCATTGAACGATAGTAATTTTAGACATAGTTGAATCGTCCCATTGTAATCTTGGTATTAAAGCGAAGTATTTAGAATAATAGCCTGATGTTTTGATTAGCTACAAACGGCTAATTCAAACTCGACATCTTGTGTGCATGCCTGACCATTTTCAAAAGCCATAAATTTAATCGCAAAACGATTTTTATGACCTGAAATCATAGGGTAGACGCCATACTTCATAGGAATATGAAGTCGGAGGATATTTGCTTCATCTGCGTCACTTTGGAAGAATCCTGCGCGCGCGATTTGGGCTTTAAAATGGCCGGTTTCACGAGCAAGTTTTAGCCACAAGGTGAGCGCATCGGAAAGCGGTTTCAAACTCTTTTGCCATTGGTTGGCATCTTGCTTTTTACGTTCAATAGGCAGATGAAGCCAATAGTGTAATGCAGGTAAATCAAAGCAGCACGAGCCTCCTGGCAGATTGAAACGTTGGCGAATAGAGCTAAGGAAGCGATCTTCTTTTAACGCTTGACCAAAACGCTCCGCACCCATTAATTGACTATGAACCACATCAATTTCATTGAGTAACGAATTGAGGGCTTCTTGATCAACACCTTCTACATTTAGCCAATGGCGATAGGAGAGGCGCTGTTTCTCAAGATCTTTAGCCAATTCACTTTTTAGTTGGATCTGCTCGAAGATCTCTACCATGTCAAAAAGAGCACGGAAAAAAAGTTGATACTGGTGATTATCGGCAAAACCAGAGGCCAAGTGAGCCTGACGCAGCAGAGACTCTACTCTTAGATAAATACGAGTTTTCTCATTTAACGGATGTTCAAATTTGTGCGTGGTCATCGACATAAGCCTTGGTGAGTTTCATTCCTATTTTCGCAGATTTTTCTTACACATGGCTAGGTACTTTTCGTGCAAATCTGTGATTTGAAGCAAAAGATCTGGGTCATTTGGATTGTTTTTAACCACATCGTCAGCGATATCGAGTCTCTGCTGTCTCGAAGCTTGAGAGGCGAGAATCGCATGTGCTTGCTCTTCACTTACGTTGTCGCGTTTAACGGTGCGAGAAATTTGAGTTTCAGGTTCTACATCTACAACGAGGACACGATCGCACAAACTATCGAGGTTGTTTTCAACGAGTAATGGCACGACCAATAACGCATAATCCGACGTGACCTGTTGAAGGTCTTCTATCATTTTTTCTCGAATGATCGGATGTAACAATGCATTGAGCCAAGCTTTTTCTTCTGGATTAGAAAAGATTTTTTCGCGTAACTTGGCACGATCTAAGGTGTTGTCGTCATGCGTAATGTCTTGACCAAAATGTTGAATGATTGCATTTAACCCGGGAGTTCCAGGTTCGACGACTTCTCGTGCGACAATATCTGCATCGACAATATCAATTTTAAACTGCTGCTTGAACAGATTCGCTACGGTAGTTTTACCGCTGGCGATACCACCCGTTAAGCCTATTACCAAAGCCATTTACACCCCTAAAATTGACGTGAAGTACCAACTTAGAATTTGGTCGCCCCAGATTAAGCTTACCCATCCTGCAATCGCTAAATATGGGCCGAAAGGGAAAGCTCTCTCTATACCTTGTTTTTGTAGTCGTAACTGAACGAGCCCGAATATCACACCGACGACGGAAGAAAGTAGGATGATCATTGGTAATGATTGCCATCCTAGCCAAGCGCCAAGGGCAGCCAGCAATTTAAAATCACCGTAACCCATCCCTTCTTTACCAGTAAGCAGTTTGAAACCCCAATATACTGACCAAAGACACAAATAACCGGCAATCGCACCAATTACGGCGTCTTGTAGACTAACAGGGCTTATTTCTGTTAATGCTAACGCAATGCCAGCCCAAGTTAATGGTAATGTTAATTGGTCCGGTAGCAGCATAGTATCGAGATCGATAAAAGTCGCGGCTATTAAGACAAATGTGAAAAAGATTAACGCAACCGTAAAGTAGCTAAAGCCGAAATGATAAGCCACAAAACCAGCGCACGCTGCAGTGAGTAATTCTATCAGCGGATAGCGAGGACTAATTGTGGTATGACAATGATGGCATTTTCCTTTTAACAATAGCCAGCTGATTACTGGAATATTGTCTCGAATACGAATTGGCGTTGCGCAGTTTTGGCACGAAGAGCGAGGCACGCTCAATGTCAAAACTTCTTTAGGTGGCTTAATCTTATATTCAGGGAATGATTCGGCGCATTCACGGCGCCATTCTAATTCCATGATTTTAGGTAGCCGATAAATGACCACATTAAGAAAACTACCCACAATTAAACCGAAGATACTGGCAAACACAACGAATAGCCAAGGGTAGTACTGGAACACTTCCATATTTGTCTCTTGAGCGATAAGTCAAATCAGCAACATGCTGTTTTGAAGGGATTAACGGCTCATTCTAGCCCAATACACTCATTAAGTTAAAGATTGGCAAGTACATTGCTGTGACCAAGCCACCGACAACGATACCTAAAAAAACGATAATTAATGGTTCTAAGATTTTACTGAGGTTATCTACGGTGTTGTCCACTTCAAACTCGTAAATTGTGGCGACTTTATTGAGCATATCGTCAAGTCGGCCGGATTCTTCGCCGATCATAACCATTTGCAGCACCAACTCAGGGAACACGTTGCAATTGCGCATTGCAACATACATCGGCATTCCTGCTGCGGTATCGCGATAAACCTCTTCGATAGCCAATTGATAATGCATATTTCCGGACGTTTTCGAGGTGGTTTTTAAACTGGTTAAAATCGGAATGCCCGCCGTAAAGCTCGTAGCGAGGGTTCGACTAAATTTTGCGATAGCGGCTTTCGATAAAACTGCCCCAAGGACTGGAAACTTAAGTACAGATCGGTTGAGCATTAAACGAAAAGAATCTGAACGTTTAGAGAGTACTCTCGCGGAGATAAATAAACTGATGGAACCAAGTGCGATAAATGGGCTCCAGTTTTGTGTCCAAGCGGAAAGATCTAAGACTTGCCTTGTAAACCATGGCAGTTCAGCACCAAAGCCAACAAACATTTTTTCAAACTCGGGAATGACCTTGGTTAGCATGATAAACGATACTCCCAGTGCAACTAGAATAACCATGGCTGGATATATTAGAGCCTTGATCACTTTGGCTCTAAGCTGCTCATTTTTTTCCCTGTAGGTGGCTAAGCGTTCGAACACTTCGGCTAAGTTGCCCGATTGTTCTCCTGTCGCAATCAGGTCGGTATACAGCGGGTCAAAATGGTTACTGGCGGTACGCATCGCTTTGGACATCGGCGTACCCGCTTCAACAGCCCGAGTTACACTCATCAAAATGGATTTCATTTCCGCCTTTTTGTGGTTATCAGAGACCAATTTCAATGCTTGTACTAGCGGCACACCGGTTACTAGCATCGTTGAGATTTGACGAGTGAAAACCGTGATGTCTTTTCCTTTTACGCGATGGCTAAGTTTGGTCAAAAAAGAGATGCTGCTTTTCTTTAGCTTTTTGATTTTGATGTGCTGGGCATCTAAGCGCTCTCGTACTTCGATTTCGCTCATTGCCAGAGTTTGACCAGAGGTCTTTTTTCCTGAGCTGTTGACGCCTTTCCAACGGAAGTTCTTTAATTGTGGTGTCGTAGTTTTCATAGGGGTAACTGCTGATTAAAGGATTAGAAATAGAGCACGCGTTGTAACTCACTAAAGCTTGTGATGCCTTGTTTGAGTTTTTCTATTCCGGACATTTGCAAGGTGCTCATGCCGTTCGCAATGGCAAGCTTTTCCAGTTCATGTACCGAGGCTCCTTTAATAAGAGCTTCGGATAGAGATTCATCAAAGCGCATGACTTCATAGATACCTGTTCGGCCAGAATAACCATGGGTGCATTCGTTGCAACCATCTGGATTGGCTCTAAAAATGTTGTCAGTTGTTTGAATGCCGAGGTGCTGAAGTTGAACGGTATGCTCTTGCGGTTGTTTACAATATGGACAAAGTTTGCGAGCTAGGCGTTGGGCAATAATCAAACTAAGAGAAGAGGCGAGGTTAAAACTTTCTACGCCCATGTTTGATAAACGAATGATGGTTTCAGCCGCAGAGTTGGTATGCAAAGTAGAGAGCACTAAGTGACCGGTTTGGGAAGCCTTGATGGCGATTTCCGCAGTATCTAGGTCTCGAATTTCACCCACCATGACCACATCGGGATCTTGACGCAGAAAAGAACGTAGTGCTTCTGCAAAGCCAAAACCAATCTTAGGTTGGACTTGAACTTGGTTAATGCCCGATAAGTTAATTTCTACTGGGTCTTCCGCTGTGGAGATGTTGATCTCTGGTTTATTGAGAATATTTAGCCCAGTGTACAACGAAACGGTTTTGCCGCTTCCTGTTGGACCTGTCATCAGAATCATACCTTGTGGACGACGCAGAGCCTCTAAATACAGCTGTTTTTGTTGCTCACTATAACCAAGCTTGTCGATATCCAGTGATGCAGAGCTGCTATCGAGCAGTCGTAGTACGATCTTCTCTCCAAACAAGGTAGGTAGAGTGGATACCCGCATATCAATCGCGGTGTCTTGATTCAGTTTGAGTTTAATTCGCCCATCTTGTGGTAAACGTCGCTCTGCAATATCAAGTTTAGAGAGAATTTTGATACGAGCTGATAAGCGACGACTCAAGTGATTTGGCGGTTGCTGAGTTTCGATCAAAATGCCATCGCAACGTAGACGAACTCGGTACATCTTTTCATAAGGCTCAAAGTGGATATCGGATGCGCCTTTACGCACCGCGTCCAACAGAATTTGGTTGATGTAGCGGCTAACGGGCGACTCGTCTTGGCTCAAGTCTTCGATATTGTCGATTTCATCTGCACCGACATCCACCAGACTCGCTAGCTCTTCTTGGTTGATCTCTTTGAGTTGGGAGCGTTCCTGACCGATGGCACGCCCGTACAAGCGACGAATTGCCGCGCTGAGTTGACGAAAATCCGCCAACACCAATTCAACCTGTAAACCAGTGGCAAAGCGGAAATCATCTTCAGCTTGTTGATTCGTGGGGTCGGCAACCGCTAACAATAACGTTGAAGGAGTACGGCGGAGCGGGAGTGCATTATGTCGTGTGATTAATTCACGTAGGCCGAGCTGTTGGCAAAGCGAAGCATATTCATATTGAGATAACTCGGGCTGACTTAAGCCAAAAATAGAACTTAAGTGCTCTGCCAGTTCGCTTGACGTGAAGAATCCAGAACTGAGTAAAGCCTCCGGCATCGAGATGCCAGAAGCGTTGATTTGTTCTATTAACGATTCTTCCTGGGCTAAGCTAAGCAAGCCTGATTGGCGAAGAACGGTTGATAGATGATTAGACATTAGTTACCTGAACAGTCAATGCCGCGGCCAGGAGTAGTGTCGCTACATCCTGTACCGGCAATATCCCACTGAACGACACCGTTGCCAATAGTTGGAGTAAACTCAAGTTCTAGTAAAGTACCTGCATCATCAACACCTGTAGTTACCATTGTAATAACGCCGTCAGCGACGGTAACCGCATCTACATATGAAATAGTCGCGCCGTCATTACCAGTAGCGATTGTTGCTGGAATATCATTAGTAGCTTGGTCGCAGCCTGTAAGCTGGCCAAGATCCTGTGCGCACATTGCAACTGCTGTTTTGAAACCGCTAATACCAGCCGCGGCTCCGGCTACTCGCGTACGTTGTGTGTAGTCTGAGTATGCTGGGATAGCAAAAGCAGATAATACCCCGATAATCGCCACGACAATCATCAATTCAATCAAGGTAAAACCTTGTTGTTTTTTCTGTTTACTGTGTTTCATTTTCTTTCCTTCTTAATGAAATAAATAATGCCCTTGCATTAGCGAAGGATTATGGAGACTTCATAAAGGTTGAAAATGGGGAAGAGATGGGGTCTCGAGTGAGGTAAAACTCTTTGGTGGAAAGTTGCATATCGTATGCAGAGTTTTGCGAGTAGTGCTATTTTTTTAGTGGATAAAAAGAAAGGGCCTAGTGGCCCTTTTTAATGATGAATTACTCACAACTTACTGAGTTAGTTGAAGTAATTTAAATTTTGTTGCTTGTGTTATTTGAAGCGCATCGAAAGATCCATCGCTTTTAGATGCTTAGTTAGTGCGCCTACCGAAATGTAATCGACTCCGGTTTCTGCGTATTCAGCGATAGTATCTAGAGTGATGTTGCCTGAGTTTTCTAAAGCGGCACGGCCTGCGTTAATCTCTACGGCTTCACGCATCATTTCTTTGGTGAAGTTATCTAGCATGATGATGTCGGCACCTGCGTCGATCGCTTCTTGTAGCTCAGCCAGGCTTTCTGTTTCTACTTCTACTGGTTTGCCAGGATTGAGCTCTTTTGCTGTGGTGATTGCTTGAGTAATTCCGCCACACGCGATGATGTGGTTTTCTTTGATGAGGTAAGCGTCGAACACTCCGATACGATGGTTAAAACCGCCACCACAAGCAACGGCGTACTTCAGCGCACTTCGAAGACCTGGAATGGTTTTGCGAGTGTCTAACAAACGACAATCGGTATGCGCGATTTTTGCTGCATACTCAGCGGTTGTTGTTGCACAGCCAGAAAGGGTTTGAATAAAGTTCATTGCGTTGCGCTCGCCCGTTAATAGGTCACGAGCTGGGCCAGTCAGCGTGCAAAGTGTTTGGTTTGGCTCGACTTTATCACCATCTTTTACATGCCATTCGATAGTGACTTTGCCGCCAAGCTGTTTAAATACTTCATCTGCCCAAGCTTGACCACAAAACACACCGTGTTCACGAGTGATGATGGTTGCGGTATTCATTGCATCAGCAGGAATAAGAGATGCAGTGATATCTTGTGACGCATCCAACGTGCCACCTAGATCTTCTTTTAAGGTATCGGCGACAGAGCGGGTGATTTCTAAAGGAAGTTGTTGCTTGAGGTATTCTAGGCGTTCTTGGCTGTTGTGTGTGTTCTTCATCGCAAATCTAGTCTTGAAAGGGAGATGGCATCGAATGATACTCTCCGGTGTCAATAATTTCAGCAGTTAATTTGCAAACTATAGAGGTTGATATGTCCCCAATTATCGATAATGGATGGTTGACTCACGCAAAGCATGTTCCATCACCATTTTTTGATGCACGCAACAGCGAACACGATATCTCTCTATTAGTTGTTCATAACATCAGTTTGCCACCTGGTCAGTTTGGTGGGCCGTATATTGAAGATTTTTTCAGCGGCAATCTTGATCCTAACGCGCACCCATTTTTTGAGGTAATTCACAAAATGGGCGTTTCAGCGCATTGTTTAATTAAGCGCGACGGTGAGATTGTCCAGTTCGTTTCATTTCTTGATAGAGCATGGCATGCGGGGCAATCAAGCTTTGCCGGGAGAGACCGTTGCAATGATTACTCTATTGGCATTGAGCTAGAGGGAACAGAATTTGTGGCGTATACAGAAGAGCAATATCAATCACTTGCTCGATTAACTCAAGCCATCATGCATCAATATCCTCAAATCACCTTGCCACGAATTACCGGCCATCAATACATTGCTCCCTTGAGAAAAAGTGATCCTGGTCTAAGCTTTGATTGGGTTAAATATAGGCAGCTGGTTCAACGTTGATTTGTAGCAAAACTGTAAATTCAAAAAACGGAAATAAATAAGGCATACGATCAGGTATGCCTTTTTTTGATACGAGAAATATTAATGGTTGTTAAAAATTAACTACATTTTTACGACTAATGAGTTCGTTTTGGTGAATAAATAGACTGATCATTTTGTCATTTTTTGTATTTCTTTTCCAAAACCGCTAGCACGTCGAATTCCCATTTGTTTTGTTAATGTAATTGGTCAGACCAATTTTTTTGCCGTTTTAATAGTCAATTGTTATCAGACTGTTGGTTGCAAGTCCGTTCTATGATTTAGGTCAATTTTTGGCTGGACAGTTGCGTTTTAATTATGTTAATTTCTGCACCAACTTAAAATTGGTATTACCAATTACCTGCAAGAGTAGAAGAACAATAAATTATGGCTTATCAAAGGATTCGTCAGCCAAAGCTCTCTGATGTTATTGAACAAGAGTTAGAAAGGTTGATTGTGGAAGGAACATTGTCTCCGGGGCAACAATTGCCACCTGAGCGCGAACTGGCGAAACAGTTCGATGTGTCTCGTCCTTCAGTCCGTGAAGCCATCCAACGCTTAGAAGCGAAACGTTTGTTAACTCGTCGCCAAGGTGGCGGTACTTTCGTTAGCGAAAACATCTGGAAAAGCTTTTCCGATCCTTTGCTGAATTTGTTGTCTAGCCACTCTGAAACCCAACTTGATTTGCTTGAGTCACGTCATGCAATGGAAGGGATTTCGGCGTATTTTGCAGCTTTGCGTGGTACCGAAGAAGATTTTGCACGCATTCAAGGCTGCCTTGAGCGCATTAGTAAAGAGCAAGCAAACAACGATATCGAAGCGGAATCAGCGGAAGTTATGCAGTTTTTAATTGCCATAACAGAAGCGGCTCATAATGTCGTGTTACTGCACATTGTGCGTAGCTTAGCTCCTCTACTTGAGCAAAACATTCTACAGAATTTTAAATTACTACGTCGCCGCCCAGAGGCGGTCGAGAAAGTGAGTAAACACCGAGCTAACATTGTGGATGCGATTGTTTCTGGTCAGCCTGAAAAGGCTCGTGAGATGTCTCATTCGCACTTGGCTTACATCGAAGAAACATTGTTGGATTTGACTCGAGAAGAGTCTCGACGAGAGCGTTCTCTGCGTCGAATTCAGCAGGGTAACAACTCGTAAGAGTGTTACTTAAATAAGTAGATCCAACCAACAGAAGGATAGATCGCCATGTCTGATATGAAGCATGACGTAGATGCACTGGAAACTCAAGAATGGCTACAAGCACTTGAGTCAGTTGTACGTGAAGAAGGTGTAGAACGCGCTCAGTACCTACTAGAGCAGGTTCTAGACAAAGCACGTCTAGACGGTGTTGATATGCCAACAGGTATCACAACTAACTACATCAACACGATTCCTGCAGACCAAGAGCCAGCTTACCCTGGTGACACAACGCTTGAGCGCCGTATTCGTTCCATCATTCGCTGGAACGCAATCATGATCGTTCTTCGCGCATCTAAGAAAGACCTAGAATTAGGCGGCCACATGGCGTCTTTCCAGTCTTCTGCTGCATTCTACGAAACATGTTTCAACCACTTCTTCCGTGCGCCAAACGAGAAGGACGGTGGTGACCTAGTTTACTACCAAGGTCACATCTCACCGGGTATCTACGCTCGTGCGTTCGTTGAAGGTCGTCTAACTGAAGAGCAGCTAGACAACTTCCGTCAAGAAGTGGATGGTAAAGGTATCCCATCATACCCGCACCCTAAACTAATGCCTGAATTCTGGCAGTTCCCAACCGTATCTATGGGTCTAGGTCCGATCTCTGCGATCTACCAAGCTCGTTTCCTTAAGTACCTTGAAGGCCGCGGCATGAAAGATACTTCTGAGCAGCGCGTTTACGCGTTCCTAGGTGACGGTGAGATGGATGAGCCTGAATCACGTGGTGCTATCTCTTTCGCTGCGCGTGAGAAGCTAGACAACCTATGTTTCCTAATCAACTGTAACCTACAGCGTCTAGACGGCCCTGTAATGGGTAACGGTAAGATCATTCAAGAACTTGAAGGTCTGTTCAAAGGTGCTGGCTGGAACGTAGTGAAAGTGATCTGGGGTAACAACTGGGATTCTCTACTAGCTAAAGACACCACTGGTAAGCTTCTACAGCTTATGAACGAAACAATCGATGGCGATTACCAAACGTTCAAAGCGAAAGATGGCGCATACGTGCGTGAGCACTTCTTCGGTAAGTACCCAGAAACTGCTGCACTAGTTGCTGACATGACTGATGACGAAATCTTCGCACTTAAGCGTGGTGGTCACGAGTCTTCTAAGCTTTACGCTGCTTACAAAAACGCGGCAGAAACTAAAGGCCGTCCAACGGTTATCCTAGCTAAGACTGTTAAAGGTTACGGCATGGGTGAAGCGGCTGAAGGTAAGAACATCGCGCACCAAGTTAAGAAGATGGATATGACTCACGTACTACACCTACGTGATCGTCTAGGTCTACAAGACATCCTAACTGACGAAGCTGTGAAAGAACTTCCGTACCTGAAACTTGAAGAAGGTTCAAAAGAGTACGAATACCTACACGCTCGTCGTAAAGCGCTACACGGCTACACGCCACAGCGTCTACCAAACTTCACTCAAGAACTCATCGTTCCTGAGCTAGAAGAATTCAAGCCACTACTAGAAGAACAGAAGCGTGATATCTCTTCTACTATGGCATTCGTACGTGCACTTAACGTTCTACTTAAGAACAAGAACATTGGTAAGAACATCGTTCCTATCATTGCTGACGAAGCGCGTACATTCGGTATGGAAGGTCTGTTCCGTCAAATCGGTATTTACAACCCGCACGGCCAGAACTACACACCACAAGACCGCGACATCGTATCTTACTACAAAGAAGCAACGTCAGGTCAGGTTCTACAAGAAGGTATCAACGAGCTAGGTGCTATGTCTTCATGGGTTGCTGCTGCGACTTCATACTCGACAAACGACCTACCAATGATCCCGTTCTACATCTACTACTCAATGTTCGGCTTCCAACGTGTTGGCGACATGGCGTGGATGGCGGGCGACCAACAAGCACGTGGTTTCCTACTAGGTGCAACCGCTGGTCGTACAACGCTGAACGGCGAAGGTCTACAGCACGAAGACGGTCACTCGCACATCATGGCGGGTACGGTTCCTAACTGTATCTCTTACGACCCAACATTCGCGTACGAAGTAGCAGTAATCATGCAAGACGGTATCCGTCGCATGTACGGCCCTGATCAAGAGAACGTGTTCTACTACCTAACGCTAATGAACGAAAACTACGCAATGCCAGCAATGCCAGAAGGCGCTGAAGAAGGCATCCGTAAAGGTATCTACAAGCTAGAAACTTACACGGGCGATAAAGCGAAAGTTCAGCTAATGAGCTCAGGTACTATCATGAATGAAGTACGTAAAGCAGCTCAAATCCTAAGCGAAGAGTACGGTGTTGCTTCTGATGTTTACTCTGTAACGTCATTCAACGAACTGACTCGCGACGGTCAAGATGCAGAGCGTTTCAACATGCTTCACCCAGAAGCGGAAGCGAAAGTACCTTACATCCAAACAGTAATGGGTACTGAGCCAGCTATCGCAGCAACTGACTACATGAAGAACTACGCAGAGCAGGTTCGTGCATTCATTCCTGCTGAGTCTTTCAAAGTTCTTGGTACTGATGGCTTCGGTCGTTCAGACAGCCGTGAAAACCTACGTCGTCACTTCGAAGTGAACGCAGGTTACGTAGTAGTAGCAGCACTAACTGAACTAGCGAAACGTGGCGAAGTTGAGAAATCTGTAATTGCTGAAGCAATTAAGAAATTCGACATCGACACTGAGAAAACTAACCCGCTATACGCTTAATTAAGAAGGTAGATAAGAAATGGCAATCGAAATTAATGTACCAGACATCGGTGCGGATGAGGTTGAAGTTACTGAGATTCTTGTAAGCGTTGGCGACAAGGTTGAAGAAGAACAGTCTCTGATCACTGTTGAAGGCGATAAAGCTTCTATGGAAGTTCCTGCTTCTCAAGCGGGTATCGTTAAAGAAATCAAAGTTGCAGAAGGCGACAAGGTTTCTACTGGTTCTCTAATCATGATTTTCGAAGCCGAGGGTGCAGCTGACGCTGCACCTGCTCCTGCGGCAGAAGCGGCTCCAGCAGCGGCTCCAGCTCCAGCAGCAGCGGCAGAACTGAAAGAAGTTCACGTACCAGACATCGGTGGTGACGAAGTTGAAGTTACTGAAATCATGGTAGCAATCGGCGACAGCATCGAAGAAGAGCAATCTCTTATCACTGTAGAAGGCGACAAAGCTTCTATGGAAGTTCCTGCACCATTCGCAGGTACGCTTAAAGAGATCAAAGTAGCAGCAGGCGATAAAGTATCGACTGGCTCTCTAATCATGGTATTCGAAACTGCAGGTTCAGGTGCTCCAGCAGCTCCTGCGGCAGTTGAAGCTCCAGCGGCAGCAGCTCCAGCAGCGTCTGCGGCAAAAGAAGTTAACGTTCCAGATATCGGTGGCGACGAAGTAGAAGTGACTGAAATCATGGTTGCAGTTGGCGACACAGTGGAAGAAGAGCAATCTCTGATCACTGTAGAAGGCGACAAAGCTTCTATGGAAGTTCCTGCACCATTCGCTGGCACAGTTAAAGAAATCAAGATTGCAGCTGGCGACAAAGTGTCTACTGGTTCACTAATCATGGTATTCGAAGTGGCGGGCGCAGCACCTGCTCCGGCAGCGGCTCCAGCTCAAGCGGCAGCACCTGCAGCGGCTCCTGCTCCTAAAGCAGAAGCACCAGCGGCAGCAGCTCCAGCAGCTGGCGACTTCCAAGACAATGATGAGTACGCTCACGCGTCTCCAGTTGTTCGTCGTCTAGCTCGTGAGTTCGGCGTAAACCTTTCTAAGGTTAAAGGTTCTGGTCGTAAGAGCCGTATCCTGAAAGAAGACGTTCAGAACTACGTGAAAGAAGCGCTTAAGCGTCTTGAATCTGGTGCAGCAGCATCTGGCAAAGGCGACGGTGCAGCTCTTGGTCTACTACCATGGCCAAAAGTGGACTTCAGCAAGTTCGGTGAGACAGAAGTACAACCGCTATCTCGCATTAAGAAGATCTCTGGTGCTAACCTACACCGTAACTGGGTAATGATCCCGCACGTTACACAATGGGATAACGCAGACATCACGGCTCTTGAAGCATTCCGTAAAGAGCAAAACGCGATTGAAGCGAAGAAAGACACTGGCATGAAGATCACTCCACTTGTGTTCATCATGAAAGCGGCTGCTAAAGCACTTGAAGCGTTCCCAGCGTTCAACTCTTCTCTATCAGAAGACGGTGAGAGCCTAATTCTGAAGAAATACGTGAACATCGGTATCGCAGTAGATACACCAAACGGTCTAGTTGTTCCTGTATTTAAAGACGTGAACAAGAAAGGCATCTACGAGCTATCTGAAGAGCTAATGGCTGTTTCTAAGAAAGCACGTGCAGGCAAGCTAACTGCTGCTGACATGCAAGGTGGCTGTTTCACTATCTCTAGCCTAGGTGGTATCGGCGGTACGGCGTTTACTCCAATCGTAAACGCGCCAGAAGTTGGTATCCTAGGTGTGTCTAAGTCAGAAATGAAACCTGTATGGAACGGTAAAGAGTTCGAACCGCGTCTACAACTTCCACTGTCTCTATCATACGACCACCGTGTGATCGATGGTGCTGAAGGTGCGCGCTTCATCACTTACCTAAATTCATGTCTATCTGACATTCGTCGTCTAGTTCTTTAATAGAAGTTAGATGAATGAGAGGCGGCAATTTAGCCGCCTCTGCTAATAATAATTACCGGACAATTTGGTTATCTCCCTTATTCTCTACAGGGTTTTCACAATCGAATTGTTGTCTAGCTCACAGGCTAAATTGATTTACTTTTCACACCATTAACATCTCTGTAAACTGTTGGCGGTCTGAAAATAATTGTTTAAAACGAATAACTCTTAAACAGAAAAAATCGATACCCACTCAGCCTGTTAGGGATAATGACTACAAGAGGTCAAAATGAGCAAAGAAATTAAAGCCCAAGTTGTTGTACTTGGTTCTGGTCCTGCTGGTTACTCCGCTGCCTTCCGTTGTGCAGACTTAGGTCTTGAAACTGTACTTGTTGAACGTTACAGCACTCTAGGTGGTGTGTGTCTGAACGTGGGTTGTATCCCATCTAAAGCACTTCTACACGTTTCTAAAGTAATTGAAGAAGCGAAAGCGATGGCTGATCACGGCGTTGTGTTCGGCGAACCGCAAACAGACATCAACAAGATCCGTATCTGGAAAGAAAAAGTTGTTAACCAACTAACTGGCGGCCTAAGCGGCATGGCTAAGATGCGTAACGTAACAGTTGTTAACGGTTACGGTAAGTTCACTGGCCCTAACTCTATCCTTGTAGAAGGTGAAGGCGAGTCAACCGTTGTTAACTTCGACAACGCAATCGTTGCGGCTGGTTCTCGTCCAATCAAACTGCCATTTATCCCGCATGAAGACCCACGTATTTGGGACTCTACTGACGCTCTTGAACTGAAAGAAGTGCCAGAAAAACTGCTTATCATGGGTGGTGGTATCATCGGTCTAGAAATGGGTACGGTTTACCACTCTCTAGGTTCTAAAGTTGAAGTCGTTGAGATGTTTGACCAGGTAATCCCTGCAGCAGACAAAGATATCGTTAAGGTTTACACCAAGCGTATCAAAGACAAGTTCAAGCTAATGCTAGAAACGAAAGTAACAGCAGTTGAAGCGAAAGAAGACGGTATCTACGTTTCAATGGAAGGCAAAAAAGCACCTGCTGAAGCAGAGCGCTACGATGCAGTTCTAGTTGCTATCGGTCGTGTACCAAACGGCAAACTTATCGACGGTGAAAAAGCGGGTCTAGAAATCGACGAGCGCGGCTTCATCAACGTTGATAAGCAAATGCGTACTAACGTTCCTCACATCTTCGCGATCGGTGATATCGTTGGTCAGCCAATGCTTGCTCACAAAGGTGTGCATGAAGGCCACGTAGCGGCTGAAGTTATCTCTGGTAAGAAGCACTACTTTGACCCTAAAGTTATCCCTTCAATCGCGTACACTGAGCCAGAAGTGGCTTGGGTTGGTAAGACAGAGAAAGAAGCGAAAGCAGAAGGCATCAAGTACGAAGTGGCGACATTCCCATGGGCTGCATCAGGTCGTGCAATCGCATCTGACTGTTCAGATGGTATGACTAAGCTGATCTTCGACAAAGAAACTCATCGCGTAATTGGTGGTGCTATCGTTGGTACTAACGGTGGTGAACTACTAGGCGAAATCGGTCTGGCGATCGAGATGGGCTGTGATGCAGAAGATATCGCTCTGACTATCCACGCTCACCCAACTCTACACGAGTCTGTGGGTCTAGCTGCTGAAGTATTTGAAGGTTCAATCACTGACCTTCCAAATAAAAAAGCAGTTAAGAAGAAGTAAGTTCTCTTACTGAAAGAATAATAAAAACCGCTGAACTTCAGCGGTTTTTTTGTATTTGAATGTTCGAAGCGGACAAACATAGAAAAGCCCACCATGTGGTGGGCTTGTTTGTATTCAAATCGGAGCTTTAGTGTTCGCGATTGTAGATGCAAAGCATATCTAGGTAAGCGCTCACGAGCTCTTTCAACTCGGCTTCACCTTTGAAGCGGTTTGCTTGTACGAACAGCGAGTAACAAATACCGTGGAATAGATTTGCCAAGTGTTCTGAATCGTGTTGATCACACACTTCACCGCGTTCAATCGCTTTAATGAACATGTTTTGAACCAATAATTGGTTAGTGCGGTTGGTAGACACAAATAGAGGCCAAACTTCATCACGAGTTGATGCGCTCCACTCGAACCAAACTTTCAGCCAGTGACAATCTTGGCTTACAAGCTCGATCATCGCATTGGTGATGTTTGCGATGTTTTCACGAGCGTGTATGTCTAGGTCGATATTGTCCGAAAGGAAATTCGAGAACTGACGGACAACATGGTTGAGAACTTCATCAACCAAATCTTCGCGAGTTGGGAAGTAGTTAAAAACGGTTGCAACAGACACTTGCGCAATTTCAGCAATATCTGCGTGACCACCACGGCCAATACCACGGCGTGCAAATACTTCTAACGCGATTTCCATGAGTTGTTGCTTACGTTTAAGAGGAGAAAGCCTAGTTCTAGGTCTCTTTGCAATTGAGTCCATATCCATTTTCCTTGCCATTTGAGTTGTTGTTGGGGGTAACCCCCTAATTGATTATTTTAATAATTGCTTTAAGCAGTGATGAGTGTAATGGTGCATATGCACAAGGTCAACATCTGATGGATAATTTATAGACAGTAATGTCATTATTATTGATAAGTTTTGCTGTAAACTTTCGAAAATTTGGCAGCGCTCCCAAGAATTTTCCGCAAAAGGATGTGACTTTCAACCCACTCTTCGTGGTGATACACTACACGCCGTAAGATTAGGTGATCGTTTGCGTGCGACCTACCTCAACCCACAAACTAAATTGAGCACAGTATGAAACATACAATAGAAGTCATGATTTCTGAGCAAGAAGTTCAGGAACGAATTCGTGAATTAGGCAAACAAATTACAGAGCGTTACCAAGGCAGTGAAGACCTAGTTTTGGTTGGCTTGTTGCGTGGTTCTTTTGTATTTATGGCCGACCTAGCGCGTGCTATTGAACTGACTCATCAAGTTGATTTTATGACGGCATCAAGCTACGGCAACACGATGGAAAGCTCACGCGATGTACGCATCTTGAAAGATTTGGATGATGACATTAAAGGCAAAGACGTTTTGCTTGTTGAAGACATCATCGATACAGGTAACACGCTAAATAAAATTCGCGAAATCCTATCGCTACGTGAACCTAAATCTATCGCGATTTGTACGCTACTAGACAAGCCATCTCGCCGTGAAGTAAATGTGCCAGTTGATTGGATTGGTTTCGAGATCCCTGACGAGTTCGTTGTTGGTGTTGGTATCGATTACGCTCAAAAATACCGTCACCTACCATTCATCGGTAAAGTGGTTCCTCAAGAATAATTGAGTTCACTATTCGAAATACAAAAAAACGCCCATATAAATGGGCGTTTTTTATTTATTCAGATTTTATGGCTTAGCGACACAGAAGCTTATTGTCAGGGTTTAAAATCGTCGACAGTGCTTTCTGGTACGATGCTTCAACGGTCTCTTTAGAATTAGAGCGAATACCTAAATATTCAAGGCGACCATCTTCAATTCCGTATACGACACCATGAATTTCGACATCTTGCCCGCGCTCCCATGCGTTTTGCATGATGGTTGAATTGCCTAGGTTATAAACTTGTTCTGCAACGTTAATTTCACCAAGCTTGTCGGCACGATCTTCAACAGGCATTTGATCTAAGTAAGAACGATGCTTGAAGTAAAGATCTCTGATGTGCAGTAGCCAGTTATTGATAAGCCCGAGTTGAGGGTTATCTATCGCTGCGTTAACACCGCCGCAACCGTAGTGACCACACACAATAATGTGCTTCACCTTGAGTACATCAACGGCGTATTGAACAACGGAAAGGCAATTGAGATCTGTGTGAATGACTTGGTTTGCAACATTGCGGTGAACAAATAATTCACCGGAGTAAAGGCCGGTTAATCGTTCTGCGGGTACTCGACTATCGGAGCAGCCAATCCAAAGAAAATCAGGCTTTTGGCCTTCGGCGAGCTTAGCGAAATATTCAGGACGGTCAGATTTGATTTCTTCCGACCATTTTGAATTATTCTCAAATAACTGTTTAATTTCCGGCATCTTGCAAACTACTTCCCTTAAATGACAAAAGCACTCATCGCAATTGAAACATATCAAGCGATCAATGTTGTAACTATACACAATGTTACAATTTCGATCCCGTTAAATATGCGTCAGACAGGACTCATCTGACGTGTTCTTGGAAATAAATTCGTACAATTCAGACCGCTTATTAGATAACGAATTAAGCCATAATTTATTTATGGTTTAATTTTTCACATTCCTCGTTAAAGTAATGACATTTTACTTATTTAATTTTGAAGTTAATGCAGGGAGCTAAACGGTGTTCGGTAGTCGTTTTAAAGATATCAATTTCAAAGGGGATATATTTGGCGGGGTGACCACGGCCATTATTTCTCTCCCTTTGGCGTTGGCGTTCGGGGTTGCTTCGGGGGCGGGTGCAGAAGCTGGCCTTTGGGGCGCCATAATGGTGGGCTTGTTTGCCTCCTTATTTGGTGGCTCAAATACACTTATCTCAGAACCCACGGGGCCGATGACGGTGATCATGACAGCCGTATTGACCAGTATGATGGCGAAGTACCCTGAAACAGGTATGGCGATGACGTTTACTGTTGTCATGATGGCGGGTGCATTTCAGATCTTGCTTGGAACGCTGAAGATGGGTAAATACGTCACCTTAATGCCTTACAGCGTGATCTCCGGCTTTATGTCGGGTATTGGTGTCATACTCATCATTCTTCAATTGTCGCCACTCCTGGGGCACGCTGCGCCTACGGGAGGAGTGCTAGGGACATTGTCCGCGCTGCCTGAAACCATTTCTAATCTAAAATTTAACGAGCTTTTCCTTGGCTTGCTGACATTAGGCATTCTGTTCTTTTTCCCAAAGAAGTATCGCAAATATGTACCCGCCCAATTGGTGGCACTGGTCGCAGTGACCTTATTATCGGTGATGTTGTTTGATACGGAAGATATCCGCCGTATCGGGGAAATTCCGGCTGGCCTGCCATCTTTGGTCGCGCCACATATCGACCCCGATATGTTCGTTGAAATGGTCATCGATGCATTGGTGTTAGGTACGCTCGGTTGTATTGATACCTTGTTAACGGCGGTTATCGGTGACTCACTTACCCGTAAAGAGCACGATTCCGACAAAGAGCTTCGTGGTCAGGGCTTAGCGAATATGATTTCAGGTTTATTCGGCGCACTTCCAGGAGCTGGTGCGACGATGGGCACGGTGACAAACATCCAAGTTGGCGCTCGCTCTCCATTATCTGGTGTGGTGCGAGCCTTAGTACTGGCTCTGGTTGTTTTGGTGGCTGGTGGATTAACCGAACCTATCCCAATGGCAGTGCTAGCAGGCATCGCGGTGTACGTTGGCTTTAACATCTTAGACTGGAGCTTTATCCAGCGCGCGCATAAGGTCAGTTTTTCTGGCATGGCGATCATGTATGGCGTGATGCTACTGACAGTGTTTGTTGATCTCATTGTGGCCGTTGGTTTGGGTGTGTTTGTTTCAAACATCATGATTATTGAGCGCTTGAGTCGCGAACAAGCTCGTCAGGTAAAGGCCATCAGTGATGCCGACGAAGACGATGTGCCACTGACGGACAGTGAACGAGGATTGTTAGATCGCGCCAATGGGCGAGTGTTGTTCTTCTATCTCTCTGGCCCAATGATTTTCAGTGTGTCTAAGGCCATTTCTCGTCAACACACCAGTATTTCAGATTACGACGTGATGATCTTGGATTTGACCGATGTTCCTATGCTGGATGTTACGGTGGGCCTAGCACTCGAAAACGCCATTAAAGACGCGTTAGATGCTCGCTGTGAAGTGTACTTGTTGTGTCCGAATCAGCGTACTCGAGAGCAACTAGAGAAGTTTCATGTCATCGACCTAGTGCCGGATAACAATACGTATCAGTTCCGCTACGAAGCTTTGAATGCGGCTGTCGCGCATGTTGAATCGGATCACTACCAGCGAATGACAGCTTAATTTTCACGTTCTGTATGAAAGCGCTGCTCAGTCTGTTTAGCGGCGCTTTTTTTGTTTCCCCTTAACCCCCTCAATAGAAAACCTTGAAGATTACAAGGTTGATATTTCCAATATTGTCGAAAGGTTTAATTGTAATCATCGTTATTCGACGATAAACTAATGAAACTTTCTCCAGCTTCCTACTAAGCTTCAGGTGATGCTTATCTTGGAACTGGTCATCCCAATTCACTAACAGATGGCAATCATTACGCTATGTACGCATTAGAAATTGAACAATTACGTAAAACGTATGCGGGCGGCTTTGAAGCGTTAAAAGGCATCAGTCTACAAGTTAAAAAAGGTGACTTTTACGCGCTTCTTGGACCTAACGGTGCAGGAAAATCAACCACGATCGGCATCATCTCTTCTTTGGTTAATAAGACCTCTGGAGTGGCAAAAGTTTTTGGTTATGACATTGATACTGACTTAGAACTTGCCAAGCAAAACCTTGGTTTAGTGCCTCAAGAATTCAACTTCAACCAATTTGAAACGGTTGAGCAGATCGTCATTCAACAAGCTGGTTACTATGGTGTTTCTAAAATTCTGGCAAAAGAGCGAGCAGAAAAATACCTGAAGAAGCTCGATTTATGGGAGAAGCGCAAAGAGCGTGCTCGAAACTTATCGGGTGGTATGAAGCGTCGTTTGATGATTGCTCGCGCGCTCATGCACGAGCCAAAACTGCTGATTTTGGATGAGCCGACGGCTGGGGTGGACATTGAGCTACGTCGTTCAATGTGGGATTTCCTCAAAGAAATCAATCAGCAGCAAGGGATCACTATCATTCTTACTACGCACTATTTAGAAGAAGCGGAAATGCTGTGTCGCAACATAGGCATTATCAATCGCGGCGAGTTGATTGAAAACACCACCATGAAAGCGTTGCTCAGCAAGCTCAGCGTAGAAACCTTTATTCTAGATATCGAGACTGACGGTGAAGTGCCTGAGTTGAATGGTGTCAATCGTCAAAGCTTAATTGATGGCTCATTAGAAATTGAGTTAGATAAAAGCCAAGGTCTCAATGCGGTGTTTGCTCAATTAACGGAACATGGCGTGAAAGTGCTGTCGATGCGCAATAAAGCCAACCGATTAGAAGAACTGTTTGTCAGCATTGTCAGAGAGGGGGGCAAGTAAATGTACCAACTGTATTGGACGGCATTTCGTAGTTTGCTGGGTAAAGAGGTGACGCGTTTCTCGCGTATTTGGGTGCAAACCTTGGTACCACCAGCGATTACAATGACGCTGTATTTCATCATCTTTGGTAATCTGATCGGTTCTCGAATTGGTGAAATGAGCGGATTTAGCTATATGGAATACATCGTGCCGGGTTTGATCATGATGTCGGTGATCACCAACTCATATTCAAATGTCGCGTCTTCATTCTTTAGTGCAAAACTGCAAAAGAACATTGAAGAGTTGTTGGTTGCACCTGTGCCAAACTACGTCATCATCGCAGGTTATGTCATGGGTGGTGTAACCCGTGGCTTGCTGGTTGGTGCTATTGTGACGTGCGTGTCGCTGCTGTTTGTGGATCTACAGGTTGAGCACTGGGGTATCATTGTGGCGACGGTATTTATGACGTCGGTGGTGTTTGCTCTTGGTGGATTGATCAATGCGGTTTACGCAAAGACGTTTGATGACATCTCAATCATTCCTACGTTTGTCTTAACGCCGCTTACCTATCTTGGCGGTGTGTTTTATTCGATTAGCCTGTTGCCTGAGTTTTGGGAAGGTGTATCGAAAATCAACCCAATTGTTTACATGGTGAATGCATTCCGTTACGGATTTTTAGGCGTATCGGATGTCGGTATCGTGACTTCATTTAGTGTACTTGGTGTGTTTGTTGTGATGCTGTACGCCATTGCCCACTATTTGGTAACAAAAGGGATTGGGCTACGAAGCTAAGCCATGCTCATAAAGAAAAAGAGCAGCTATTTACGCTGCTCTTTTGCATGCACAACAATACATACCCATACAATCTTCCGGTTTTTATCATGATAGGTTTCAATCATTTGTAATAAATGAGTGATCCTATGAATATTGTCCCGCCGCCGCTTTTTTCCTATCAGTTACTTAAGCCCAAATATTGGTCTGTTTGGCTGGCATTTGGATCTCTAGCAATCATTGTTAATGTACTGCCGTATGTGGTTTTACGAATCTTAGGTAGAAGCATCGGTTGCGTTGCGATGCATTTAATGAAGCGCCGATACATGATCGCTTTGCGTAATCTTCAGCTATGTTTTCCTGATTACACAGATTGGCAATGCAAGGATGTGGTACGAAAAAACTTTCAATACACGGGAATGGCGCTCATCGAAACTGGTATCGCTTGGTTTTGGCCAGACTGGCGAATTAATCGCATAACTTCTATTGTTGGCAAAGATCGTCTGCTCACAGAGGAAAAGAACGGTCGCGGTGTATTAGTGGTGTGTAGTCACCATTTGAACTTGGAAATAACCGCTCGTATCTTCAGCCAATTTGCCAAAGGCTATGGTGTTTACCGTCCAAACTCAAACCCTGCTTATGAATTTATTCAACATCGAGGCCGAACTCGTTTTGGGCATCAAATGATCGATCGAAAAGACGTGAAATCAATGCTCAAAGTTTTGAAAAATGGCCATCGACTTTGGTATTTACCTGATCATGATTATGGTGCCAACCATTCTGTTTTTGCACCGTTTTTTGCCGTTGAACAAGCTGCGAGCACTGTGGGGTCTAGTGTGCTTATTGACGCAACAAAGTGCGCGGTCATATCAGGTGTCACAGTGAGCAGGAATCATCACTACACGTTGTATATTGGGAAGGATCTCAGTGAGTATTTTGAAAAGCGTAATGCGATGAAAGCGGCAAGTATCTTGAACCAAGAACTCGAAAAAATGATAAGACGCGATATTCCTGCGTGGATGTGGTTGCACAAACGGTTTAAAACACGTCCTGAAGGATTTGATTGCGTCTATACGTAGAACATAAAAAAGGTCGACACAAGGTCGACCTTTTTCTTTTGAGCGTTTGGCTTATTCAGCGTTTGCTGTGGTGCCATCATTAGATTCTGTTTCATCTTTCGATTCCACAACCATATCAACGGTTTGGTTGTCGATAAGACGAGCTTGACCTAAGAATGCCGACATCAGAATTACAGCTTGTGTCGTTTCTGGTGTGATCACTTGCAGAGTACGAGCATCACGAATGAAGATCTCATCAGGCTGAAGACCGGCAGCGCGTAGCTGATCATTTGCATCTTCAATGATGGATGCGTAATCATCGCGGCCACCACGAATGGCACTGCTGATCCAACGCATTGTACGAGCAAGCACTGGCGCACGTTGACGTTCATCCAATGTCAGCAGGCCATTACGTGAACTCATTGCTAAACCGTCCATCTCTCGTACGGTTGGTACACCAATGATTTCAATATCCATTGCTAGGTCATCAACCATCTTGCGGATAACAGCAAGTTGTTGGAAGTCCTTCTCGCCGAAGCATGCTACATCCGGTTGTACGATGTTAAATAGCTTATTCACAATGGTCGTCACGCCACGGAAGTGACCTGGGCGAGACGCGCCTTCTAGAATCGTTGAGAGGCCAGGAACATCGACGAAGGTTTGCTTATCCAGACCTTCTGGGTAGATGATTTCTGGAGTTGGCGTGAATACCACATCGACGCCTTCTGCCGTCAACTTGCTTAAGTCTTCTTCAAGCGTACGTGGGTAGTTATTTAAATCGTCTGCACGATCAAATTGCATCGGGTTTACAAAGATGCTTACGACAACGATATCAGCGTATTCGCGTGCTTTACGCACTAAAGTTAAGTGACCTTCGTGAAGGTTGCCCATTGTAGGGACGAAGGCAATTTTACGACCTTCACGTTTAAAGGTTTTAAGGTGTTCACGAACAGCTGAGATTTCCGCAAAAGTTTGCATGCTTTTATCCTCTAGGCAATGGTATGAGCGTCGTCTGGGAATACACCGTTTGCTACATCTTCAATGTATTTTGCAACGGCTTTGCGCATATCACCTGTTTCAGCAAGGAAGTTTTTGGAGAATTTAGGCATGTAGTTGGCAGAGATGCCGAACATATCATGCATTACAAGAATCTGACCATCCGTTACGTTACCCGCACCGATACCGATGACTGGCACGTCGAGTACTTTAGTAATGCGCTCTGCCAGTTCTGCAGGCACACATTCTAGTAGGACGATTTGAGCGCCTGCTTCTTGTAGCGCTAACGCATCTTTTACCATGCGATCCGCTTTTTCTTGATCGCGACCTTGGATTTTGTAACCACCAAAAATGTTAACAGACTGAGGGGTTAAGCCAAGGTGAGCACAGACTGGCACTGCGCGTTCAGTAAGCATCTTAACGGTATCAACTAGCCAGTCGCCGCCTTCGATTTTTACCATGTTTGCGCCTGCGCGCATCAATTTTGCCGCGTTCTCACACGCTTGCTCTGGTGTTGCGTAGCTCATGAATGGCATATCGGCCATTAGCAAGCAATTCGGGCTGCCAGCACGCACACAGCGAGTGTGGTACACGATGTCGTCTACCGTTACTGGTAGCGTATCGTTTTCACCTTGCAATACCATACCAAGTGAATCACCAACTAAAAGAACGGGCATTTCTTGGCTTTCAAAAAGTTGTGCAAAGCTCGCATCGTAAGCGGTTGAAGTAGCAAATTTACGACCTTCTTGCTTCCACTTGATAAGGTCGTTGATGGTCATCTTTTTCATTGTTTTATCCTTACTAGGAGCTGGCTATGACTGCCAAATTCTGAGGCCGTTTCTATCTACTTGTTCCAGTAGTTCAGAGACCTCGGTCCCATCAGGGAGTTGTAAACTTGGTGCAATTTCCGCAAGAGGGTAGAGTACGAATTCGCGCTCTCGCATTCCGTAATGAGGAACAATAAGTCTTTCGGAATTAATCACCTCATTGCCGTAAAGAACGATATCAAGATCCAAGGTTCTTGGTCCCCAACGTTCGTCTTTTCGGACACGCCCTTGCTCTTGCTCAATTGCTTGAGTGCAATCAAGTAGCTCAAGAGGCGTCAAATTTGTTTTGATCGCCACAACCGCATTGATGTAATCCGGCTGATTTTGTGGCCCCATAGGCGTGCTGCTGTATAGCGAAGACGCTTGTACAAACTCAGAGTTTGGTAACGTTTTTAGAGCCTCAATCGCTTGCTGAGCTTGGCTGACAGGATCAGCCAAGTTACTGCCTACCGCAATGTACGCTGTGATCATGATTTCGGCTTACTCTTTTTCTTGCGAAAGGTTTTGCGGCGACGTTGGCCCGATTTTGGTGCTTGACCATCTAGGTCTGCGGCCATCGCTTGGCGCATTTCTCGGCCTGCATTTTGGAAAGTTTCCCACCACTTAGCAAGCTTCAGAGTGTCGCCACCCTCAATTTCACCGCGCATTTCAAGAAAATCAAAGCCAGCTCTAAATTTGTTGAGTTCCATTAGGCGGAACGCACGTTTGCCATTGCGTCGTGGAAGGCGCAATTGCAGCTGCCAAATCTCACGGATGGTCGCAGTATGGCGACGTGGAATTGCGATGGTGCGAACTTGATCATCAAGAATGATGTTGCTCGCTTCCATGATCGCGTCGTAATGACACAAGTTATGTTGATCCATGAGTTTGTCTGCTAGTGCACACAGCGGGTACCACAGCATCGCAGCAAACATAAATGCTGGGTTAATGCGCTTGCCATCTTCAATACGCATGTCTGTGGAATCCAACACAAGATCGAGCATTTGTTCAGTATGCGACGAGTAGTCTTCTGTGAAGTGCTCCGAAATGGCTGGGAACAGCTGTTGGAATAAGTTGTATTCACGTAGCAGGTGGTATGTCTCTAGACCATGGCCTGACTGCAAGAGTTTGAGTGACTCTTCGAAAAGACGAGCGGAAGGAATTTCACGCAGTAGCGGCGCCATCTCTTCGATTGGTGCTGCGGTGTCTTCTTCAATATCAAAGTCCAGTTTCACGGCAAAGCGAACCGCACGCAGCATGCGCACTGGGTCTTCACGGTAGCGTGTTTCTGGATCGCCAATCAGACGAATCAGACGATCTTCTAAATCTTCGATACCGCGCGCGTAGTCGTGGATCGAGTAATCAGCGATGTTGTAGTACATCGAGTTGATCGTAAAGTCACGGCGCTCAGCGTCTTCATCAATGGTGCCGTACACGTTATCGCGTAGCAGCATACCTTCTTTAGATTGCTGAGAGATGTTTTTGTTCTTTTGCTCTTGATGGTGACCGCGGAATGTCGCCACTTCGATGATGTCTCGGCCAAACATAATGTGTGCCAGACGGAAGCGTCGGCCAATCAAGCGGCAGTTTCTAAATAGCTGCTTGATCTGTTCTGGCGTTGCGTTGGTCGCAATATCAAAGTCTTTCGGTTTTTGTCCAAGCAGTAAGTCTCGAACCCCGCCACCCACAAGAAAAGCATCGAAACCAGCACCGTTTAGTCGGTACAGCACTTTCAGTGCGTTGTCACTGATCTGCTTACGCGAAATGTTGTGCTCTTCACGAGTTATTACATTGAGAGCGAGCTCTGGAACTGTGGCAGGTTCGCTTGGTGTATAGTCGTTTGTATTCATGTGCATCTGGCAATAACTGGGTTTAATCCAATCTTGCTTTGGTTAGTTATCTGCGCCTCTAGGGCTGATTTTGCGGCTAATGATAGCCTACACAGTGCCATTTGAGAATCGCGGTGTGATCTCGATCTCTGATGGCAGTTGTTCTAAGCGCCAATTTTCGCAGCCCCAACGAAGAATTTCGTTCATGCTGGCGGCTTTTATTTCTTCAGGCACATCAAAGCCTAAAAACGTCATGGCATGCAATAAAGCTGGCTTAGGGTTTTCGATATCAATAGCTGTCGCGTGATTTTGTTTCGACAATTTGTTGCCGTTGTCATCCATCGCCAATGGTAAATGCAAGTAGCTAACTTCAGGTTGTCCAAGGATTTGGTACAAACTGATTTGGCGTCCTGTTGGTTCAATCAGGTCTGCACCTCGAACCACTTCAGTAACCCCTTGGTCGATGTCGTCCAATACTACCGCAAGATTATAAGCAAATAATCCATCTCGACGTTTAATAATGAAATCTTCATTAACCAATTGCTCTGGAATCTCAATCATTCCATGTTTCTGATCGAGGAAGCGGGCGACGGGTTTGGTCATTTTTAGGCGAATCGCGCCTTCTTTCAAGTTTTTATCTCGGCAAGTTCCCGGATAAAAGCCACCGTGCTCTTTAATTTGCTTGCGAGTGCATTGGCAATAATAGGCGTCACCGTTGTCGAGCCAAGCGTCGATCTGTGCTTGGTAAAGGTCATGACGCTCGCTTTGATACACCACTTCTCCATCCCAATGCAACTGGTAAGCTTTAAGCGCTTCTAGAATCAGTTGCGAAGCGCCGGGCATTTCTCTTGGTGGATCAAGATCTTCAATGCGTACTAACCAAATTCCGTTGTTTGCTTTGGCTTGAAAATAACTGCCAAGCGCAGCAATCAATGAGCCAAAGTGTAATGGGCCAGAAGGGGATGGGGCAAATCGACCTACGTAGCGTGCCATGGGTGTATCTCGAATTTATTAGATGTACAGTTTAGTCATCGTAAGTAACGCTTCAGCTAGGTTTTGTAAACACGAAGTGGCAATAACGTTTTGCCTGCCGTGAGTGTTTGTGGTTCTGAGCGCTTACGTGACTGATATTAGCCAAAACAAAAAGGGAGCCTTAGCTCCCTTCAGTAATCAAATGCGTGGTGATTAACCTTGCATCTGCTTCTCTTTGATTTCTGCAAGTGTTTTACAGTCAATACAAAGGTCTGCAGTTGGACGTGCTTCAAGGCGACGAACGCCAATCTCAACGCCACAAGACTCACAGAAACCAAAATCATCTTCTTTGATTTTGTCTAATGTTTTTTCAATCTTCTTGATCAAACGGCGCTCACGGTCACGATTACGCAGTTCTAGGCTGAACTCTTCCTCTTGAGAGGCGCGGTCAACTGGATCTGGGAAGTTTGCTGCTTCGTCCTGCATGTGGTGAACGGTACGATCTACTTCAGCTCGTAGTTGGTCACGCCAAGCTGTTAAGATTTTCGTAAAGTGTTCAACCTGCGCTGGTGACATGTATTCTTCACCAGGCTTCTCCTGATATGGCTCCACGCCGGCAATGGCTAGGATGCCGATCGTTTTCTTCTTTGCTTCTGGCATACAGCATCTCCTACTTACACCTAGTCAACTGCTACGCAGTCAATTTAAGGCGGGTATCTATAGCAAAAAGAGGCGGTGCAAGCAAACACTGAATCGCAAAGTTGTCGTCAATGTGAAGACGACATCATTTTTTCTCTTAATTGATAAAATCAATAGCGGAAATTAGCTTCATTTCAGTATTGCTCAGTTCGGCTTTATAGCAGAGAACTTCTACTCCGGCGTCTTGTGCTTGTTTGAGTAATAGTGAATATTTCGCGTCTATATGGTGTGCCGCGGATACTTTTTCAATACCTGAATGTAAAACAGTGAATAAAAGTATGGCTCTACTTCCATTTTGTGCCATTTCTGTGAGCTCTCTCAGGTGCTTTTGACCACGAGTCGTGACGGCATCTGGGAAGTATCCTTGTCCAGCAGAGCCTGTCTCATCAAGAAGAGTGACGCTTTTCACTTCTATATAGCACTTTGGCTTGTCGCTTGCGCTGAGCAAGATATCAATTCGACTATTTTCATTGCCATATTTCACTTCAGTTTGAAGTGTGTCATATCCGCAAAGCTCTGAAATGACATTATTTTCAATAGCCTCAACGGCTAATTGGTTGGCGCGGGCAGTATTGATACAAATACGATGCCCTTGCGCGGTTTCACTTAGCTCCCAGCTGTTGGGGTATTTGCGTTTTGGGTTGTCGGACGTTGAAAACCAAACTTTATTACCGGGTGTCGCGCAACCTGTCATCGCACCGGTGTTCGCACAGTGGATGGTGCGCAGCTCACCATTATCAAATTCGATATCAGCAAGGAAGCGTTTGTAGCGTTTAAGTAGAGTGGCTGACTCTAAAGCGGGTTTGAATTGCATTTGCTTATTTAGACGGGAATGTTTTTATGTACAATGTTGCCACCATTACACCACAAGGTATTTCCTTTGTCACAATTGCCGATTGAAGCCGTGATGCCCCAGCTACTTACGGCGGTCAAACATCAACATCAGGTTATTTTAAAAGCCGCGCCTGGTGCGGGTAAATCGACGTACTTCCCTTTACAACTTATCCAGAACCAAGTGGTGACTGGGAAAGTCATCATGCTTGAACCAAGACGATTAGCCGCGCGCAATATCGCGAGATATTTGGCCGAGCAACTTGGCGAGCAAGTTGGCCAGCGAGTTGGGTATCGCGTTCGTGGCGAGACAAAGGTAAGTGCTTCTACTCAGTTAGAAATTGTGACTGAAGGAGTCATGACTCGCATGATCCAAAATGACCCTGAGCTAGATGGCGTCGATTTGCTGATTTTTGATGAGTTCCATGAGCGCAGTATTCATGCCGATACGGCTTTGGCGCTTAGCTTGGAAGTTCAAGAAGCATTGCGAGACGATCTTAAGCTGGTGGTGATGTCGGCAACGTTGGATCAAGAAGCGTTGCAATCTTTACTGCCGGAAGCTTGTTATATTGAATCAGAAGGGCGCAGCTTTGCTGTGGAAACTCGCTATGTTCCGCTTACTGCCAACGATCATCTTTCAACGGTAATGGCAAAAAATATAGAGAGTTTGATGAATAAAGAGTCAGGCTCTCTGCTTGCGTTTCTTCCCGGTGTGGCGGCCATTAAGCAAGTGCAAGGGCGTTTATCGCACTTACCGGACGATGTTGAAGTATGCCCGTTGTATGGTCAGTTGAGCTTTACTGAGCAACAGAAAGCCATCTCTCCTGCAGAAAAAGGTAAGCGCAAAGTCGTATTGGCAACCAACATTGCGGAAACCTCTCTGACAATTGAAGGCATTCGCCTTGTGGTGGATTCTGGTTTGGAGCGCGTTGCGCGTTTTGACTTGAAAAATGGCCTTACACGATTGGAGCAAACGCGTATAGCTCAATCGTCAGCCATCCAGCGAGCTGGTCGTGCTGGGCGAATTGAAGAGGGGATTTGCGTTCGCCTCTATTCAGAAAGCCAACTCAAGCAACAGCCACAAGTGCCACAACCTGAGATTTTGCATTCCGATCTTGCGAGCTTGGTAATGGAGCTGGCGTTTTGGGGGACGACCGATATTCATGAGCTAAAATGGCTCGATATTCCTTCTGCTGCCGCGCTGCAACAAGCTAAGCAGTTGTTGTTTTCATTAGGGCTTATTACCGAGCAAGGACAACTGACTGCGGAAGGAAAGCAGGCTCATGACTTGGGGGTAGAACCTCGCGCGGCAGCGATGTTAATTAAATCGCAATTCCACAGCGATAAGATGGTAAACGTCGCTTTGGCGGCGGTCGCCCTAATTGAAGAGCCAGAGCGTAATGTAACGAATATCGCACATAGCTTGCATCGTTGGTTGTCCGGTTCTCATCCGAAAAAATCGTTGTTATTGAAGCGCGCACAATCTCTTGCGCATAAACTCGATACCACGTTTAGCCTTAGAGAAGTGGATGAAGATGCATTACCGTTGGTGTTGAGCTTGGCGTTTCTCGACAGGATCGCTCAGCAACGCGCCAATCAATTTGGTCGCTTTGCACTAGCGAATGGTCATGGTGCAGAATGTCGTCCTGACGATATGTTAGGCGGCTGTGAGTACTTGGTCGCGATTGATCTGATGCGGTCTCATTCCAATTCGAACCAAATACATTTAGCGTGTGAATTGGACGTCAATATATTGCAAACGACTTTTGATTCGCTATTTTCTACTGAAGAAGTAGTGGATTGGGATGAAAAGAAAGGGCGTTTAGTGGCCGAGAAACAACGAAAACTCGGTCAATTGGTGATTGAAAGGGTGTCATTACCTAATCCGGGCAAAGAAAAAATGACACAAGCTTTACGCACTTATGTCCGCCGTCAGGGCTTAAGCAGTCTAAACTGGACGCCGGCAGCGGAAAGCCTGCTTGAACGTATTCGCTGTGCGGTGGATTGGTTACCTGAGCAAGCATGGCCAATGTTTGATGAAGCCAGTTTGTTGGATTCATTAGACGAATGGTTAGAACCGTACATGACGTCGGTCGCTTCGGTGAAAGATCTGAGCAAGATAAACTTGGTCGAAGCGCTTAATGCTCGATTAGGCTGGCCACTCAATCAACACTTGGATGAATGGTTGCCAGAACATTATCAGTTACCGACTGGGACTAAAAAGCGCATTCGTTATCAACATGGGCATGAGCCCGTATTGTCAGTGCGAATGCAAGAAGTGTTTGGGGAAAGTACGTCGCCAACGGTGGCCATTGGCCGCAAGCGTTTGGTGCTTGAACTACTTTCTCCCGCACAACGTCCATTGCAAGTGACGTCAGACTTGGCGGCTTTCTGGAATGGAAGCTACAAAGACGTTCAAAAAGAGATGAAAGGGCGCTACCCAAAACACGTTTGGCCAGATGACCCGGCAAACCACGTAGCGACAACGAAAACGAAAAGACAATTGAATAATGACTGACAGTAAGAAGCCAAGCGCTAAGAAAGCGCCTGCGAAGAAAAGTACAGCCAGCAAAGGCACCACAAAACGCCCTCGTCGCACGCCGAGTAAAAAGCCAACCAACGAGAAACGTTCTTGGCTCAAAGTGTTGTGGTCTTTTAGCTGGAAAGCCGGCGTTGCTCTTGCCGCGGTGTTGCTGTTTGTTGGTATTTACCTAGATAGTGTGGTTAAAGAACGCTTTGATGGGCAGCTATTCGAATTGCCTACCGTTGTGTACGCGCGCATTTTGAACCTCAATCCAGGTGAAAACATCACCATTCAAGAACTTCGCAACGAATTAGATGTACTGAACTACCGCAAGGTAAGTCAGCCTCGTTACCCTGGTGAGTATTCTTCTTCTTCGACTCGTGTTGAACTGATCCGCCGTCCTTTTGAATTTGCTGATGGCCCAGAACCGGATCGCCACGTCATGCTGCATTTCTCAGACAGCGGTTTGCAGCGTATTCAATCTTTAGAATCAAAAGGCGATCTGGGCTACTTGCGCCTTGAGCCAAAGATGCTGGGGATGCTTGAAAAAGATCGTGATGAGCAACGTCTGTTCTTACGTCGTGACCAATTCCCTGAAATTTTAGTTGATGCCTTGTTGGCGACAGAAGACCGAGACTTCTATCAGCATGATGGTGTTTCACCATTGGCTATTGCCCGTGCTTTAGTGGCGAACATCAAAGCGGGTCGCACCGTTCAAGGTGGCAGTACCTTAACGCAGCAGCTAGCGAAAAACTTATTTCTAACCCGTGATAAAACGCTGTGGCGTAAGGTGCGCGAAGCTTATATTGCGCTTATTCTTGATTACCGTTACAGCAAAGACCGCATTTTAGAAGCCTACCTCAATGAAGTGTATTTGGGTCAAAGCGGCGGCGAAGCGATCCACGGTTTTGGCTTAGCATCACGCTACTACTTTGGGCAGCCAATCCAAGAGTTGCGAATTGATCAACTTGCGATGCTGGTGGGCATGGTGAAAGGACCGTCGTACTACAATCCTGTTCGCTATCCTGAGCGCACCAAAGAGCGTCGAGACTTGGTGCTTCGATTGCTGATGCAACAAAACATGCTCACATCGCAGCAATATGAACAAGCTGTGAGTCGACCTCTTGATACACAAAGCAAACCACGTATTGCGAGCCGTCAGCCTGCATACTTCCAGCAATTGAATATCGAGCTGAAAGAGAAGGTAGGTGATCGCTTCAAGGCTGAAACTGGTCTGCGCGTGTTTACGTCTCTTGATCCTGTATCTCAAAGTAAAATGGAGCAGGCGATCGCGAAGAAAATACCGGATTTAGCGAAGCGAGGCGGTAAAGAACTCGAAGCTGCTGCCGTGGCTGTTGATCGCCACAGTGGTGAAATTCGTGCCATGGTTGGTGGTAAACGCGTGGGTTATGAAGGCTTTAACCGTGCGCTTAATGCTAGTCGTCCAATTGGTTCGTTGGTCAAGCCGGCAATTTACCTGACCGCGCTTGAACAGCCAGACAAATACAATTTGGGGACGACGCTGCACGACACCCCTCTAAGTTTGAAAGGTAGCAAAGGCTCGGTATGGACTCCGCGTAACTACGACCGTAAATATCGTGGTGATGTGCCACTTTACCTTGCGCTTGCGAAGTCATTGAATGTACCAACGGTAAGGTTGGGGATGGAGCTTGGTATTCCTGAAGTATCTGGCACACTTGAACGCTTAGGCGTCAACAAAGATGAGATTCGTCCTGTGCCTTCTATGTTCTTGGGCTCGTTTTCATTGACGCCATTTGAAGTGGCGCAAATGTACCAAACACTGACTAACTCGGGTAAACGTGCTAAGTTGACCGCGCTTCGTTCCGTCATCGATATGGACGGTAACGTGCTTTATCAATCGTTGCCTCGCTCCTCTCGCGCGGTTGATGAACAAGCGGCTTGGCTAACGACTTACGCGATGAAACAAGGTGTCGCACAAGGTACGGGCCGCTACCTTCAAAGCCAATTCGCTTGGGCTGCGTTGGCGGGTAAAACGGGCACCAGTAACGATACTCGTGATAGCTGGTTTGTCGGGATTGATGGTCGTGAAGTGACGACCATTTGGCTAGGCCGTGATGACAACAAGCCAATCAACCTTACGGGGTCAAGCGGTGCATTGCGTGTTTACGCGGAATACTTGGCGCAGCGAATTCCTGAGCGTTTGGAGCTGCCTTGGCCTAAAGAAGTGACGACGCTTGGCTTTAAACCGACCTCCAACGGTGGTTTAGAGATGAATTGTCGCAGCGATTACAAACTTCCAGTATGGGATAAAACGGGTCAAATCAAACAACAGTGTGAGAAAAAATCTAACTGGTTGAATAGTTTGTTTGATTGGTAGGATCTCCAAATCAACAACATGGACTTGTTTCACTGGTCAATTCTTAGTACATATTAGTGATCAAGTATTCAGTAAAGGAAGAAGTGGATGTTCAAAACGCTGTCATCAAGCCCGATGTCGCGCTATTTCGCGTTGTGGGTAAGTTTGTTTTTGATAGCCACTCCTTCTGTTGCTCAAGTCAAAAATGAGGATACTCCGACTCGTCCTAAAGTCGCGGTTGTTCTCGCTGGTGGCGGCGCAAAAGGTGCTGCCCACATTGGTGTCCTCAAGGCTCTAGAAGAAATGCACATTCCTGTCGATATCATCACAGGGACAAGCATGGGAGCTTATGTTGGCGGCTTGTACGCGACAGGCATGAGCGCCGATGAAATCGAAAGTTTTATCTATTCTGTTGATTGGAACAGTGGTTATCGTGATCGCGTCGATCGCAGTCAGCGTCGCGTTCGTGACAAAGAATATGAAGACCGCTATCAAATCACGACCGACCTTGGTTTACGGTTCGGCGAAGTTCGTGCTCCAACTGGTGTGGTTCAAGGGCAAAACATGTTGCGTGTGTTGCGCGAGACCACAGGTAACCTCGGACGTTTTGAGTCCTTTGATGAGCTTGCCATTCCTTACCGTTCCGTCGCGACAGATATTTTAGAACTGGACGAAGTGGTGATCGGCAACGGTTATTTAGTTGATGCCATGATGGCCAGTATGTCTGTACCCGGCGCACTCCCTCCGTATAAGTTAAATGGCCACATGCTTGTTGACGGTGGCGTGGTCAACAACATGCCAGTGGATGTTGCGCGTGCGATGGGCGCGGATGTGGTTATCGCGGTAGACATCAGTACCGACTACAAAACCGAAGATGATTTTACTGGGCTGTTTACCGTTGCAGACCAACTCTCCAACTATCTGGTGCGTCGCAGTACCCAGCAGCAAGTCGAAACCCTGCAAGAACACGATGTTTACATTCGTCCCAATGTCGGCCAAATGGAAACCGTTGAGTTCGACAAAATGCCTTGGGCTTTTCAATCTGGTTATGACATCACCAAAGAAATGGAGTCGAAGCTAGCGGGACTGCGTTTATCAAACGCGGAGTATCAAAAGTACATCGACCATAAGCAGGAAGTTCGCAAAAAGCTCGTTTATGGTGACGATCGCGTAGTGGATGAGATTGTGATTGTAAACAATACCCACTATAGCGATGTTTTGTTGACCAACCGTTTGGAACTGGAAACTGGCCGTAAAATCGAAACGGCTGAAATCGAAAAAGCGGTAGAAAACCTCTATGCATTGGACCGATTTGAGTTAATTACTTATCACTTTGAAGAAGTCGATGGTTCGAATTTATTGGTGTTTGACGTTAACGAAAAATCTTGGGGGCCAAACTACCTTAACTTCCGTTTCTTCCTCGAAGATGACTTTGATACCGACAGCCAATACGGCATAGGGATGTCGACTAACTTTACCAACTTAAACTCTCACGGTGCTGAAATGGCACTCAACGTTGAGATGGGCACAGATAAGCTCATTGAGGCGGAGCTGTATTCTCCGGTCCTGTCGAGCCAAGAGTTTTTTGTTGCTGGTAAGGTGGCGTACAGCAGTGAAGGGCGAAACTTGCCAGTCAGTGATGATGACTCGAGTTTAAGTTCGGTGAACGATTTTTTGCCAGTGTCTTATACCGAGTTTGTTTCCGAGATAGCGATTGGTATTCAGCCTACGTTGTGGCAAGAGTTAAGATTGGGCGGTCGATACTCTTCGGGTAGCATTGAGTTATCGACATTGGCGTCTGTAGGTAATCTAGATTTTGAGCGAAGAGGCTTGTTTGCCAATTACCGCTTAGACACCCTCGATGATTTTGCTTTTCCTACGCGAGGTTTGTTGGTCGACCTAGAATATTTGGTTTCTCACGATACCAGCCCTGAAGAGATAGGTCAGTCCAAGCCTAAAGATATTGTGGAAGATACAGTGTATGAAATTGACGCTCGATTTAAGGGGGCAATGAGCTATCAGCGTCATACTTTAGTCGGACAAGCAGAATATAGCTTTGTGCAAAGTAAAAACTCGTCGATAACGCTGGACCCTCGTGAGTTAGGGGGCTTTTTGCATTTGTCAGGCATACCGAGAAACAGCTTGATAGGGCAAAACTTATTCTTCAGCAGTTTGGTATATCGCTACAAATGGTTCGACAATGATTTTGGATTGTTTGAAGCGCCAGTTTATGTAGGCGCGTCGCTAGAACATGGCGGTACATGGTCAGACAACGATCTGAAATTGAATGAAGCACCATTGTATAACGCTGCATCAATTTTCTTTGGTGTGGACTCGCCAATTGGACCTATTATGTTGGCATACGGTCGTACGGAGCAGGATATGGAAGCTGTGTATTTGATCGTAGGAACGTCGTTTAAATAATTGGGCTGTAGAAAGCAAAACCTTGGCATATTTGGTCAAAATTAGCAGGACTTTAGTCGTAAGTTGCTATGTTGGTCAAAATGATAAGATTTTAATTTAAGGTTAAATTTGCTATTCTTTTGCCCACAGTTTGGCCTCTACGGCGCTGTTTCTCAATCAGAATTGAATGAAAACAAGGGCAATGGAGAGCCAAGTTTCCAAGGATGTTCACTCCTTTACTTTAACAATAGTAATAATAGAGGAGGAACCGCAATGAGAGGAAAAAGTCGTGCTTGAAGCCTACCGTAAACACGTCGAAGAGCGTGCTGCCGAAGGAGTTGTTCCTAAACCGCTAGACGCAGAGCAAGTTGCTGGACTTGTAGAACTTCTGAAAAATCCCCCGCAAGGTGAAGAAGAGTTCATTCTTGACCTACTAGAAAACCGTATTCCACCTGGTGTAGATGAAGCTGCTTATGTTAAAGCTGGTTTCCTGACTGCAGTAGCAAAAGGTGAAGTGTCTTCACCGCTTGTAAGCCGAGAAAAAGCGGCTGAGCTACTGGGTACAATGCAAGGCGGTTACAACATTGCACCGTTAGTTGAGCTACTAGACGATGAAGCCTTGGCTGAAATCGCTGTGAAAGCTCTGTCTCATACGCTACTGATGTTTGATGCTTTCTATGATGTAGAAGAGAAAGCAAAAGCAGGCAATGCTCATGCACAAAAAGTGCTTCAATCTTGGGCGGATGCTGAATGGTTCCTATCTAAGCCTAAGCTTGAAGAAAAAATCACGCTGACTGTCTTTAAAGTGACAGGTGAAACGAACACGGATGATCTTTCTCCAGCTCCTGATGCATGGTCTCGCCCTGATATTCCAGTACACGCGCTTGCGATGCTGAAAAACGAACGTGAGGGTATTAACCCTGACCAGCCAGGCACCATCGGTCCAATCAAACAAATCGAAGAGCTAAAATCAAAAGGTCACCAGCTAGTGTATGTTGGTGATGTTGTTGGTACTGGTTCTTCTCGTAAATCTGCAACTAACTCAGTGCTATGGTTCATGGGCGATGATATCCCTTACGTACCTAACAAACGCGCTGGTGGTTACGTGCTTGGCGGTAAAATTGCACCTATCTTCTTCAACACAATGGAAGATGCGGGCGCGCTGCCTATCGAAGTTGATGTAACGAAGTTGAATATGGGCGATGTTATCGACGTTTACCCATACGAAGGCAAAGTATGTAACCACGAAACAGGTGAAGTACTTGCTGAGTTTTCTCTAAAAACAGACGTGCTGATTGATGAAGTACGTGCTGGCGGTCGTATCCCATTGATCATCGGTCGTGGTTTAACAGATAAAGCGCGCCAAGCTCTAGGTCTTGAGTCTTCTGATGTATTCCGTAAACCTGGTGAAGTTGCTGATTCTGGCAAGGGTTACACGCTCGCACAGAAAATGGTTGGTAAAGCATGTGGTGTAGCAGGTGTTCGTCCGGGCACTTACTGTGAGCCTAAGATGACAACTGTAGGTTCTCAAGATACAACGGGTCCTATGACGCGTGATGAGCTTAAAGACCTTGCGTGTCTTGGCTTCTCAGCAGACCTAGTTATGCAGTCGTTCTGTCACACATCTGCGTACCCTAAACCAGTTGACGTGAATACTCACCATACACTTCCTGATTTCATCATGAACCGTGGCGGTGTTTCTCTACGTCCAGGCGATGGCATTATCCACTCGTGGCTAAACCGTATGCTACTGCCAGATACTGTCGGTACTGGTGGCGACTCGCATACTCGTTTCCCGCTAGGTATTTCATTCCCAGCTGGTTCTGGTCTGGTTGCATTCGCAGCGGCAACAGGCGTTATGCCATTGGATATGCCTGAATCAATTTTGGTTCGCTTTAAAGGCAAGATGCAACCGGGTATCACACTTCGTGACCTAGTTCATGCCATCCCTTACTACGCGATTCAACAAGGTCTACTGACTGTTGAAAAAGCCGGTAAAGTGAATGAATTCTCTGGCCGTATCCTTGAGATTGAAGGTCTAGAAACACTAACGGTTGAGCAAGCATTCGAACTGTCTGATGCGTCAGCTGAGCGTTCTGCTGCGGGTTGTACCGTTAAGCTATCTCAAGAATCAATCGAAGAGTATCTAAATTCGAACATCGTGATGCTTAAGTGGATGATCTCGGAAGGCTACGGTGACCGCCGTACAATCGAGCGTCGTATCACTGCGATGGAAGAGTGGTTGGCGAAACCTGAATTGATGTCAGCGGATTCAGATGCGGAATACGCGCATGTGATTGAAATCGACATGGCCGAAATCCACGAGCCAGTACTGTGTGCACCAAACGATCCAGATGATGCTCGTTTGCTATCTGAAGTACAGGGCACTGCGATTGATGAAGTGTTCATCGGTTCTTGTATGACGAACATTGGTCACTTCCGTGCTGCAGGTAAATTGCTTGATAAGTTCAATGGTCAGTTAGCGACGCGCCTTTGGGTAGCGCCACCAACGAAGATGGATAAAGACCAACTGACAGAAGAAGGCTACTACGGCATCTTCGGACGTGCAGGGGTTCGTATTGAAACTCCAGGATGTTCACTATGTATGGGCAACCAAGCACGCGTTGCTGACAAATCGACAGTCATGTCTACGTCTACGCGTAACTTCCCGAACCGTCTAGGTACTGGCGCGAATGTTTACCTATCTTCTGCTGAGTTAGCAGCAGTAGGTGCAATCTTAGGTAAGATTCCAACCAAAGAAGAATACCTAGAATACGCGAAGCAAATCGACGCTACGGCAACAGATACTTACCGCTACTTGAACTTCCATAAAATGGAACAGTACACCAAGAAAGCTGATGAAGTTATCTTCCAAGAGCCAGCATAAGCAAAGCTAAACGACGAAAAGCACCTCACTTGAGGTGCTTTTTTTATGGACGTAATTCGTTATACTCCGCACCAAATTGATACGAAAAGGCAACCTCGATGGAATTTGAATTCATCCGTAATACGTTGATGGGCGAGTACTACGTAAAATGCAGCATGGGGCATGAGATCGTAGGGCGCTGGTTACAAGAAGAAATCGGAAAAGATCCAGTGAGGATTGCTCAAGTAGAAGCTTTAATTGATAAGGCGTTTTCTCTTCCTTCTCAAGAGCATACTTTAACAGGTACTGAGATCAGCTTGATGATTCAAGGGGATGAAGTTCTGGTGCAGGAGAACGCTCTATCGCACGATTACGATGTAGAGATGGAAAGTGAGTTCGATTTCTATGATGCAGAGAGTACAGCAAGCTGCGGCATTGAAGACTTTGTTGCACTGATTGAGCAATGGAAAGACTTTTTGAACATTTAATGCACAGTTTTGGGTAATTCCATCGGGATTGCTTTATATTTGTGAAAAAGGCGCACCATATCGGTGCGCCTTTTTTGTTTATAAACCTGTAAATTACTATAAATACATTTAATTCAATAGCTTAAAAACTTGGCACGCAGATTGGATTATTAGAAGTGTTTCAGGATGAAAGCTTCGGAGAGAATTGCATGAAAATAATCAACGCCATTATTAAGCCGTTTAAGTTAGACGATGTTCGCGAAGCATTGGCTGATGTCGGTATCGAAGGGATGACAGTATCAGAGGTGAAAGGCTTTGGTCGCCAGAAGGGTCACACTGAGTTGTACCGCGGTGCGGAGTACCAAGTGGACTTTCTACCGAAGGTCAAAATAGAAATTGCGACACATGCAGACAATGTTGATCGCGTCGTAGAGGCGATCACAAAAGCGGCGCAGACCGGAAAAATTGGCGACGGTAAGATTTTTGTGTACGACCTGAACCAAGCGGTGCGCATCCGTACGGGTGAAATGGACGCAGAAGCACTTTAAGTATTCAAGGGATTGGAGACACTATTATGGAATTAGCAACAACAGTAACCGAGTTACGTTACGCACTCGACACCTTTTTCTTCCTCATTTCCGGTGCGTTGGTAATGTGGATGGCAGCAGGTTTTGCCATGTTAGAAGCGGGTCTAGTGCGTTCTAAGAACACAACTGAGATTCTAACCAAAAACTTTTGTTTGTACGCGATAGCGTGTACCACTTACCTTGTTATTGGTTACAACATTATGTACGTCGATAACGGAGAAGGCGGTTGGTTACCATCGTTCGGTGGGTTGATTGGTACCCAGGGTGAAGGCGCAGACCATTCTCTTGAATCCGACTTTTTCTTCCAAGTGGTATTTGTTGCAACAGCGATGTCTGTTGTTTCGGGGGCCGTTGCAGAGCGCATGAAGCTTTGGTCATTCTTGCTGTTCTCAGCTGTTTTGACCGCGTTCATTTACCCAATGGAAGGCTACTGGACATGGGGCGGTGGCTTCTTATCTGAAGCTGGCTTTAGCGACTTCGCGGGTTCAGGTATTGTTCATATGGCAGGTGCATCTGCGGCGCTCGCTGGTGTGTTACTGCTTGGTGCTCGTAAAGGTAAATACGGTAAAAACGGTGAAATCTACCCAATTCCTGGCTCGAACATGCCATTAGCAACACTGGGTACGTTTATTCTTTGGTTCGGCTGGTTTGGCTTCAATGGCGGTTCTCAATTGATGGTTTCAGACTTTGAAAACGCAACGGCGGTTGGTCAAATCTTCCTTAACACGAACGCGGCTGCGGCTGCGGGTTCGATTGCTGCATTGTTTGTGTGTAAAACCACTTGGGGTAAAGCAGATTTAACCATGATCCTTAACGGTGCGCTGGCTGGTTTGGTCGCTATCACGGCAGACCCACTATCACCATCACCTTTGTATGCTGTAGCAATCGGTGCGGTATCGGGTGCGCTAGTGGTATTTAGCATCATCGGTCTCGATAAACTGAAGATTGACGATCCTGTAGGTGCAATTTCAGTTCATGGTGTTTGTGGTTTCTTCGGTCTAATGGTTGTTCCTCTAAGCAACGGTGAAGCGACGTTTGGTGCGCAGCTTCTTGGTGCCGCAGTGATCTTTGCTTGGGTATTTGGTGCAAGCCTAGTGGTTTGGGCGATTCTTAAAGCTACGGTTGGTATTCGAGTTACGGAAGAGGAAGAAATGGAAGGCATGGACATGCACGATTGTGGTGTTGGTGCTTACCCTGAATTCGTAACTGTGAAGTAAATATGCCTTGTAATAAATAGTTACATTCTCGGTATGTAAAAACCTGCTCCGATGAGCAGGTTTTTTTATTTTGGTCGTTGTTTTCTTATTGAACATACATATAATAACGCAACTGATAAACGTTATCATTAGCATGGTAAAGGATTAAACAATGAAAAAACTGCTAACTCTTTCAGCACTGACTTGCGCAACTCTAGCTCCAATAGCAATGGCAGCTGAAGAAGTGAACGTCTACTCTTACCGTCAACCTTTTCTAGTTGAACCAATGTTCAACGAGTTTACTAAAGAAACTGGCATCAAAGTAAACGTTAAATTTGCGAAGGAAGGTCTAGCAGAGAAACTAGCTCAGGAAGGCGAATACAGCCCAGCGGACGTTGTCCTGACTACTGATATCAGCCGTCTAGCAGAACTGACAAACAAAGGTCTAGTTCAGAAAGTTGATAGCAAGATCATTGAAGAAAATGTACCAGCTCAGTACCAAGACAAAGAGAATGAGTGGTTTGCACTTACGCTACGTACTCGCAGTGTTTACTCTTCTCGCGACCGTGTTGGCAAACTAGGTGCGGACTTTAACTATGCTGATCTAGCCAAACCAGAATACAAAGGTAAGATTTGTACTCGCAGCGGCAAGCACCCATACAACGTATCTCTTGTTTCTTCGATGATCGCTCACTACGGCGAAGCAGAAACGAAAGAGTGGTTGGAAGGCGTGAAAGCGAACCTTGCTCGTAAACCTCAAGGTAACGACCGTGCACAAGTAAAAGCGATCAAAGAAGGTCTATGTGATGTTTCTTTGGGTAACAGCTACTACCTAGGCAAAATGGTTAACGACAAAGAGCAAAAAGCTTGGGCTGATGCGGTTTACATCAATTTCCCGAATCAAGAAACAACAGGCACGCACGTGAACATCTCTGGTATGGCGATGGCGAAATACGCTCCAAACCGAGATAACGCGCTTAAGCTAATGGAGTTCTTGACTGGCGAAACCGCTCAGAAGATGTACGCAGAAGTGAACTACGAGTACCCAGTAAAAGAAGGCGTTAAGCGTTCTGAACTTGTGGAATCTTGGGGCGACTTTAAAGCAGACACGCTTTCTCTAGATGATATCGCTTCTCACCATGAAGCAGCGATTAAGCTACTAGATGAAGTGAAATTTGACCTTTAATTCCTTGTGGGGGTATAACTATACCCCCATTTGATTAAAGGATATGAGATGTATTTGCACCAGCATTTGTATTTCATAAAGCCTTGCAGTAATTAGGCAATGAAAGATAGACATTCTCTATGGAAAACCAGTAGTGGAGCGATAACTCTGTTACTGGTTTTGCCGATCTTAGCGATCTTCTACACCGCAATTGGTGAAACGGATAACCTGTTTACACATTTGATGTCGACGGTGATGCCAACCTATATCTATAACACCGTCGTCTTAACGATTGGGGTTATGGGCCTCTCTCTTATTTTCGGTATTCCAAGCGCTTGGTTGATGGCAATGTGTAAGTTGCCAACGGAAAAGTGGTTACAGTGGGCGCTTGTATTGCCATTGGCAATGCCGGGTTACATTATTGGTTACATATTTACGGATTGGTTCGACTTTGCTGGCCCAATTCAAATATTCCTGCGTGATGTCACTGGGTGGGGACCTGGCGAGTATTGGTTCCCTGATATTCGAACCTTACCGGGGGCGACCTTTGTCCTGTCTCTAGTGTTGTACCCTTACGTGTATCTACTGTGCCGCGCGGCGTTTATGGAACAAAATGTTTCACTGCTGCAAAGTGCCCGCTTGCTGAAATGCTCACCTTGGGAGAGCTTTTGGCGTATTTCGATGCCTTTGGTGCGACCTTCTATTGCCGTGGCTTTGTCGCTGGTGGCGATGGAAACCATTGGGGACTTCGGCACCGTCAGCTATTTCGCCGTTAACACATTAACGACAGCGGTTTACGATACGTGGCTTGGTTATTCTAACCTTAACGCGGCCGCTAAAATTTCCGCAATTATGCTGTTGATTGTTGTGCTGTTACTCAGTACAGAACGCTATAGCCGCAGAAAGCAGAAATTATTCCAAAGCCAATTCAACAGCCATGAAGATTTTCGTTACGAGTTAAGCGGCTGGAAAAAATGGGCGGCACTGGTGTGGTGTTGGGGACTGGTTGCTGTGGCGTTCATTTTGCCATTACTTCAGTTGATCGATTACTCCATTACTTACTTTGAGCAAAGCTGGACACCAGAATTCCGTGAGTATGCGTGGAACAGTCTTGTTGTGTCTGTCATTGCTGCGATCATCGGCGTGGCTGTTGCTCTTATTGTTAACTTTACCCACCGAGTCAATGGCAAACGTGAAAGCCTTGCTTTTATGCGTCTTTCCTCAATGGGCTACGCAGTACCTGGAACGGTATTGGCGATTGGCGTGATGGTTGCCGTGCTGTTTATGGACTATCGCGTAAACGATATTGCGAAGGCGATGGAATGGGGTAGACCGGGACTGATTTTCTCAGGCTCAATGTTTGCGTTGATCTTTGCGATGGTGGTGCGTTTCTCAGCTGTTGCGATTGGTAGTATCGAAAGTAATCTAAATAAAATTTCTCCATCGTTAGATATGGCGTCACGCACGATGGGATGTACGCCTAATACGATGCTGTGGCGAGTGCACTTTCCACTGGTAAAACGTGGTGCACTGATCGCGGCATTGTTGGTGTTTATTGAGTCGATGAAAGAGCTCAATGCCTCTCTGCTTCTGCGTCCATTCAATTTTGAAACACTGGCAACATACGTATATAACTTTGCCTCGGATGAGCATTTAGAATTGGCAGCTCTGCCTGCTGTATTGTTGGTTCTTGTTGGGTTGATCCCGCTTGTTGTTGTTAACCGTTCACTGGAGCAAAATCACTGATGAGCTGCGCACTATCAATTAAAAACCTAACTTGCCAATACGATGCTCAAACCGTTTTAGAGTCTTTGTCGCTTGAAGTTGAACAAGGGCAAATCGTTTGTCTTTTAGGGGCGAGTGGTTGTGGCAAAACGACATTGTTGAAAGCGATTGCTGGTTTGCTGCCTCTTACTTCTGGTCAAATGAGCTTAAATTGTCAGACGATTGATGATGGTGAAAATTGGTTGCCGCCAGAAGAGCGCAATATCGGAATGATCTTCCAAGATTATGCACTATTTCCTCATCTGACAGTTGCGCAAAATATAGCCTTTGGCTTGAAGCATCAATCAGCACAGGAAAAGCGCGCGAAAGTTGATGAAATGCTAGAACTCGTGCACCTTCAAGGTTACGCCGATCGTTATCCACATCAGCTTTCTGGTGGACAACAACAGCGCGTTGCGATTGCCCGTTCTCTGGCTTACAGCCCTGATTTACTGCTTTTGGATGAACCGTTTTCCAATATTGATACTCAGGTTCGTCACGAGTTAATCAGCGAGATCCGTAAGATTTTTAAGGCACAAGGCGTTACAGCGATTTTCGTGACTCACAGTCGTGAAGAAGCATTTGCGTTTGCCGACAAAATGGCGGTGATGAACCACGGTGTTATTGAGCAATACGGCACGGCTTCAGAACTCTACTACCAACCTTCGAGCAAGTTTGTTGCAGACTTCTTAGGTGGTGGTAGCTACCTAGCCGCAACGCGCATTTCAGATACGGAATACGAAACCCATATTGGTGTAGTTGAGGCGAGTGCACAGCAAGAGATTCAAATGCAATCTGCTTGTTCATTACTACTGCGACCACAACATGTCCAAATTCAGTCGGATGAAGACAGTGCGGTCACTGTGCTTGAGCAGCACTTCATGGGTGATCATTGTCGTTATGTGATTGATGCTAATGGTGATCGTCTACTGGCTATCGCATCACAGCCGCTTCATATCGGTGAGCGTGTTGCTGTGAAGATCGAAACTCAAGGCGTGCTAGCGTTCGCTTAATGTCTCTGCATACGGGATTGCGAATCCATTCTCTATTTATAGATACAAAAAAGCCCGGCAGTGATGCCGGGCAAGTGCTCTTCTCCTGTTGATGATCACCTTTTCCAGACAGCGTCGGCTCTCATCATTGTGCTCGAAGCGGGCACAAGGTCAGTTATAGAGACAAGAAGTCTTTAAACTGTTGAAGAACACGTTCCGCAGTGTCCTTATCTTGCATTTCTGCAAAAATACGTAGTAATGGCTCAGTACCAGAGAAGCGCGCGATGATCCAACCGCCGTTCTTGAAGTAGACTTTCGCGCCATCTTCGTAGCTGACTTTTTCAATATCGAACTCAAACTCAGGCAGTTGTTTTTCAACATATATCTTATTGAATAGGACTTCTTTTTGCGCTGGTTTGAATTTGCAATCACCTTCTGCCATGTACGCGTAGCCGTACTTGCCATAGATTTCATCCAGTAGCTCAGACAGCTTTTTGCCCGTTACCGAGATCATTTCAACCAGTAAGCTTGATGCGAACACACCATCTTTACCTTTGATATGACCGCGAATAGTTAAACCACCAGAGCTTTCTCCACCAATCAGTGAGTCATCTGCTTCCATTTGCGAGCTGATGTGTTTGAAGCCCACTGGAACCTCAAAACATTTCTCACCGTGATCTTCGGCAATTTTGTCTAATAGGTGTGTTGTCGCGATGTTACGTACGACTGAGCCTTTCCAACCTTTGTATTTCAATAGGTAGTAATACAGAAGAATCAGCACTTCATTTGGATGAATGAAGTTGCCTTTCTCATCGATGATACCAAGACGGTCTGCATCGCCGTCAGTCCCAATACCGATGTCGTAGCCTTCTTGCTCGACAAGGTGCATCAAGCGGTACAGGGTCGCAGCACTTGGAGAAGGCATTAAACCGCCGAAGTCTGGGTTTTTTCCGTCGTTGATCACGTCTACTTCACAGCGGCCGTTGATTAGGACGGTTTGTAGTGCGTTTTTCGCGACACCAAACATCGGGTCAATCAGCACACGAAGGTTGGCTTTTTTGATTGCTTCAATGTCGATAAAGTCGATGATTGAATCAACAAACTCGTTCATCGGGTTGATGATTTCAATCAACTTGTCTTCAACCGCTTGATCAAAATCGACACTTTTCACATCTTGTGCGGTAAGTGTGGAAATTTGAGTTTCAATTTTCTCGGTAATGACTTCATCTGCATCACGACCACCTTCAATGAAGACTTTGATGCCATTGTAATCTGCAGGGTTATGCGATGCGGTGATGCACGCCGAGTAAGCACAGCCCATCTCTTTTGCTTTGAACATCACGATTGGTGTTGGAACAAACTTATCGATGAAGCTAACTACAATGCCATTTGCCGCTAAAACTTCGGCAAACCAACGGCCCGCTTTATCAGACAGAAAACGTCGGTCATAGCCAATGATAAAGCCACGATCTGCCACTGATTCTCTGTTAGTGATGTTTGCTACTGCCTGAGCAACCAAACGAACATTATCTTTAGTGAATTCTTCACCGATGAATGCGCGCCAACCGCCTGTACCAAATTTGATCATGATTCGAACCTCAATAAGGGCGGCAATACACCGCGCCTTAAAATTTTGCTAGCGAACCCAATGCACAAGCTAAAGAGCAAAAGTGCATTGGGGCATTTTTCAGCGATTAACCTAGTGTTACGATCACTTCGTTCACGGAGCCTTCCGCTTGAACTGGTACTGATGCGCCAGTGATAGCTTCGCCGTTCAGAGTGATAGATTTCACGCCTTTGCTGACTGAATCAGGGTTAACAACTTTGATGTTGTAAGTCGCGCCTAGCCACTGACGAGTGACTTCAAATCCAGGCCAGTTAGTTGGAATACATGGATCGATAGTGAGACCATCAAAACCTGTGCGCACACCAAGGATAAAGTTGGTCACTGCGAAGTAAGCCCAACCAGATGTGCCAGTTAGCCATGGGTGGTTTGCACGACCGTGATCTTGGTGGTCTCGACCCATAATGAACTGCACGTAGGAGTATGGTTCTGCGATACGTTTTTCGATGATGTCGTTTTGGTTGTATGGGTTGAGAGCATCGTAGAACTTCATCGCACGGTCACCGCGCCCCAATTTTGCTTCAGCAACCCAAGCCCATGGGTTTGGATGTGAGAAGATCGCACCGTTTTCTTTTACGCCTTGGTAAACGCGCGTTACAAAGCCGATATCATCATTTGGTGTTGCGAATGATGGTGAGTTCAGATGTAGGCCGTATTCAGAGAATAGATTCTCGTCGACTGCGTCCATTGCCTTTTCACCGCGCTCTTGAGATACCGCACCAGACAGCACCGCAAGAGTGTTTGACTCAAGGTGCACACGACCTTCTTTTTGTTGCGCTGTACCAATCTTGTCGCCGTTTTTCGTTAGACCACGAATGTACCAGCCGCCTTCTTCGTCCCAAAGGTGTGTTTCACACGCTTCGCGAACGTTTGCCGCCATCTCGGTGTATTTCTCAACGTCAGCTTCTTTGCCTAGGTATTTTGCAAGGTCGATGAACTCTTGTAGAGCCCAAAAGTGTAGGAAAGACACCATTGAAGACTCGCCGCCGCCTAGGTTTAGACAGTCGTTCCAGTCGGCACGTAGACCTTTACAGATGCCCGTTTGACCCACGTATTCAGCTGAGAAGTCTAGCGCAGCTTTCATGTGATCATACACGGTTGCATCACCGCCATCCGCGTAAGGAATCACTTCGTCGAAGAAGCTGTGCTCACCGGTTTCCATCACGTATTTACAGATGGTTGGTACTAGCCATAGGTGATCATCAGAGCAAGTGTCTTCAATACCGTGGATCTTATCTTCATCGGACGGAGTAGGAACAACCGTTGGAGACTTAGATGGTTTAACATCTGCTTTTTCAGGATCGAACCAATCAGGATCGAATAGGTGTAGGCCGTAACCCGCTTTTACTTGACCACGCAGCAGATCAACGATGCGCTTACGAGTCATTTTCGGGTTCGCGTGAGGAACTGAAATTGCGTCTTGCGCCGTATCGCGGTAACCAAGACCAGTACGACCACCCACTTCGATGAACGAAGCAAAGCGAGACCAAACCACACACGTTTCTGCTTGATACAGCGTCCAAGCATTGATCATGGTGTCTAGGCCTTCGTTTGGCGATTTCACTTGGAACTTGCCACAACGCTCATCCCAGTGTGCTTTGATGCCAGCAAATGCATTGTCGACTTCTGCAAGGTCTTGGTACTTAGCACGTAGACGCTCACCGTTGCCTTTACCGATACCTAGAATGTAAGCAAAGCGAACTTCTTCACCTGGTTGGATAGTAAATTGCTTGTGCAGAGAGCCACAGTGGTTGTAACACGTTTGTGCGGTGTTAAAACACTTACCTTGTTCTACTGCTAGTGGGTTTGCTTCGTCGCGGTATAGACCTAGGAAGCTATCACGTTGACCGTCGTATGAATCTGGATCAAACGTTGACGCTAGGTAGTAGAAGCCTTCGAAATCGTTAGTGTTGTAGTACAGGTCGTATTCAATCACGCCTTCGTTGTATGACGTACCAGCAGAGTAGAGAGACATCTGGTGGTTTTGGTTATCAGATTGAATGTGGCTGAACGAGAACTCAACAAATGAGAATGCACTGATCGTACGCGGTTTGTCAGAGGTGTTCTTGATGACCACATCCCAAATTTCTGCATCTTCGCCTTTTGGTACAAAGAGCGTTTTGGTTGCGCTAATGCCGCTGTATTCACACTTGAATTTAGAGTACGACAAACCATGACGAACTTCGTAGTTCGCTTCGTCTAGGCTTTTGGCAACTGGTTGCCAAGAGATTGACCAGTAATCTCCCGTCTCATCATCACGTAGGTAAACGTAGTGTCCTGGGCGATCGAATGTCGCATTTGGACGGAACTTAGTAACACGGTTGTATTCTGGAGAGTTGTAGAACGAATAGCCACCTGCGTTATGCGAGATAACGGTACAGAATTTTTCTGTACCTAGGTAGTTGGTCCAAGGAGCAGGTACATCAGGGCGAGTAATGACGTATTCACGATTCTCGTTATCGAAATAGCCGTATTTCATTTGTGTATTTCCTTTTTACAAAGCTGCGTCTGCAGCCAAAATTTAAAAACTCTTCAAGCGTGATGCTTCTACATCAGCTCTGTATTACTTCCACGGTTTACGGTAATTCACTCCCTGCAAATCAAGCAGCGGTAGGTGTCCTTTCAAACGTGATAAATAGTCGGTCCAGTCTCGGTGTTGTTTGTCTGTCCAACATGCTTCTGCCATTGCGGTTAAGCGCGGGAAGACCATGTAGTCCATACGAGACTGGTTGTTGATGATTTCACACCACAATGCTGTTTGAATGCCCCAAATGCGTTTACGTATTGGATCGTCGGCTGGCACTTCAGCGAGTGGTTCATAGTTGTAAGCTTTTTCTAGCGGCAACGGGTTAGCCCAATCCACGCCCGGTTCTTCTGGTGCGTAATCTTGGGTCATATCTAGGTAGGTGGTTTGTGCAGGTTGTAGCACCACATCGAAACCTTGGCGCGCGCAGTTCAACGCCGCTTCTTCGCTTAACCACGAATAGATCACTGTGTCTTTGCTGACTTTGTCGCCATGCTGTGCTTCTTCCCAACCCAGCATGCGCTTGCCAAGTTTGCGCAGTTTGTCTTCGGCATGACGCAAGAAGTGCCCTTGTAACTCTTTGTAGTCGCTGTAACCTAGTTGTTCCATTAGTGCTTGGCACGCTGGGCTTTTTGACCATACGCCGTTAGGTACTTCATCCGCACCGATATGAACATAAGGGGCAGGGAACAACGCGGAGACTTCTTCCAACACTTTATCTATAAACTCATAGCTCCCCGGCAGAGCTGGGTTAATGACGTTGTCGTTGTAATGCTGAATGCTGCGGTATTCGGTGGTATCTTCTGCTTCTACCAATAGGTGTGGTAACGACTTGATGGCAGCTCGGCAGTGGCCTGGTACATCGATTTCAGGGATAACAGTGATGCCTCGTTTTGAAGCAAAGGCAACCACGTCTTTGATGTCTTCTTGAGTGTAAAAACCGCCGTAACGCTCAGCAAGGTGCGTGTACTGTGGCTCATTGGTTTCATCCAACCCACGCCATGCGCCAATATCGGTTAGTTGAGGCAATGATTTGATCTCAATTCGCCAACCTTCATCATCGGTAAGGTGCCAATGGAATGTATTGAACTTGTAGTGAGCCAACTGGTTGATCAAACGTTTGACTTGCTCAACGGAGTGAAAATGGCGAGCACAATCTAGCATCATACCGCGGTAACGAAAACGTGGTCGGTCTTTGATTGAACAGCAAACCACTTCCATTGAGGCTGGTTGATCGCCAACTTTGATCAGTTGCAACAACGTTGCACAAGCATGGGTAAAACCAGACGAAGAGCCAGCTTCAATTTTGATCGACTCTTCTGCTACCTTCAGTTTGTAAGCGCCTTCATCCAAGGTTGGGTTGCCTTTGAAGATGATCTGACTGCCATTGTCTGATGCGAACTCAAATTGATGAATGCGCTTAAGCTCTTCAAGTAACCACTCTTTAGCTGAATTGGCTAAGTTTGAATAAACCGCAACGCCAGCTTGATGATTAAAGCTAAAGCAGTGATCGCTGACTTCTATATGGTTTGGTTTTGGCAATAAAGGCTGCGCATGCGTCAAGCTGGAAGGGATCTCACTACGTTCACGGTACGGCGAAGCCAATACGATCGGCGTGACATCGACTTGAGCTCGCTGCAGGTTGCCGTTGACTTCAAAGTTGACCAAGGCTTCATTGAATCCATCAGAATAGTAACGGAATGGGTTCGAACCAATACTGAACTCGCAGTAAAAATGATGGTTAGCTGCCAGCACCAACCCTTCTGGTTTGAGGGTGCAGTAGCTGCCAATTTGCTTGAGCTGACCATTCGAAATACTATCCGGCAGAATGTAGCGATCAAAAGCAAAAATCAGGCTCCAATTGTGGAGATCTTGATCGCTCAAGTTATGGAAAGTCAGTCCGAAACGGCAGTTTTGCTTTTGTTCTGATAGGACGACGAGATCAACACGATATTCCATATCTACTCCTACGCCGCACTGAGCGAGTAAAGGTTATGTTCAGGTTTACCTGCAAACATAATTGCGCCTTCAATCGCGTCAAACTGTGGCTCAACAACCCATTGCTGAACTGGTGGCGAAAGCCAACGTAAAATACGTTCAGCAATGCTGCCCATTAAACAAATACGCGTTGCGCCGCGCTTGTTTAATGCCACGAGAAACATTTCTATATCAGCTGCAGTTTGCTTCAGCATCTCAATTGCTAGTGCATCACCTTGTTCTGCATGTTGGAAAATCGCAGGAGAAAACTGGCCATAATCACGAGGAAGCGCTTGTTTAGACCAAGCCACCACGTTATCAACGTCATTTTCGAAATGCGCCATGACGTGTTGTGCTAGAGGCGTTTTCTCTCTGATGCCATCTTCTGCTAACAAAACTTGTTGAACTAGGCGAAGCCCCATCACTGCGCCGCCACCTTGATCCGAAATAGGGAATTCGCGACCACCGACAACGTGCTGCTCCAATCCTTTAAGGTAGATGCCACAAGAGCCCGTTCCTGCGATCATGATTGCGCCATCTTCGCCATTGTGTGCACCAACGCACGCGCCGTAAGCATCAGTATTAAGAGTCATACTGGCAAACGGATGAGGAAGAGACATAAAGGCTTGCCAAGATGCTTTGTGCTCAGCACCTGCAAGGGCTAAGCCGACATGCATCGATGTAAAATCTTGTTGTGTCAGGCCACCTTGCTCGGCAGCCGAAGTGATGGATTCAAGAATCGAAGCCATTGCAACTTCAGCACCTAGCATGATGTTGGCGCTGCCGCTTTTGGCCTCGCCAAGAAAATTACCTTGTGAATCTTTGATCCTGGCTCGACATGACGTGCCGCCACCATCGATACCGACAAAATACATCCCCATGATTATTGTTCCTTAATATTTTTAGAGGTTGCCAACTGAGAAATATGCTGAGCTTGACTCATTATCGCGAGTAAGTACCAAGCGCCATGCGGGATCCATTGTTCGCCCCAGCGCCAGTTTTGTAGCATGTCGTCTTTTTGTGCTGGTGGGTTAAATGCGATGTCTTCCTCGTCTTCAAAGCCGCCAGTGATTCCGTTACACACACCGCCTTTAGCGTTGAAGAAACCATATTGAGGAAGGTAATCAGGGTTGTTACGACCGTGGCCATCAAGCATGCACATGTCGTATGGGTTTAAGCCTACAATCCAGTTCAATGCATCTTGAGCAAACACGGAAAGTTGTTGCTGTATTTCTTGCGATGCTATATGCGGTTGAGCAAGGTATGCCATGGTCGCGAGTGAGCCCAATCGAGCATTCTCGCCTTGCCACCAATAGCCGGATTCATTGTTGTGTGCGACAAAAAATGCATCGCGTTTTGACTCATTTACGCCTTTAACATACTGGCGAGGGTAACCGAATGGGTTGGTCACTTTATTCGATATTTTGATCTCAAACTCACACGCTTGGTTAACGATGCGTTTTACCGATTCTGTCTGTACGGAGTCGTCTTCAATTGCTAGGTATTCGCATAGGGCAATAACTGGTAGACCTGCTTCGGCAGCGTGAAAGTATGGACGACTGCCGTCTTGGTTTGCTGACCAAAAGTGTTGAATCTGCTCGTCGCTCATTTGGCGGGCAACTAAGCGTTGTGCCCACAAACGGCTCTCTTCCAAGTAGCGAGTTTCTTTGGTGGCTTTAAACAGTTCTACACTAGCTAGTAGCGCACAGTATTCGTCGATAATGTTTTCTTCACCATCATTGAGGTACTGCGTATTGTGCTCATTTAAGTGCCAGTAACCATTTTCAGCAGCGTTGCGGTATTTCTGTTGATCGTATTCGCCGTGAACACCTAAACGCGACGCCGCGGCCAGAGCTGCGATGGCGACACCGCCACCTTGTCGAAAGCCTGCTTGGTAGTCGTCAAATTTGTGACCAAGTTGCGTTTCGTAGGCACAGATTTCTCGTTGCGCAGTATCTTTGCTCCACTTATCAAAGACCGTCATGTAGAAGAAGCCTTTTTCGTTTTGCATACGAACAAGGAAGTCTGCACCGAACAGGGCTTCTTCAATAAGACGTGTGCGTGTGAAGGCTGCAATGTCTTCGCTTCCTTCAAGCAATGAAAGCCCTTTTAGTATGTTCCAAACCACCATTGGAGTTTGTTGAGGGTTCAAATAATTAGCGTATGAAAGATGACTTAAGTACTTACTAACGTCTCCAGATGCGTCGTACCAGCCACCGTGAACATCAACTGTTTGGTTGGCGTTGAGCACTGGCACTTGTCGATCTTGTTGATCGAAAACCCCACCGCAACGTTGTGATTTGAAGTAGTGGATCACATCTGACAGGGTTTGATTCAACAGAATATGTTCGCCAACAGTGAAATAAGAAGAACGCGAATCTTCCACTTGCAGGAAATAGTCGCCTGAATCTGTGAAAGATGAAAAGTCGATGAGGTAGAAATAGCCCTGATGCCAGTTCGCCACTTTACCTTGTACTTCAACCGCAAAAGTTGCCACTGTTTGCTCGCTAGTGGCACAAATCAATTGAGCAGTGTAAGAAGGCAAGTGTGGTTGTTCGGTCTGGATAATGGCTTTTTTGGGACCCAGACGTTCATAACCAATGTGGTTAGTCAGTAGCAGCATTCAATGTCTCCGGGAAACGATAAAAACAGGAATGGGCCAGGCTGAACCTGACCCTCGTTATGATTAATCTTCAAATAAGTAACAGCGGACAAAGTGGTTGTCGGACAGTTGAGTGACGCCCGGTAGTCGTTCGCGACATTTGTCGGTAGCGTGTACACAACGTCCTGCAAATGGACAGCCGACAGATTCTGGTGTCCAAAGTGGAATTTCCCCTTTGTTGCCTTTCAGTTTCTCGTGAATAGACTTTGATGGATCTGGAACCGCAGATACCAACAGTTGCGTATATGGGTGTTGAGGATCGTGAATGATTTCTTCAGTATCGCCCCATTCAACCATGTGACCTACGTACATGACCGCGAGATCTTCAGCAATGTAACGCGCTGTTGCGATGTCGTGAGTGATGTAAAGCAGAGACATTTGTTTCTCGAACTTCATCTCTTCCATCAAGTTCAGAACACCGGCACGGATTGATACATCGAGCATCGATGTTGGCTCATCCGCCAATACCACTTCTGCACCAACTGCGATGTTACGAGCTAGGTTTACACGTTGACGCTGGCCGCCAGATAGCTGGTGCGGGAACTTTTGCGCCGTTTCTTTTGGTGGAATAAGACCAACTTGTTCAAGTAGGTCGTACACACGCTCTTCCAGTTCTTTCTTGTTGCCCGGTGCTACTTTCTTATGAATCAGCAGCGGGCGCGCAATATGGTGGAAGATATTGTGCGTTGGATTTAGCGAGCCAAATGGGTCTTGCCACACCATTTGTACGCCTTCACGATACGCCATCAAGTCTTGTCTTGAGGTGATGTCTTGAATATCACGCCCTTTGTACTCAATGATGCCGTCAGTAGGTGCGTACATTTTTGCAATCATTTTAGCGGTGGTCGATTTACCTGAACCAGATTCGCCCACTACTGACAAACCGCGGCTTTTGTACATTTTGAAAGATACGTCGTTGATAGCACGCATCTTTGACTGCTTGATTGAGTTACTGTTTAACGGGAAGTCCTTAACGACGTTTTTACCCTCAACCAGCAGTTCGCCGAGTTGTTTGCTCATAATTCTCTCCAGTGTAATTTTGTTCTTAGCTAGCGTGACTTCTGGTTTTAAACCTTGGCTTGAGCAATCGTATCGCCGTACAAGTGGCAGTTTGAATAACGACCAGGTTCAATTTGACGCAGCTGAGTCGGTACTCGTGTACAAGCTTCGTGGACTCGGTCACAGCGAGCTTGGAAGCGGCAGCCTTGAGGAATCTCTAATAGGTTCAAAGGGTTGCCTGGAATACCAGTCAATTTGGTCTTAGGACCAGTTAGTGGAGGGAAAGAGCTACCCAAACCTTTGGTGTAAGGGTGGTAAGGACTTTCCAGAATTTGTTTCGAAGGTGCGACTTCAATCAATTCACCTGAATACATGATGCCTATACGGTCAGAAAACTCGACCATCAGCGACAAGTCATGAGTAATGAACAGAATTGAGAAGCCAAACTCTTCTTTAAGCGCGTAAATCTTTTGCAGAATTTCACGTTGGACCACCACGTCTAGTGCCGTAGTTGGTTCATCCATGATGATCATCTTCGGATTCAGAGCCAGAGCAATAGCGATAACCAAACGCTGACGCATACCACCAGAGAACTGGTGAGGGTAATCGCTCAAGCGGCTAGGGTGAATATCAACAATTTCCAATAGGCCTTCAGCGCGAACTCTTGCTTGAGCTCGAGTGAGTCCTGTGTGGCGCATGATTACGTCACAGAACTGTTCTTCCATAGTGAGAACTGGGTTCAGCGCGTTCATCGCACTTTGGAATACCATCGACATTTCACTCCAACGGAATGATTGCATGCGTTGATCACTGTATTGGAGGATGTCTTCGCCATTGAAGATAACTTCACCTCCGGTGATAAACGCTGGCGGCTTATGTAAGCGCATGAGCGAGAAAGCAACGGTTGATTTACCACAGCCTGATTCACCAGCCAGACCAAAGACTTCGCCCGGTGCAATATCAAAGCTTACGTTGTTACAGGCGCGGACATCGCCCGCATCTGTAATGTAGTCTACGCATAGGTTACGGATAGAAATTAGTGGTGCAGTCATGATTATTTATCTCCGCTCCATAGTGCATTTTGCGGTGCCAATTCAGGCTCACGCTCTTTCTTGTCTTTTGCTGCTAGTTTTTTCCAGCGTTTCATGCCTTTGTGAGAACGAAGCTGAGGGTTCGCAATTTCGTCAACGGCAAAGTTCAACAGAGCAAGGCCAGTAACCAGTAGTGTTAGTGCAATACAAGGTGCGAGTACTTCCCACCATGCGCCAATCAACATTGCTGAAGATGTTTGTACGTTGTACAGCATGATGCCCCAGCTGATGGTGTTTGCGTCGCCAAGACCCAAGAACGAGATAACGGCTTCGGTGTTGATTGCCAGCATTACTGAACCGATGAAGCTTGCACCTACGATAGGAATTAGGTTTGGCAGAATTTCAACGAAGATGATGCGGAATGGAGATTCACCCAAAACTTCGGCTGCTTTAACGAACTCTTTCTCACGCAGTGCCATGGTTTGCGAGCGAACAACACGAGCGCCCCAAGCCCAGGAAGTACCTGCAATAATTAAGGCAATGGTGAGAGGACCTGCCTCGCCAATGAATGCCGCCAATACAAACAGCAATGGATATTGAGGAATTACCAGCATGATGTTCATTGCTGCACTCAATACGTCATCCACTTTACCGCCGAAGTAACCTGCCGAGATACCAATGACCGTCGCTAGGAAACACACGATGATGCCAGCACCAAAGCCTACCCCTAGTGATACGCGGGCACCGTAAGCCACTTGTGACCAGATGTCGCGGCCCATACGGCTAGTACCTAATACGTGATCTGCTTTTTTAGACATAATCAGCGTGCGACGATCGTCTGCTAGGTTCTTAGCCACCCAACCATCAGGGTTACTTTGCGCTTGTTTCACAACAAAGCTTGGGTACTCATGAGGATTACCAGTACGCTTGTCTGGTGCGTGTTTTGTAATTAATGGTGCTGCCACTGCAACGAAGATGAAGATCGTGATAATGGCTAAACCAATACGTGCGAACGAGTTGCCTAAAATCAGTTTGAATAAGTTTTTCATGATTATTTGCCTCCCTTGCGTAGGCGAGGGTCTAGAATCATGTACAGCATGTCAGCCATTAAGTTGAAGCACAGCATGAACATCGTCATGATAATTAGCTGACCTTGAAGTACTTGGTAGTCACGAGCGTGGATAGCGTTCAGTAGAACAGTACCTAGGCCTGGGTAGTTAAAGATCATTTCGATAATCAACTGACCACCGATAGCCATACCTAGAGACATTGAAAGTGCAGTCACACTTGGAAGTAAAGCGTTACGAGCGGCGTAGTTAAATACCACACGGTTTTCGCTTAGACCCTTACCTTTAGCCATTGTGATGTAGTCTTCAGCTAGAAGGTTGATCATGTTGTTACGCATGTTTACTAGGAAGCCACCGATTTGAACAATCGTTGCACAAAATAGAGGCAGTACCGCGTGGTAACCAACGTCTTTAATGAATGCCCAGCTTGACCAATCTGGCACGGTGCCAGGTGTATAAGCGTAGCCAGATGGGAACCATTTCAAGCCAATTGAAAAGGTAAACAGCGCTAGCATTGCGATAACCATTTGTGGGATAGCTTGGATGATCAGTGTGCCTGGTGTTACGAAGGCATCGTAACGACTACCACGTTTCCAAGCGGCGAAGATGCCAAGAACTGATGCGATTGAGAAAGAAAGTACAACCGCTGTACCAGCTAGGAACAGAGACCAGCCAAATGCACTGCCAAGTAGAGAGTTTACTGAAAGCGGATAGAACTGAATTGAAGTACCTAGCTCCCAGCTTAGAATGTTTTTAATGTAGGACAGGTATTGGATGTAAATAGGACCATCAACGAAACCTAGCAATTCTTTCATTGCTGCGATTCGCTCTGGCGTTACCTGTACTGAAGCGTTCGCAAACATCATGGTAACTGGGTCACCAGGCATTGCTCGCGGAATAATAAAGTTTAACGTCGCCGCAACTAAGAGCGCGACAAGATAGAACGACAAACGTCTTAAAAAATAACCCATAACTCACACCTTACTCACCCAGATTTTTTCCCTGTTTCTGGTTTCAGGTCGCCCCTAGCGAAATTTAGAGCGAAAAATCCCCTGACGACGAGCGCCACATATTGGTTTCGTTATTAGGGGATTTTTATAGGCGGCACACGGGATGTGTGCCGCGAGAAATGAACTTCTACTTATTTAACTGGTTTTAGGTCCAGTACGTGAAGTAGACGCTCTGGGATACCAGCCCAAATGTTTGGACGGCCCTTAGGATTTTCTTCGTTCCACCAACCAGTGAAGCGAGTTGTGTTGTATTGGTACATGTAAGCGCCAGACAACACAGGGATAGTAACTTGATCCTGAGCGATGATTTGCTGGATACCATGAGCGATTTCTAGCTGCTCTTGCTTATCAGCTGTTTTGTAGAAGCTGTTAAGTAGGCTGTCTAGCTTGTCGTTCTTGTAGAAGTGCATCGCGAAACGAGGCATACCATCGCCAGATTGTAGCTTCGAGTTGTAACCGCTATCCCAGTACAAGTGTGGATCTGCACCGTGGAAGTAGTTGGTGTAAGCAACGTCGTAAGTACCTTCTAGCATTGCTTGGTTGTACACAGAGAAGTCTGGAGTACGAGCACGTGCTTTAATACCAACTTCTGCTAGTTGCTCAACCGCTAGTTGTACGGTGTTGTTGAAGTCCGTCCAACCGTTTGGCGATTGAATTAGAAGCTCAAAAGACTTACCTGATGGTGTGTCTACGAAGCCATCTTTGTTCACGTCTTTGAAGCCAGCTTTCGCTAGAAGTTTCTTAGCACCTTCAACGTTGTACGTGTTGTAGCCTTTGTACTTGTTGTGAGTTGCTTCGTCAGACCAAGCTTCGAATGCGTAGCCAAGGCCAGATGCGAAGTCGTTCACTGTACCGCCACCGTAGAATGCGATGTCGATGATAGTTTGACGGTCAAGCGCCATAGAGAACGCGCGACGGAAGTCAACGTTTGTTAGTGCTTCGTTCTTAGCAGCGTCTGGGTTTTTGAAGTTCACTACGAACGCTTGAGTACCTGCTGGCGGGTACCAGTAGTGGTGGTTCGGGCTTGCTGCTGCGTAAGTACGGTCAATGTCAGGAACGAATGAAGAAGTCCAGTCCATCTCGCCGTTAACAATCTTACCTAGGAATTGGTCGTTGTTTGCGATTTGAGGTACACGTAGACAGTCAACATCTAGGTTGTCAGCATCCCAGTAGTTCGGGTTTTGACATTGGATGTACAATTGTGGAGTGAACGTATCGATCACTGTGAATGGGCCTGAACCTACAGGATTTTCGTTAGTAAACGTTGCTGGATCTTTCACTTTGCTCCATACGTGCTTAGGTACAACTGGTACTTTAGCAATTTCGTAAGGAACGTTAGAGTTTGCTTCGCTTAGACGGAATTTAACTTGGTAGTCGTTAACTTTCTCAACACCAGTAACCCAAGAGTTGATGCCTGACTGGTCTAGCTCAGGCTTCTCTTTTACTAGATTGAAAGAGTAAACAACGTCGTCAGCAGTGAATGCTTGACCATCAGACCATTTCACGCCTTTACGAATATCGAAAGTTACGCTCATTAGGTCGTCAGCCATTTTGAAGTTTTCAGCTAGACGGAATACCGGAGTGTTACCGTGCATTTCGTTGAAAACAACTAGTGGCTCGTAGATGAAGTCGGTTGTTGTGTGCAAGTTAGTTGCACCCAAGAAAGGGTTAAAGTTACGAACGAAAGTTGTAAACTCTTTAGGGTGGATAGTCAGTTCACTGCGTTCAGCCGCAGTAGCTACCGATGCAAAACCTGTAGTAGCTGTTGCAATAATTGCTGTTGCTAGTGCTGTTTTTTTAATATTGGCAAGCATAGCTGTTCCTTACTATTTGCTTTCATTTCACTAAATGGAATTGAATGTCATCAATTGATAAACACTCTCCAAGACCTACCTCTTCGTTTTTCGTTACTTACGCTTTTCACATTAAGTCTCGTTAAGAGTGGCCTGTAGGCCTTAGGCAGGAGTAAGAAAACACCTTATCCATAAAATAATCAAACTCGATTCCCGTTAAAAACGTTAAAAACACACCCGCCCACGTCATAAACGTCATTTTGTTTGCTTTTAGCTCGTTCTTGGTTGAAAAATGAACATTGATATGTGTCGCAGTTTATATCCGTGTTTTGTTTGTGTGTTAGTAGATGCTAACGTTGTGGGGTGGGTTTTTAAAGGGCTTACTCTGTCTATCTAAGGTTCGGAGATCTAGATCACATGCGTTGAAAGCGTTAATTAATCAGGTGAAATTTAATCTGCCGTTCTGTTGTGATTGACTTCGCAATCTCTGTCAATTGTTGGTCAATTTCCGTTTGGAATATGAAAAATCGTCTTTTTTACCAGCGAAATTAAGGGGGGGATTATGCTTTTTTTACAAGAAAAATGAAGTCTAATTTCCCATTTATCAAAGAAGAATGGCGGATTGATAAATAGTGCAATACAACACTTTTTAACTACGGTGTTTTTTCGTTTAAAGAAGAGGAGAGTTCCGTCGAAGTTGCTAGGAAATGAGCTCAATTAAGAAGAGTGCTTGAGGCCGTCGCTAAGATTAATGGTGTTTGTGAAAATGTCAGCTCGTACTAGTTCGTTGAGTGCATAGGAGCATACATTCACCGTTTACATGTCATGCATTTTTGTTTTTTGAGAGGGGAGAGTGCGTACCACCCATAGGTAGAAAACAATAGGTATAAAAAGCCCCGCATTGAGCGAGGCTTGTATTTTATGAGAGGTTTAGCTAGTGAGCAGTCTTTGCAATTTGTCGCGCTGTGCTTCGATGTAAGCACGTTCAGGGCTCTGTTCTTTACAGTGTTCAAGAATAAACTCAATCGAACTCAGAACCGTTCTCCAGCGCGGTGTTTTAGGCAGAGTTTCGATACGCATGTATTTATCGAGCGTGCGGGTTTGCAGTGTGCTTCGGTCGAGGTAGACGCGCCACAGCCCACTTTGTTCGGCAAACGCAAATTTACTTTCACCCGTAACAGACTCCCAATAGTCCAATGCATGCGTCATGGCATCGACCAACACTTCACGCATCAAATCTTGCTTATCTTTTTTGTTGCCCAAAGCCTTATCAGCCAAACGAGTAAACTCTCCACCAAGCTCTTTGAGTTTCTGCAACTGGTCTCTATCACCATCGAATGCATAACTTGAGAGTACTTCTACCGCAGTTTCTAGGTTATGAATACGCGCGGCGTTAGCTCCACCACCGACATTAAAGATGTACATCACATCTAAGCCGGAGCCTTCTGGCAGTTTTAGAATGTCGGCTTCAATGTTTTGACGAATATCCTCGATGTAGATATCAATCTTGCCGCAATAATGAGGCTGCTTCACCGTCAAATATTTTGGTGCGATCAGTTCATCAGCTGACGAGCGTTTAAGTTGCTCTAAACTGCGTTTGAATAGCTTACAAGCCGCTTCGTTAGCAAAACGAATACGCTGATCTTCTCGCAGACAAATAATAGCTTCCGGAGCAGATTCTAGCTGTTCTAACAAACGACCTTGAGTTTCAAGAAGGCTTGCTTCGACGACAGCTCGCTGTCTAAGCTCTGACTCCAGCACTTTGTTTTCCATATGGCGCATTTCCGCTTTACTTGCTGTTAAATGCGCTTGGATACGTGCCGCCAACTCTTGTTTGTTGAATGGCTTCGATAAGTAGTCATTCGCGCCTGCTTCAAAGCCTCTCACACGGTCTTCTGTTTGGCTGAGAGCGGTGAGCATAATGATCGGTAGCTCAGCATGATCATAGGTTTCACGTAGTTCACTACATACTTGGTAGCCGCTCATGCCGGGCATCATAATGTCGAGTAACAGCAGTTCCGGCTTTTCTTGTTCAACCAGCGCCAGCGTTTCTGGGCCATCTGAAACGGTACGAACGCGGTATCCTTCTAGGCGCAAGAAGCTTTCCAGTACTCGCAAGTTAACGGGTTCATCATCTGCGACGTAAAGCAGTGGGCCATCAGGGTTCTCTGGTAGCGATAAGTCGTCGCCATTTTCCAAATTAATCTCAGGAATTTGAAAGTGCCCGCGCGCCACCAAGGTTTGAGTTGCTTGGATTTCTTCTTCGCTGGCCAATGGCAGTGTGAAACTAAACGTGGTGCCGACCATCGGCTGGCTGCTCACGTAAAGTGAACCGCCCATCAACTCAATCAGTTGGCGGCTAATCGATAGTCCCAGTCCCGCACCTTGACGATAGCGACTTGCATCTTGGCCAGCTTGAATTAAAGGCTCAAAAATATGCTCAAGATGTTCTGCTGGAATCCCCTGACCAGTATCGACCACTTGCACTCGGACGTGATCGTCAACAATGGTAGCGGAAATGACGATCTTACCTTCTGAGGTGTATTTAATGGCATTGCCAATCAAGTTATACAGCACTTGCTCGAGGCGTTGAGGATCGGCCGAAACGGCTTTCAGGTCGGCTGGTACTTGGTTGATGATGCGAATGGTCTTATTGCCTAGCAGGTGATTAGAAAGCTCAAGCACCAAGCGTGTTGCACTGGCTAAGCTTACTGCCGATTTTTGGATATCCATGCTGCCATAGCGCATTTTGTGGTAATCCAATAAATCGTCTACGAGGTTAGCTAAGCGTTGACCACTTTTGATAATGATATCAAGTTGGTATTTTTGACTGGCGGGAATGACTCCATTTGCTCCTGACACAAGGGTTTCTGCTATCCCAACCATGCCATGTAGCGGTGTACGCAATTCGTGCGAGGTTGTTGCGAGGAACTCATCTTTCAGTTTATCAGCCAGTTGCAACTCATCATTTTGCTTCTGAATCAGCTTGATGTTGCTTTCAAGTTCTTCGTTTTGCTGTTTGATGGTTTGGATTTTTTCTCGAATCGAGCGCTGCATACGTTCGAAGCTGATAGCCAAGCGACCGATTTCATCTTTACGTTCGGTATTGAATGTCGTTTCGTCGAGGTCGCCAGCGGATACTTTCTCCGCCGCCCAAGTCAGCTTCAGCAGTGGTGATGTAATGAAGTTGGACAAATAATGCGATGCAATCACCACAAGAATGATCGCGATTAGCATGGCGATAACGAAGAGCTTTTCCAGTTGATGAATGCGTGAAAACGCCTCTTTTTCTGGAAGTTGAACCACGAGCGCCCATGTAATACCGCGTGTTTGAATTGGGGCAAATGCAGCGATAATTTCTTCGCCAAGTCCATTGGTGTAGGTGCCAACGTCGGTTTGTCCCGCTAAAGCTTTATCGATGACTTCAAGACTGTTTTGAATACTGTCTTGCTTGGTATTAATCGTACGTGGTTGCTGATCGCTGCCGACCAGTAGAGTGTTGATGGACGATTCACGGTTCTTATCTGCGATCAGTTTGGTAATGCCGTTGTTTGGTAAACGGAACATAGCATAGCTGTGCAAATAGCCTTGCTGAACGATAGGTGCACCAAGCCAAGCGACTTGTCGACCATGTTCCAGTTCAAAATCAGAAATAATGACGGGCGTATAATCTTCATTCACTTTGCGGCGTTCGTTGACGTCATCAGCTAGACGTTTAAAGGTTTTACCTAATGCCGAGTCTTTATAGCGCCCTGTTAGTAGGTTAGTACCGTAGTTGTCGTCTTTATTGATGGAATAGGTCACGTTGCCGTTAATATCGACCAGCAAAATATCATTAAAATCTGAGCGTTTGAGTAGCTCCAGATACGCCCAGTGATAACGTTTGTGGAGTAAGCGATAACGTTCACTGCCGACATAATTTGAGGACTCCGGCAAAATCGATGTTTTGATTTGGTCACCGCTGCCTTCTATATAACGTTGCTGAGCATTTTCACGTGCTTCTTCAATATCATTGCCTAAACGGCTAAATGCATTGACGAGGCCGTAAAAACGACCACCACTGGCATACGCGAGCTCAGAGCGTACAAATCCCATGACTTCGGTTTCTTGCGCTTCGAAGTAGTCGAGGATCTGTTGTTGTTTGGTATCACGAACAGAAAGCAGATGTGAAGTGCTCTGTTCTTGCAGATCTTTACTATGGGATTGCAGGAAAAAAATCGCAGTGATGGTAAGAGGCGTAATGCTGAGGACAAGAAACGCAGTCATCAGCGTACTCTGAAGGCGCTTAAATTTCTGTTTTTTGTAGAATTTAAACATGGATAAGATTACAACTCGTAAAGGGCTTGCACGGGTTGAAGGTGCTCGCCTAGGTTCTCGTTAAAAACGGATAAGAAGTTAAATTCGATAGAATTAACAAAATTAACGAGTTTTTTTTCTTTGACAAGAAAGTTAGTTGCAAAGCGTGCAGAGTCACGCAGTTTTTCTTACAAATGGGGCAATTTGAGGAAAGAAGCGCACAGGTTCTTGCCTGCGCGGCTCACAATTACGATTTTTTCGCGTAGTAGATAGAGAACTTATTGGTCTTATTTAGCGTCTCGCAATTATTGAATGCGTTCTCAATAATTGGTGGGTATTTCAAGAAGCTGTTCGCAACAATGATCATCTCACCATGGTTTGAAAGATGTTGTGGCGCGTGACCTAACAGAGTTTCAGCCGCGTTGTAATTGGTGTCTAAACCACTGTGGAATGGTGGGTTGCTGATGATAAATCGGTAGTCATTGGCCGTATCTGAGTAAATGTCAGACGCAAACACGCGACCAGACAAACCGTTGGCTTCAAGCGTTGCTTGGCTTGAGGTGATGGCATACGCGTTGATATCACACATCTCAATCGCAATTTCTGGGTTTGCTTTCGCCATGAACGCGCCTAAAACACCGGCACCACAACCAAAATCGAGCACTTTGCCTGACAAGTTAGGTAAGGTTTCCAGTAGTAGACGGCTGCCTAAGTCAAATTCACCATGACTGAATACGCCCGGTAAACTTTTTACTGTAAGTGACTGCTCACCAAGGGTTACCGTGTAAGACTTAAACCACTCTTCTTGATTGAATGGCTTTGGCTCATTTAAGCAATTACCCCAGTAGAAAGAGCAGCGGCGAGCTGAGTCGTATTTGTTCACAGGGCCATATTCTTTGAACATCTTTTCAATGCTCTTTACACCGGAACGGTTTTCACCGACAACCACAATCTCCGTGTTCACGCCCAGTTTAGCCATAAGCATGGCAAGCAAATATTCGGCTTCTGCTTTCGCTTTTGGCCAATACAGTAGGAGCATGTCGGCTTGAGTATCCACATCAAATTCAGAACCAAAATGGCTTTTTATTTTGTCTGAGTGACGGATTTGACGGAAATAGCTGTAGTTTGAAGTAAAGACTTCGACCGATTCACAGTGTGCGGTCAGTTCCAGAGGGAACATATCTTCGACTTCACCTGCAACTAAAACATGTTTTCCGTTGAAGTACTCTAGCTGACGCTGAGCGATTTGGCTTGGAGCGATATAGGCAGACATAAATTTGGTTCATCAGAAATAATTAGGGCCAGATTTTCGCACAATCTGGCCCAAGCTTGAAGCTGTTGCTTACTATTCAGTGGCGGCTAGCTGTTGTCTTGTTGGTTGAGGAAGTCTTTGAATTCCTCTTCATAGATATTAAACAGCACCATGGTGACCGCAAAAATCAGTGGGCCATAAATCAAACCAATCAAACCAAATAAGTGCAGACCACCTAATAATGAGAAGAAAATCATTAAGGTATTCATGCCTGCGCTGCCTTGCATCAACAATGGACGCAGCAAGTTATCAATCGAACCGACGATGACTACACTCCATGCGGTTAGGAAGATTGCCCACGTCATATCACCGGTGAGGAACAAGTACGCGGCGGCTGGTATCCAGATCAACGCCGTACCGACAACTGGAATGAAGGAAGCAAAGCCCATCATTGTTCCCCAGAATAGGCCAGGGAAGCCAGCTAGCCACATACCGATACCGCCCGCTAAGCCTTGCGCGATAGCCGTTAAAAACGAGCCCATGACTGCGGACTTCGAAACTTGTTCTATCTCGGTCAAGATTCTATCTTCTTGGCTACGAGAGAGTGGCAGAATATGTCGAATGGCCGAAATGATTTTGTCGTGGTCACGTAATAGGAAGAAAAGCACAAACAGCATTAGGAAAAAATCCATCAAGAAGTTTGTTGCATCACCCAGAATTTTCGCACTGATCGCGACAAGGTTTGAACCAAAAGTGGTAGCAAATTGCCCGATTTTTTCGGCGATGGCTTTTGGCTCGATTTTATCGAAAGGTAAGTACTCATTAACAATGGATAGACCTTTGATAACCCAAGGATGTTGGAAGATGTCTTGAATGCCACCATTGGTGACCCATTTGTACGTATTCTGAGAAAAAACAGAGCCTTGTTGAACAATTGCAGCAAACACAAACAGTAGTGGAATGACAATAATGAAGGTCAAAACTACGCACGTGAGCAGCGATGCCGAATTTTTGTGTTTTGGCATTTTACGCTCAAACCACTCATGCACAGGAAACATAAGCAGTGAGATAATGAAAGCCATTACGATCGAATTGATGTAAGGCTCGACCAATAAATAGCAAGCAAAAGCAGCGGCGAGTAGAGCGATCATTAATACACGATGACTCGACGTGATTTTTACGTTGTTTGGCATGAGATAAATCCAACTTACGGATGACGTTTACAATGGCTCGCGTTGATATCAGCGCGAAACCTTTATTACTTTGCACCGGCTTTCCTTTCAGCCTTATGACACAGCTGAATTGGGAAGGGGTAAATGACCTTGTTATAATGACTACAAATCAGATGGTTATCAATCAAGAGATGAAAAATGGGTTGTTGTAACGGCGATAAGAAATGTAAATCTGAGAAGAAAACCAAACGTATTCCGTGGTTTGGTATTGTTCTAGGCGTGTTAGCTGTCTTGGTAATTTTGAACTGGCAATAAAAAAGGACCTTCCGGTCCTTTTCTTATAACTTGCGTGTAGCGCTTATTTTGCTTCTGCCGCAATGATCGCAAAACAGCGATCCGCCGCTTCTAGTGTCGCGTCGATCTCTTTTGAACCGTGCGCTAGAGACGTAAAGCTTGCTTCGAATGCTGATGGCGCGAGGTATACGCCGTGATCTAGCATTAAGTGGAAGAAACGCTTGAATCGTTCGATGTCGCACTTAGTTACGTCTTCGTAGCAAGTTACTGTTTCTTGGTCAGTGAAGAAGAAGCCGAACATGCCGCCCACTTGGTTAACAACTAGTGGGATACCGTGTTTCTCTGCTAGAGACTTAAAGCCATCTGCCAGTTGCTTAGTTTTAGAAGCTAGGCGTTTTTCATTGCCTTCTTCTTTTAGAAGGTTCAAACAGGCAAAACCTGCAGCCATTGCCACTGGGTTACCAGAAAGCGTACCAGCTTGGTAAACAGGGCCTGTAGGCGCAACGTATTGCATCACTTCTTTACGGCCACCGAAAGCACCCACTGGCATACCGCCGCCGATTACTTTACCTAGCGTGGTTAGATCTGGTTTGATGTTGTAGTGTGCTTGTGCGCCGCCAAGTGCAACACGGAAGCCTGTCATTACTTCATCAAAAATCAGCAGTGCGCCTTCTTGATCACAGATTTCACGCAGGCCTTCATGGAAGCCTTCTACTGGTGGGATACAGTTCATGTTGCCCGCCACCGGCTCAACGATGATACATGCGATTTCACCTTTGTTCGCTGCAAACAGTTCGCGTACAGAATCTAGATCGTTAAATGTTGCCGTTAGCGTGTGCTTAGCAAAGTCTGCGGGAACGCCTGGAGAGCTTGGTTGACCAAGGGTCAGAGCGCCAGAGCCTGCCTTTACTAACAAGCTGTCTGCGTGACCGTGGTAACAGCCTTCAAACTTCATGATCTTGTCACGACCAGTAAAGCCACGAGCGAGACGAATCGCACTCATGGTTGCTTCTGTACCAGAACTTACCATACGGATTTGTTCCATTGATGGTACGAGTTCAGACACTAACTCTGCCATCGCGATTTCCATCTCTGTTGGTGCGCCAAAGCTCAGGCCACGTTGTGCAGCGTCGATAACCGCTTCACGAATAACAGCGTGGTTGTGGCCAAGAATCATTGGACCCCAAGAGCCAACGTAATCGATGTACGCTTTACCATCGGCATCAAAAATCAGTGCACCGTCTGCTCGTTCGATAAATAGCGGAGAACCGCCAACGCCATTGAATGCACGAACTGGTGAATTTACACCGCCAGGAATGGTTTGCTGAGCTTTTTGATACAGCTCTGATGATTTGGTCATGGGGTTATCCTCTTTTGATTGCTCGGACCAAGTGGGGCGCATTGTACCTAGCTATAATCAAGTTAGAAACGTTTTGCTTAATTTATGTGTTGTTTCGCAGTGTAATCTTACATATCAGCGACCAATCTAAAGAATCGGCGGCGAATACTTGAACGAGTTTGTCAGGTATTGGATAATCGTCCTCAATTAGCACAAATTTGACGTCTTGCTCCAGGCTTGACGCATTACACGAGTGAGAGAGGTCTTCGTGAGCGAAGTAAACGTACCATTATCTTTTTCTGATGCTGCAGCATCTCGCGTTAAGGCACTGATTGCAGAAGAAGAAAACCCAGCATTGAAATTGCGCGTATACATTACTGGTGGCGGTTGTAGCGGCTTCCAATACGGCTTTACTTTCGATGAGAACGTAAATGACGGCGATACAACCATCGAAAACAGTGGCGTGACACTGGTTGTTGACCCAATGAGCCTGCAATACCTGATTGGCGGCATTGTGGATTACACCGAAGGGTTGGAAGGCGCTCGCTTCTTCGTTAACAATCCGAATGCAACAACCACATGTGGTTGTGGTGCATCATTTAGCGTGTAATTGACACGATGACAGGCAGCCAATTGGCTGCCTGAGTTTTACGTAGCAGGATGTCACGTAAACATGCTCTCAGCGCTCCGCAGGAGAGAATAATAAAAAGGACTTTGTATGTCTGGAACTTCGTTTGGGCGACGTTTTGTCGAACGTCCGTGGCTAGTATCTCTCATCCTTATTTTGCTACTTGTTGCTTGGTTGGCTGCAGGGCAGCTCAAAGCACAAGGTGACCACACCTCATCCCCATCTCTCCAATCTGAAAACACGCCCTTAGCTAAGGTGATGTTTGATACTTTCATCGCAAAACCTACCAGTAAAACGATAGAACTTTATGGCCGAACCGCACCCAATCGCCAAGCTCGTCTTGGTGCAGAAGTGGCCGGTAAAATTGTCAGTCTCAGCATCAATAAAGGGCAACTTGTTAAGCAAGGGCAAGTGATTGCTAACATTGATAAGCGGGATTTGGACAGTCAGCTCAAACGCGCTCAGGCCATGCTGCGAGTGAAAGAAAAGGAGTTTAATGCCGCAAAATCGCTCAAAAGCAGGGGGTTACAAGGCGAGGTGGCCTTTGCGACTGCGGAAGCCGCGTTAGTCGATGCAAGAGCGAACCTCAATAATGTCCAAACCGCTCTCAAGAATACCGAAGTTAAAGCGCCCTTTGATGGCATTGTTGATCATCATTTTGTCGAAGTGGGTGACTTTGTCGGTGTGGGCGATCCAATAGCGACAGTGATTGATTTAGAGACTCTGGTCATTGAGGCCGACGTTAGCGAGCGCCACATCCAGTATCTTAAAGAAGGTCTTCAAGCGGATGTCAGAACGATCAATGGTCAGCATCACTTGGGGACTTTACGTTATATTGGTCGCGTTTCCTCCGTATCGACCAATACGTTTCCGATTGAAATCGAAATAGATAATCGTAATTCGCTCATCCCTGCGGGGATCAGTGCGGAAGTGCAGCTCCCTTTGAATGAAGTGCTAGCGATTAAAATTACCGCTGCAATGTTGGCGTTAGATGAAGAAGGGAATTTAGGTGTCAAAACACTGCAAGATGAACACGTTAAGTTTGTTCCTATCCAGTTAGTCAAAGCAGAAGAAGATGGCGTTTGGTTATCTGGGCTTGGCGAGCAAGCGGACATCATTGTATTAGGACAGGGGTTTGTTCGTGATGGCGATACCGTGATTGCGAATAAAGTCGGTGATGTCGCTACCGATGCGGCCGAAAAATAGGGAGGCAGCATGTTTAGTATAATTGACGCTGCGTTATCCCGATCAAGAACGATGTTGACCTTGTTGGTGATGATCCTCATCGCAGGGGTCATTACTTACGTCACCATCCCAAAAGAATCTAGTCCCGATATCACTATTCCTATCATTTACGTCTCTGTGGGGCATCAAGGTATTTCTCCAACTGATGCTGAGCGTTTACTGGTTCGTCCTATCGAACAAGAACTGCGCTCAATTGAAGGGGTGAAAGAGATGACATCGGTTGCCTCCGAAGGCCACGCCTCAGTCACTTTGGAGTTTAGCGTCGGCGTGGATCTCGATAAAGCGATGGCGGATGTTCGCGACGCGGTCGATCTGGCGAAACCTAAGTTACCTGCAGACAGTGATGAACCGACGGTCAATGAAGTCACTTTTGCTTCAGAGGAGCCTGTTTTAACTGTTGTGCTTTATGGCACGGTGCCAGAGAGAACCATTGTTCAAATCGCACGAACGTTGCGTGACCGATTAGAAAGCTTCCGTCAGATCTTGGAAGTCGATATTGCTGGTGATCGTGAAGATATTGTCGAGATCGTGGTTGATCCGCTTTTAATGGAAAGCTATGAATTGGATCAGGCCGATATCTATAACTTGATCGCACTAAACAACCGAGTGGTTGCGGCGGGGTTTATCGATACAGGATATGGGCGCTTTTCGGTCAAAGTTCCGTCGGTGTTTGATTCTCTGAAAGATGTTCTCGAATTGCCTATCAAAGTGAATGGCAAAGAAGTGATCACTTTTGGTGATGTGGCCACAGTTCGCCGAGCGTTTCGTGATCCGGAAAGCTTTGCCCGCTTGGATGGTGAGCCTGCCATTGTGCTTGACGTGAAAAAGCGTGCTGGCGAGAACATTATTGAAACTGTCGCGTTAGTTAAAGAGGTGATTGCTCAAGGGCAACTGCGTGCAGAGTGGCCAAGTAATTTGCAGGTTAAATACACTTGGGATCAGTCGGATGATGTCAAGCTGATGCTTAGTGATCTGCAAAACAACATTCTCTCGGCAATCATTTTGGTGGTCATCGTTATTATCGCGATCTTGGGGGTAAGAACGGCATTGTTGGTTGGGATCTCTATTCCAGGATCTTTCTTAACGGGGCTGTTAGTTCTCTCTGTTTTTGGTCTTACCGTAAACATCGTGGTGCTGTTTGCCTTAATCATGGCGGTCGGCATGCTGGTGGATGGTGCAATCGTCGTCACTGAGTTTGCCGATCGGAGAATGCAAGAAGGCACGCCGCGTAAAGAGGCATACCGAGACGCAGCTAAACGCATGGCATGGCCGATCACCGCCTCTACCGCGACTACGTTGGCGGCATTTGCTCCGCTTCTTTTTTGGCCGGATATTACCGGTGAGTTTATGAAGTACTTACCGTTAACGCTAATCGCGACGTTAGCGGCGTCATTGGTGATGGCTTTGCTATTTGTGCCTGTTATTGGCGGCATTATTGGTAAACCTCAGGTTATCAATCCTAAAGCCCAACAAGAAATGGTGGAGCTACACAACGGAAACTTTGAGAAAGCGACAGGAATTACCAAGCTTTATTACAAAACCTTGTTTGTGGCGATTCAACATCCTTGGAAAGTGCTGCTGAGCGCGGTATTGCTGGCGGGTGGTGTTGGATTTACTTACAGTAAAGCGGGGTCAGGAGCTGAGTTTTTCCCTGAAGTCGACCCGCCATTTTTCACCGTAAAAGTACGCTCTTACGGGGATCTTTCCATTAATGAGAAAGATATCGTAATGCGAGAAATTGAAAAGGTCATGCTGGGTCATGATGAGTTTGAAAGTGTCTACACTCGCACTGGATCGAGTGATAATGGTGACGAAATCGGTCAGATTCAAATAACTCCTGTGGATTGGCAATATCGTCGTAAAGTCAAAACGATCATTGAAGAGCTAAAAGCTACCACCGACCAATTTTATGGCGTTGAGTTAGAGTACAAATTCCCGGATGCCGGCCCTCCGGTTGAACATGATTTGGTGATTGAAGTTTCTTCTCGAAGTATGAGTATAGGCGAGCTAGATGACGCCGCGAAGCTAGTTAGGCTTTGGGCAGATAGCAACCCAGCACTGACTAATTTGAGTGATACCACCAATAAAGAGGGGATTGACTGGCAAATTGACATTCGACGCGACGACGCTTCTCGTTTTGCTGCCGATGCAACTTTGGTGGGAAATACAGTTCAATTTGTCACGAATGGTCTGAAAATAGGGGACTATTTACCTGACGATGCGGATGAAGAAGTCGATATTTTGGTTCGCTACCCACAAGAGAAGCGAGATATTGGTCGATTCGATCAGCTAAGAGTGAAAACCGCTGCAGGTTTAGTGCCTATAACCAACTTTGCTCAAATTAAGCCAGACCACAAGCAAGATACTATCCGTCGTGTTGATGGTCATCGAGTTATCAACATTAAAGCGGATATGGTGGAAGGCTACAATTTGGCGCTTGAGTTACCTAAGATTGCCGCTGAAATGGAACAGCTCGGTTTACCGGAAGGCGTTGAATATAAGATTCGAGGTCAAAATGAGGAGCAGGAAAACTCATCAGCATTCTTGCAAAACGCTTTTGTTGTGGCTCTTGGCGTTATGGCGCTCATTCTCATCACGCAGTTCAACAGCTTTTATCAGGCATTTTTGATTTTGAGTGCGGTGCTGTTTTCAACGGTCGGGGTTTTTGCTGGGTTGCTTATTTTCCAAAAACCATTCGGCATCATCATGTCTGGCATTGGTGTGATTGCCTTGGCTGGTATCGTAGTTAATAACAACATTGTACTGATTGATACTTATAACCAAATGCGAAAAAGAGGACTGGACAAAGCAGAGGCTATCCTGCGGACCGGTGTGCAACGTTTGAGACCGGTGCTATTAACCACAATTACGACCATTTTAGGGTTGTTACCGATGGTTCTAGAAATGAACATCGATTTAGTTAATCAAAAAGTCGAATTTGGTGCGCCGAGTACGCAATGGTGGTCTCAGTTAGCGACGGCAGTAGCGGGGGGATTGGCATTTGCTACGGTGTTGACGTTGGTGCTTACGCCTTGTTTGCTTATGTTGGGAAGAGATCATCTTGCTAAGCCCGAACCTGATGAAAGCGAAGAGGCAGCGTAATGCTGCCTCTTTTTACTTTTCCGTTTATCTCATTGCCAGTAACTTACTGTAACGATCCAGCTTGTCCATACTGACTTTTGCATTCGCCATGAAGGTTTGTCTTGCTTTACCTGTTAACGATTTGGATTGCGGCAAATTCACTGTTCTTGGGTTTTTGTGCACGCCATTTACTAGGAACTCATAATGTAAGTGAGGTCCTGTCACACGACCTGTTCCACCAAGCGTACCGATAGTTTGACCTTGTTTAACACGTTGACCCGTTTTGACTGTGCGCTTCGTTAAGTGCAGATACTTGGTAATGTAAGTATTGCTGTGCTTAATGAACACGTAGTTCCCGTTGAACTTGTTGTAAGCCGATTTTTGCACCACACCATCACCAGCGGCCCAAATTGGCGTACCAACAGGTGCTGCGTAGTCAGTGCCTCGGTGAGGACGTACTCGACCCGTAACTGGGTGAAGACGACGTGGGTTAAAGTTTGAAGTCACGCGACGGAAATCCAGTGGAGCGCGCAAGAAGGCTTTTTTCATCGCTCGGCCATTTTCGTCGTAATATTTGCCCGTTTTTTCATCTAAAATAGCCGTAAACGTATCGCCCTGGTTTTTGAATATCGCAGCGATGATTTTTCCGCGACCAATGACTTCACCTTCTACAACTTCTTCTTGATACAGCACTCGGAAAGAGTCGTTTTTGCGAATATCGAGTGCGAAGTCGATATCCCAGCCAAAAATTCCTGCTAGCTCCATGATTTGGTTGCCATTCAAGCCAGACGAAATTCCTGCGTTCCAGAAGTTGGATTTGATGGTTGCCTCGGCGTAGTTGAATTGGTAATCGACCTCTTTTTTATCGACCTCAGAAACGTATTTGCCGTCTTGCAGTTTGATGCGAAAGGTTTCGAATGCGCTTAACGTACGGCGCAGTTGAACCAAGTCGTTTTTCTCATCAAAACCAAATTGCAATTTATCGCCCGGACGAAGACGAGTTAACTGCTGTTCAATTTCTTTATCGGAGGACACTAACTCGTGCAGTAGACGAGCAGATAGTCCCACTCGATTAAATAGAATGGCGGCGCTCTCGCCATTTTTTACTTTGTAAGTTTCCCAGCGCAAAACCGAAGACATCTGAGAGGAGCCATTTAATGTCGTCAATTCAAGTGAGATTGGCACAGGATAGTGTTGACCAACTTTTAATCGGCTTTGTTGCGGGTTGAGGTCTTGCGGATCGGGCAGAAAGAACAGTGCAATGATGATCAGAGCACTAAAAAAACCGATCAATACTTTGTGCAAGAGTGGAAGTCGGACAAAAATCGAATGCATGAGGTACTTGATTGCTAAATTAAACGGAAAAAGTGACAACTACCTAGTCTAACGTGTTTCAAAATGCATCGCTATTCAAGTAATATGTTCAGCTATTATATTTTTGCCAAATCTGTGGGAGTGAACAAGAATGGCGAGCATTGAAGCTGCACTAGCCGAGATTAAGCGCGGTGTTGAAGAGCTGATTCCAGAAGAAGAGCTAATCGCAAAACTAAAAGAAGGTCGTCCTCTACGTATTAAATTGGGCGCCGATCCAACAGCACCTGACATTCACCTAGGCCATACGGTTATTTTCAATAAGCTTCGCTTGTTCCAAGAACTAGGTCATGAAGTGACGTTCCTAATCGGTGACTTCACTGCAATGGTTGGTGACCCAACAGGTAAAAACACAACTCGTCCACCGCTAAGCCGCGAAGACGTACTGCGTAACGCTGAAACGTACAAAGAACAGGTGTTCAAAATTCTAGATCCTGCGAAGACTAAAATTCAGTTTAACTCTGAGTGGCTGTCTGAGCTGGGTGCAGAAGGTATGATTCGTCTGGCTGCAAACCAAACCGTTGCTCGTATGCTAGAACGTGACGACTTTAAAAAGCGTTACGCAGGCGGTCAACCAATTGCTATCCATGAGTTCATGTACCCACTTCTGCAAGGTTGGGACTCTGTCGCGATGGAAACGGACGTTGAATTAGGCGGTACAGACCAGAAGTTCAACCTTCTAATGGGTCGTGAACTGCAAAAATCTCACGGTCAAAAACCTCAAGTTGTACTTATGATGCCGCTTCTTGTTGGTCTAGACGGCGAGAAGAAGATGTCTAAGTCTGCGGGTAACTACATTGGTATCAGCGAAGCGCCAAGCGAAATGTTTGGTAAGATCATGTCGATCTCTGATGACTTAATGTGGAGCTACTACGAGCTGCTATCGTTCCGTCCTCTAGAGGAAATCGAACAGTTTAAAGCGGATGTTCAAGCGGGCAAAAACCCACGTGATATCAAAGTGCTACTTGCTAAAGAGATCATTGCACGTTTCCACAGTGAAGCCGATGCAGATGCGGCAGAGCAAGAGTTTGTGAACCGTTTCGCTAAGAACCAAATCCCTGACGAAATGCCAGAATTTGACTTTGATGCTGGCACTCCAGTAGCGAATCTTCTAAAAGATGCTGGTCTGTGTGCGTCAACGTCTGAAGCGATGCGCATGGTAAAACAAGGTGCAGCGAAGGTTGAAGGCGAGAAAGTTGCCGACGCTAAGTTTGCGCCAGAAGCTGGTACTTACGTATTCCAAGTTGGTAAACGTAAATTTGCACGTATTACGATTAAGTAATCCATAATTTTTACGTATGGAAGCGCCCAATGGGCGCTTTTTTTTGTTCCTAAAATTGGCAAAAAAAGAACAAAGCCCACCTGTAAATATGGATTAACTTTGCTACTATACTTGCGCTGCTAATCAGGGCAGCGATATCGGAGATTTACATGAACAATACCGACCATCCTCCCAGTCGTTGGGTGAGTAAGATTAAGGGAGCGAAATAACCCGCTTCGGTATTGGCGATCTCCGTCTTACCCGAGTGGTGAGGCATCTTTTCTAATTTTCTTCTCGTTATTTCCTTCATACATTCTGAATAGACAGTGCTTTTGCATTGGTGAATTCTCGTGTTTGTGTCATCTATCGGCATAAAGGCGTGATGAGCTTGTGCTTGTGTTGTCGATGGTCGTTACCAATGCCAATCGGGAGATTCGCCATGACGGTAATGAACAACACTTTTATTGAAACAACACCAAACTTTTCTGAAGTAGAAATTGGTGCAGCTCGCAATGCGTTTTTGAAATACGATCAAGAGCAGCAACTTCATTTGCTCACCATCATGCCAATAGATGAAGCGGTGGGGATTTTGAAGCACTGTTCTGTAGGGTATGTGAACAGTTTGATGTCTCAGCTTGAGCATGCGGGTCATGATAAGCGTGCGCGTCACTATGCGCACCAATTGGGTTTGCATGTGTCGGAAGTTGATACTCCTGACGGTTACTTATCAACAGGCGTACTAGAGCATGTAAAGCAGCGAATCGGCTGGATTATTGCTCTCGCTTTATTGGGGATCGTTTCTGGGCTGATTATTGCTCAGTATGAAGATACATTGAGCCAACTGGTTTTACTTGCAGTGTACATGCCGGTGATTGCGGCGGCTGGTGGTAATACGGGCACTCAAGCGGCCACATTGGTCATTCGTGCATTGGCCACAGGTGAGCTTAAAAAGCGTCAGTGGTTAGCAGTACTTTGGAAAGAAAGTCGCGTAGCGCTGTGTCTCGCATTAGCGATCGCAATAGTTATGGTTGGACGCATTATGCTTTTTAGTGCCGGCCAATCTACGGGGGGCTTTGAACTGACAGACATCGCACTTGCAATCGCCGTTGCTTTGTTTATTCAAGTCTCAATTTCCACAACGCTTGGCGGTTTGTTGCCAATAATTGCCCGTGCTTGCAAGCTAGACCCAGCCGTATTGGTGAGCCCTGTGCTTGCATCAATCGTTGATATATCAGGTATGTGGATTTACTTTACTGTGGTGAATTACTTCTTAGGTATCGCCTGACTAAAATTCACGATGTCACGGTAAAATAACTGCTCAAAATGCGTAATAGGGGCGATGACAGGTTTGTTATCGTCCCTTTTTTCTGGAAAGTAGTCTGAGACAAACTGGACGAAAATAGTATTCGGCTGGCCATTTTTATCTAAACCATAACCCGCCATGTTGTAGGTTCCGTACAATGAACCACTCTTGGCAATCAGTTGACCTTTGATTGGGGCATTCCGCATGCTTTGGCGGTATTGCAGCGTACCCGATTCGCCTGATTTAGGCATGATGGCAATCAGCTTCAGTGTTTTTTCATTTTTCCAGATATAACGTAGGATTTCCGCCATTTTGGTCGCAGAAATACGGTTGTTTCTTGAAAGGCCCGATCCATCTTCCAAGCGTGCGTTACGGATATCGATGCCAGTGTTGGCGAAAATGATCTGTTTGATCGCTTCTGTACCATTGGTAAAACTTCCGGGTTGAACAAAAAATTTCGCACCCAATGTTTTCGTTAATGTGTCTGCGATCAAATTGTCAGAATGCTTGAGCATGTCATCAAGTAAATCGGATAGCGGCTTTGATTGATGTAATGCCATCAATTTACGTTGTTTCTGTGGCGCTGAACCAATCTTAATTTTGCCTTTGAGCTCAATACCTAATTGCTTGAGTAACGTACTGATATTTTGACTGGTATAACGTTCAGGATCTTGAACCGCAAATTTGAGAGGCAGCGGCTTTTCTCGTTCGACTAAGCATCCTTTTAATTCGTAGCGATTGTCTGGGTTAGCAAGCAGGTCTAAATCGCAATGGCGGCTCTTTTGAATCGTCTTAGAAACGGTCTCGACCGAACTTTTAACACGAATAGGTTGATGCTCAGGCACATAGACTCGAGTCCCGCCATCTTTTTGCGTATAGATAGAAGCTTGGACGCAGTTGTTGTTGAGTGTAATGCTAGAAGCCGGAGCGCTGTAGCAAACCCCCAGAATGTCCCACGGCCAACCCACCGCTCGGTCATACCCTGTAAAGGCACTGTTGTCTAACCACAAGTCACCGTTAATGCGCGTTAAACCATTTTTTTTCGCCAATGACAGCAACGCTTTCAAATCTTGTGTTTGTAGGGTGGGATCTCCGACAAAGTAGATAACGGCATCGGAATTCGAGGTTTCAAGCTTTGTTCGAAATGCAAAGCTGTCCCCTAACTCTAATTTAGCAGCTAAGGCTGTGACAATTTTTAATGTGCTCGCTGGTGGAAATAGTTGGTCTGTTGGACGGATACCATCGAGCGTGGAACTTTCGTTTAGTTTTTCTGCAACTAAGCTGATACGGGCGCCCTCTGGCAATACCTCTTGATGAGGATACGCATAAGACAATAACGGAAAAATAAGAGAAGAAATGAGTAGAGGCCAACGTAAACGCATAGTGTGATTTTCTAGGGTTAGTTATGTGATTGAGTATACGCAAGTCCACTCAATATGCTAGGCGCATCCAAGAATGCTTGGTTCATCATTAATATTGAGACAAAGTGGTTAGAAGAACGCGCTATTAAGATGAAAAATGAAAGATAAAAAAATGCCCGCAATAAGCGGGCACTGAGTATTCAAGTCTAAAGACTGGAATTAGAAGTCGTAACGTAGACCTAGAGCTAGCTCGTCTTCTGCATCAGCTTTAGATGCTGTAGTGTTGCCACCAACTTTACCTAGTTTATCGCCAGAGTCGATTAGGTTGAAGTTGTATGAAACGTAACCACGGAAGTTAGGCTTGAAGTAGTAAGATGCATCAACAGCGAAGTTGTTAGCAGAAGTTTCGTTGTTAGTTTCTGCGTTGTTGTACGTTGTTGTGAATACTGTTTGACCTAGAGTGTAAGCACCAGCTAGTTCGTAACCAGTGTAGTCACCTTCAGTTTTCGCTTTTTCACCGTCAGTGAAGATACCAGCGAAGTATAGGTCACCCATAGTGTAAGATGCAGCTAGCATGTATTCGTTAGCTTCGTCTTGGTCTGCGTAACCAGCACCTAGCTCAAGACCTGTGTCTGCTACTGCGTAGATTGCAGATAGAGAGTAACCGTCTTGTTTGTTGTCTGTGTATTCACCGTTTACTTCTTCACGGTCAGCAAAGCGGTAGCTAGCTTTAACGTTTAGGTTTTCGAATTGACCTTTGTAAGACATCATGTTGTCTGAACGGTCAGCCACTGCTAGTTTGTCAGCTGCTGAGTTACCGTGGTAAGCCATGATATCTGTGAAATCAGTGATAACGCCTAGTGCACCTTCGTTTTTACCGTAAGTGAACTCACCCCATGCACCGCCAAGACCAGCGTATGCGTAACGAGTGTCTAGGTTGCTGTTTCCATCCACACCGCCGTTTTCAGCTGTAGTAAATTCACCTTCCCAGAAACCAACACCGTAAAGGTTGTCGTTGATAGCTTGAGTACCAAGGAAGTTTAGACGGATACGAGAGTTGTCTTGAGCGTCGCCATCTTTCATAGATAGACGTGCTTCAGCGCGGCCGCCCATTTCTAGAGAAGTGCCGTCTTGGTTGTAAAGTTCAGCTGCGTTAACGCCAGTTGCCATAGCTGCTGCAGATACAGAAAGAGCAATTAGAGTCTTTTTCATCTTATTTGTCCTAGTTAGCTGTCCATAATCATTGTTGTATGGGGGAGAGATGACCTCTCACAAGTTATTGGTCTATATTTGGCTTCATCTGCGAGAGTTTTCCGCAACTGTAAGCCTTTGATGTAACAACTTGCTGGACATGTTTTACTGCTAAAGTTTCATGATGAGTTAGTAAAATGATATAAATCATGCTGATGAACACTGTTCGATTGTAACTGGTTGTTTATTAAGTGGCTGTTTTTTAATAGTTAATGCTTCAATGACATTGGCCTGACATTGATTAGTTTTTATGTTTTTTGATGTTTTTGGTGTAATGAACAGTGTTGTTTTTCAATAAATTGCGATAATGATTGGATCTAAAATTGATTCGGTTCGTTATGCTGCAAAGGCATAGCAATGTTGAATTTCGAATTAAGATGATTTCGCTCAGGAGTTTGTTTACACTAGTTGAAAATACATCTTTAACCGCACTACCTAGTCCTACGACTGGGTGGGCTTTTTATTGTCCAAAGACCCGTTTGGGCTTGAGGTTACATAATGGAAAAAGTTCCAATGACACTACGTGGCGAACAAATGCTACGTACAGAACTAGAACGTCTACTTAAGCTACGTCCTCAAATTTCAGAAGCGATTGCTGAAGCACGAGAACTAGGTGATTTGAAGGAAAATGCTGAATATCATGCCGCTCGAGAAGAGCAGGGTATTTGTGAAGCGCAAATCCGTGACATTGAATATAAGCTATCTGTTGCGCAAGTAATTGATGTAACTAAAATGGAAAACACTGGCAAGGTTATCTTTGGTTCAACGGTGACTTTGATTGATGTCGATACCGATGAAGAAAAGACATATCAGATTGTTGGTGACGATGAAGCTGATATTAAAGCTGGCCGTATTTCAGTGAGCTCTCCAATTGCTCGTGGCTTGATCGGCAAGATGGAAGGCGACGAGGTTGCTATCCAGACTCCTGGTGGAGCGAAAGATTTCGAAATTGACCGAGTTGAATACATCTAAGTGGCATCTTGAATGCCCACTATTTGTTAAATGCAAAAAAGGTCGCCAATGGCGACCTTTTTCTTCAACAACGTAAGTGAATTACTTACGAGGAATTTCGATTTTACGCTCTTCAGACTGGCGGTATAGCACAAGCACTTTACCAATTGTCTGAACTTTTTCAGCGCCTGTCTCACGTACGATAGCGTCAATGATTAGCTGTTTTGTTTCACGATCTTCTGAAGCAACTTTTACTTTGATCAGTTCGTGATGGTTTAGAGCGATTTCAATTTCTGCTAGCACGGCTTCTGTAAGTCCATTTGCGCCCATTAGCACAACAGGTTTTAAACTGTGAGCCAGGCCTTTTAGGTGCTGCTTTTGTTTGGTGCTTAGGTTCATTACGCGGCCAATTTTCTTTAAAATAAGGGTTGAAAAAAGCTATTTTAACGCCATCTATTGCTGAAGACTATAATTTATTGAGTAATAGGTTGTGCCTATTAAAACAATAGCTCCTATTTGCGCCTTGTTGGGATTAAAATGAGTAAACAAAAACATTCGGCTAGTTCTGGTCGTTGGTTGAAAGAACACTTTGATGATAAATACGCGAATGAAGCCCGTAAAAAAGGATATCGTTCACGTGCGTACTTCAAGATTGATGAAATCCAAACAAAAGATAAGTTGTTAAAACCTGGCATGACAGTGGTCGATTTAGGTGCTGCTCCGGGTGGATGGTCTCAATATGCTGCTAAAATAGTAGGAGATAGTGGTCAGATTATTGCTTGTGATTTACTTCCTATGGATCCAATAGCTGGTGTAAGTTTCTTGCAAGGTGACTTCCGAGACGATGCCGTGTTAGAGGCGTTGCTTGATAGAATTCAACCATCAATGGTTGATGTTGTAATGTCTGATATGGCGCCGAACATTGCAGGTAACAACTCTGTCGATCAACCACGCGCAATGTATTTAGTTGAATTGGCTTTAGATATGTGTCGACAAGTTCTAGCGCCTAATGGTAGCTTTGTCGTAAAGGTTTTCCAGGGTGAAGGCTTCGATCAATACGTGAAAGAAGTCCGAGACATGTTTAAAGTCGTAAAAATCAGAAAACCAGACTCATCGCGAGCGCGCTCCCGAGAAGTCTTTGTTGTAGCCACTGGTTACAAAGGTTAACTATTTTGCTCTTTCGGGAGCGTGTTAACACTATAGCTACAGTGAGTGAACTGTAGTACCCTACCTTTAATTACAATTAGTTATCGAGAGGCTTACACCTTGAGTGACATGGCAAAAAATTTAATTCTGTGGCTTGTTATCGCTGTCGTATTGATGTCGGTATTCCAGAGCTTTGGCCCTGGAGAAAGCAATGGCAGAACCGTGGATTACACCACGTTTGTACAGGAAGTTGGCCAAGGCCAGATTCAAGAAGCAACTTTTAAAGACGGTGAAATTAGCTTTGTTCGTCGTGGCGGCGGTGCCAAAATGGTCACTTACATGCCTGTGTATGATCAGAAGCTTCTAGATGACCTAATTAACCAAAACGTGAAAGTGCAAGGAACGCCTCCTGAAGAGCAAAGCTTGCTTGGCACAATTTTCATTTCTTGGTTCCCAATGATCTTACTGATTGGTGTGTGGATTTTCTTCATGCGTCAAATGCAAGGCGGCGGCGGTAAAGGCGCTATGTCTTTCGGTAAGAGTAAAGCTCGAATGATGAGCGAAGAACAAATCAAAACCACTTTCGCTGATGTTGCAGGCTGTGACGAAGCAAAAGAAGACGTAAAAGAACTTGTTGATTACCTACGTGATCCAAGCCGTTTCCAAAAACTGGGTGGTAAGATTCCAACTGGTGTTTTAATGGTTGGTCCTCCAGGTACGGGTAAAACGTTACTTGCAAAAGCTATCGCAGGTGAGGCAAAAGTACCGTTCTTTACTATTTCAGGTTCCGATTTCGTAGAAATGTTCGTTGGTGTTGGTGCATCTCGTGTACGTGACATGTTCGAGCAAGCGAAGAAAGCCGCGCCTTGTATTATCTTTATCGATGAAATCGATGCTGTAGGTCGTCAGCGTGGTGCTGGTGTAGGTGGTGGTCACGATGAACGTGAGCAAACACTGAACCAAATGCTAGTAGAAATGGATGGTTTTGAGGGCAACGAAGGTATTATCGTTATTGCTGCGACCAACCGCCCAGACGTATTAGACCCTGCATTGCTACGTCCGGGTCGTTTTGACCGTCAAGTAGTTGTAGGTCTTCCTGATGTACGCGGTCGTGAACAGATTCTAAAAGTACACATGCGCAAAGTGCCATTAGCTGGTGACGTAGAGCCTTCTTTAATCGCTCGTGGTACACCAGGTTTCTCTGGTGCAGACCTAGCCAACTTAGTTAACGAAGCTGCGCTATTTGCTGCACGTGGTAACAAACGCAATGTCTCTATGGTTGAGTTTGAGCTAGCGAAAGACAAAATCATGATGGGTGCAGAGCGCCGTTCTATGGTGATGTCAGAAGAGACCAAAGAGTCAACAGCGTACCATGAAGCAGGTCACGCGATTGTTGGCCGTTTAGTACCTGAGCATGATCCTGTGTACAAAGTGTCTATCATTCCACGAGGTCGTGCACTTGGTGTAACGATGTACTTGCCAGAACAAGACCGCGTAAGTATGTCTCGTCAGCACTTAGAGTCTATGATTTCAAGCCTGTATGGCGGTCGTCTTGCTGAAGAGCTAATTTACGGTCCTGAAAAAGTATCGACAGGTGCTTCCAACGACATTGAACGGGCGACAGATATTGCTCGTAAGATGGTGACACAATGGGGCTTCTCTGAAAAACTTGGTCCTCTACTTTATGCAGAAGATGAAGGTGAAGTATTCCTTGGTCGTAGCGTAACGCAGACTAAACACATGTCTGATGATACCGCTAAGCTGATCGATGATGAGGTTCGTCAAATCATCGACCGCAACTACGACCGTGCGAAAAAGATTTTGGAAGACAACATGGACATCATGCATGCGATGAAAGATGCGCTAATGAAGTATGAAACCATTGATGCTCGCCAAATTGATGATCTCATGGAACGTAAAGCGGAAATTCGTGAGCCAGCAGGCTGGGGTGATAACCCAATGAATAAGCCAAAGGATGACGATAAGTCTCAAGCAACGCCTGAAGTGAAAGAGGAAGAGAAAGCAACGGATTCTGCGAATGCCGCAGAGCAAGTTACTTCTCAAGATTCTGCTTCAAGTGAAGTTCCAGAAAAGAAAGACTCTGAATAAAGAGTGTTGATAATAATAAACCCCGAGTTAGCTCGGGGTTTTTGTATTTATTATGATTATTACAGCAAATAACAAATCTCTCGACCTATCTCGTCCACATGTAATGGCGATTCTTAATGTTACCCCTGATTCATTTTCTGATGGTGGTAAATTCAATTCTTTAGAACTTGCTCTTGCTCAAGTCGAAAAAATGATTACAGCAGGGGTTAGCATCATTGATGTCGGTGGTGAGTCCACACGCCCTGGGGCGCCAGATGTCTCTCTAGAAGAAGAGTTGCAACGCGTTGTTCCTGTTGTAAAGGCCATCCGCGAAAAATACGATGTATGGATCTCTGTCGATACCAGTAAAGCAGAAGTAATGCGTCAGGCTATCGCTGTTGGTGCGGATCTGATTAACGATATCCGTGCGTTACAAGAACCTGGTGCACTTCAAGTTGCGGCAGCATCAAAACTACCTGTTTGCTTAATGCATATGAAGGGGCAACCTAGAACTATGCAGGAAAGCCCTCAGTACGAGAACTTGATGGATGACGTCGCTCAGTTTCTAGAAGAGCGCATAGCTGCTTGTGAAGCCGTAGGTATCAATAAGTCTCAACTTATCCTCGATCCTGGTTTTGGCTTTGGCAAAACCATTGAACACAATTATCATATGCTCGCTCATCTCGAGAAGTTTCATGAGTTCGGTCTGCCTATCTTGGCGGGCATGTCTCGTAAATCAATGATTTTCAAGCTGCTTGATAAGCCCGCAGCAGATTGCACTAACGCCAGTGTGGTTTGCGCCACGATTGCTGCCATGAAAGGCGCGCAGATCATTCGTGTTCATGATTTTGAAGAAACTATTGAAGCAATGAAAATTGTCGAAATGACGCAAAACAATATTTAAAAATAATAAAGGTAAGTTTATGTCGAATAAAAGACGTTACTTTGGTACGGACGGTGTACGCGGTAAAGTTGGACAGTACCCAATCACTCCAGACTTCGTACTTAAGCTTGGCTGGGCAGCTGGTCGTGTACTAGCAAAACAAGGCACAAAGAAAGTTATTATTGGTAAAGATACTCGTATCTCTGGTTACATGCTTGAATCTGCACTAGAAGCAGGTCTTGCTGCCGCAGGTCTGAAGGCAACCTTCACTGGTCCAATGCCGACACCTGCTGTCGCTTACTTAACGCAAACTTTCCGCGCAGAAGCGGGCATTGTGATTTCTGCATCGCATAACCCATATTACGACAACGGTATTAAATTCTTCTCATCTGAGGGCACAAAATTGCCTGATGATATCGAGCTTGCTATCGAAGCTGAATTGGACAAAGACATTGAATGTGTTGAGTCTTCTGAATTGGGCAAAGCGACTCGTTTAAATGATGCTGCAGGTCGTTACATCGAGTTCTGTAAAAGCACATTCCCATCGACACTAAGTCTCTCTAACTTAAAGATCGTCGTTGATTGCGCTCATGGTGCTACCTACCATATTGCACCAAATGTCTTCAAAGAACTTGGTGCAGATGTAATCGCGATGGGTGTTGAGCCAAATGGTATCAACATCAATGAAGAAGTCGGTGCTACAGACGTTCGCGCGCTACAAAAACGCGTTGTAGAAGAGCAAGCTCATCTTGGTCTTGCATTCGATGGTGACGGCGACCGTATCATCATGGTTGACCATTTAGGTAATAAAGTCGATGGTGACCAAATTGCTTACATCATCGCACGTGATGCTCTGCGTCGTGGTGAACTAAAAGGTGGCGTGGTTGGTACATTGATGACTAACCTAGGTATGGAAAATGGCCTGAAGCAATTAGGTATTCCATTTGTTCGTGCTGCTGTCGGTGACCGCTATGTAATGGAGCAATTGCTGGCTAAAGGCTGGAAGATCGGTGCCGAAAACTCTGGTCACGTTATCTTGCTAGATAAAGTAACAACGGGAGACGCGATTGTTGCTGCTCTACAAGTGCTTGCTTCTGTTGTTGGTAGTGACATGTCACTGCACGACTTGTCGCAAGGCATGACGCTTTACCCACAAGTTTTAGAAAATGTACGTTTCGCCGGTGAAAATAACCCTCTAGAAGCGCAAGCAGTACTGGCTGCTGTAGAAGAAGTTGAAGCTGAGCTAGGCGATAAAGGTCGCGTTTTACTACGTAAATCAGGTACAGAGCCTTTGATTCGCGTAATGGTAGAAGGTGAAGATGCCGAGCTTGTTCAAAGCTCAGCGCTTAAGATTGCGGATGCAGTAAAAGCAAGTTGTTAATCATTGCTTTCACGTGTTTAAAGAAAGAAAAGGGTAAGTTTTGCCCTTTTTTTGAGCGCTTAACCCGCCGGCATTGATTTTTTACTAATTTTCCCTTGTCAGCGTTACTGGCTTTCGCTAGTATTGCTCCGCCTCCTGTTAGGAGGTCGCTAGCCTTGTTCATTAACGATGTTTCGATATTGAACGGCGCTGGCTCAACAATTTGGAACATAGGTGGAAAAAATGTTTTCAGTTCTACTTGTGATTTACCTGTTGGCAGCGCTTGGTGTGATTGGCCTTGTGTTGATTCAACAAGGTAAAGGCGCAGATATGGGAGCCTCGTTCGGTGCTGGTGCTTCAAACACAGTGTTTGGTGCTAGTGGCTCAGGTAATTTCTTAACCCGAACAACTGCTATTTTAGCAACCGTATTTTTTGTCGTTAGCTTGCTACTTGGTCGTATGTCTACACACAAGACCGAGTCTCAATGGGTAGACCCAACATTAGGTCAACCAGTAGTTGAACAAGTTAAAGACGCAGCGAGTGAAGTTCCAGCACCTACTGGTGATGAAATTCCTCAATAAGCTGTAAGGTTTTGTGCCGAGATGGTGAAATTGGTAGACACGCTAGCATGAGGTGCTAGTGCCTTAGGTGTGAGGGTTCGAGTCCCTCTCTCGGCACCATGTATTTACAAACTTGTAAATCACTTGTTTGCGAGTATAATGCTCAGCAAGTCGGACGCGGGGTGGAGCAGCTTGGTAGCTCGTCGGGCTCATAACCCGAAGGTCGTCGGTTCAAATCCGGCCCCCGCAACCAATCTCCTTCTTTGAATAAAGAAGTTGCAGATTGGCAAGTTTGCGTAGTGCTAACCACACTACGAGTTAAGAAAAGTAATTTTGACTATTCTTAACGTATCAGGGTCCAGCAGCATAAAACCCCGACTATCGGGGTTTTTTGTTATCTGAGTTTTTTAAATGACTCAGGTCACTGCTTGGTTTTTTGATTGGGCTCTGAGCCCTTTTTTTGTTTCTGGAGTGGTTTAAATGACTGGTTTAGAAAGACAACTTACTGAAATGCTTGAAGCGCCAGTAGAGGCATCAGGCTATGAGTTAGTTGGATTAGAATTCATTCGTGCTGGCGCGCACTCAACGTTACGCATCTACATCGACCATGAAAATGGTATTAACGTGGACGACTGTGCAGAAGTTAGCCACCAAGTAAGTGCAGTGTTAGACGTTGAAGATCCAATTTCTGTTGCTTACAGCCTAGAAGTGTCTTCTCCAGGTTTAGAAAGACCACTATTCAAAGCAGCACATTACGAGCAATTTATTGGTCACGAGGTCAGCATCGTTTTGAAAATGGCTGTAGCAAACCGTCGTAAGTGGAAAGGTATTATCCACGGCGTGGATGGCGAAACAGTGACAGTTACTGTTGAAGGTCAGCAAGAAGAGTTTGCTTTAAGTAACATTTCAAAAGCTAACCTGATCCCTAAATTTTAGGTCCCTAAAAAAGTTTAAGCTTAGAGGCTAAATACAATGAGTAAAGAAATTTTAGCGGTAGCAGAAGCGGTATCGAACGAAAAAGCGGTACCTCGTGAGCGTATCTTTGAAGCTCTTGAGATTGCTCTAGCAACTTCTACAAAGAAAAAGTACGAAATCGAAATCGACGTTCGTGTTGCTATTGACCGTAAAACTGGTGAGTTTGTAACTTACCGTCGTTGGTTGGTTGTTGACCAAGTAGAAAGCCCAACGAAAGAGATCTCTCTAGAAGCTGCTCAATATGAAGATGATTCAGTTGAGCTAGGCGATTACGTAGAAGATGAAATCGAATCAGTAACGTTTGACCGTATTACGACTCAAACGGCTAAGCAAGTTATTGTACAAAAAGTTCGTGAAGCTGAACGTGCACAAATCGTTGAGCAGTTTATCGATAACGAAGGTGATCTAATCACTGGTGTTGTTAAGAAGGTAAACCGCGACACAATCGTTCTTGACTTAGGTAACAACGCAGAAGCGGTAATCCTACGTGATGACCAACTTCCTCGTGAAAATTTCCGTCCAGGTGACCGTGTACGTGGTCTTCTGTACAAAGTTGCTCCAGAAGCGCGTGGTTTCCAATTGTTTATCACTCGTTCTAAGCCTGAAATGCTTGAAGAACTATTCCGTGTAGAAGTTCCAGAGATCGCTGAAGAAATCATCGAACTGAAAGGTGCTGCTCGTGATCCTGGTTCTCGCGCTAAGATCGCAGTGAAAACAAATGACAAACGTATTGACCCTGTTGGTGCGTGTGTTGGTATGCGTGGCGCACGTGTACAAGCTGTTTCTGGTGAGCTTGGTGGTGAGCGTATCGATATCGTGCTTTGGGATGATAACCCAGCGCAATTCGTTATCAACGCAATGGCTCCAGCAGACGTAGCTTCTATCATCGTGGATGAAGATGCACACTCAATGGACATCGCAGTTGAAGCCGACAACCTAGCACAGGCTATCGGTCGTAACGGTCAGAACGTACGTTTAGCATCTCAGCTAACGGGTTGGGAGCTGAACGTAATGACAGTTGCAGATCTTCAGAAGAAACACGCTGAAGAATCACAAGCGTCTATCGAAAACTTCATGAAGTACCTAGACATCGAAGAAGACTTTGCTCAGCTGCTTGTTGAAGAAGGCTTCTCTACTCTAGAAGAAATCGCATACGTTCCAGTTAACGAGCTTCTAGAAATCGACGGCCTAAACGAAGAGCTTGTAGAAGAGCTACGTGGTCGTGCGAAAGACGCGCTAACAACAATTGCATTAGCACAAGAAGAATCTTTTGAAGGTCTAGAGCCTGCAGACGATCTACTAGGTCTTGAAGGTCTAGAGCGCGAAATGGCATTCAAACTGGCAGCTAAAGGTGTAGCGACACTGGAAGATCTAGCTGACCAAGGCATTGACGATTTAGAAGGTATCGAAGGCCTGACCGAAGAACGTGCAGGCGAGCTAATTATGGCCGCACGTAACATCTGTTGGTTCGGCGAAGAAGCATAATTTCGGCAAGGAGGAAAGCGGCATGACACAATTAACAGTTAAAGCACTGAGTGATGAGATTGGTACGCCAGTCGACCGCTTGATTGAACAACTTGCTGACGCTGGCATGAAAAAGGCGAGCTCTGACAATGTAACTGATGAAGAGAAGCAAAAGCTTCTCTCTCATCTAAAGAAAGAACACGGTGATAAATCTGGTGATGCAGAGCCGACTCGCCTAACGCTTCAGCGTAAAACTCGTAGTACACTTAGTGTGAATGCGGGTGGTGGTAAGAGTAAGAATGTTCAGGTTGAGGTGCGCAAAAAACGTACATACGTGAAGCGTAGCACAATTGAAGATGAAGCTAAGCGTGAAGCAGAAGAAGTAGCAAAACGTGAAGCAGAAGAAGCAGCAAAACGCGTAGCAGAGGAAACTGCTAAGCGTGAAGCTGAAGAAGCTGCAAAACGTGAAGCTGAAGATGCTGTAAAACGTGAAGCGGAAGAAAAAGCGAAACGCGAAGCTGAAGAAAAAGCGAAGCGCGACGCAGATACGAATGCACAACGTAATGCTGAAGAAAAAGCAAAACGTGATGCTGAAGAGAAAATTAAGCAAGAAGCAGCGCGAAAAGAGGCCGACGAGCTTAAACGTCGTCAGGAAGAAGAAGCTAAGCGTAAGGCTGAAGAGGAAAGTCAGCGCAAGCTTGAGGAAGCTCGCGAATTGGCTGAAAAGAATAAAGAGCGTTGGTCTGCTGCAGAAGAGAAAAAGGGTGATATGGAAGATACAGATTACCATGTAACGACTTCACAATACGCACGTGAAGCCGAAGATGAAGCAGATCGCAAAGAAGAAGCCGGTCGTCGTAATAAGAAGAAGAAAAAACCTTCGACTAAAGACGAGCAGGCACGCAATAGCGGTCGTAGCCAACGTGGCGGTAAAGGCGGCCGTAAAGGTAAGCTAGCTAAACCAACATCAATGCAGCACGGCTTTGATAAGTCGGCGACTGTTGCTAAGCAAGATGTTGTGATTGGCGAAACAATTGTTCTTTCAGAACTTGCTAACAAGATGTCGGTTAAAGCGACAGAAGTTATCAAAGTGATGATGAAGATGGGCGCTATGGCGACTATCAACCAAGTGATCGACCAAGAAACAGCACAGCTTGTTGCTGAAGAAATGGGTCACAAAGTTGTTCTTCGTAAAGAGAACGAACTGGAAGAAGCAGTACTATCTGACCGCGATACTAATGCTGAATCAGTACCTCGTGCTCCAGTTGTAACGATCATGGGTCACGTTGACCACGGTAAAACGTCAACACTTGACTACATCCGTCGTACACACGTTGCTTCAGGCGAAGCGGGTGGTATTACACAGCACATCGGTGCTTACCACGTTGAAACTGAAAACGGTATGATCACGTTCCTTGATACTCCTGGACACGCGGCGTTTACTGCTATGCGTGCTCGTGGTGCTCAAGCGACAGATATCGTTGTTCTTGTAGTTGCAGCAGATGATGGCGTAATGCCACAAACAGTAGAAGCGATCCAGCACGCGAAAGCGGCAGGCGTTCCTTTGATTGTTGCTGTGAACAAGATCGATAAAGAAGATGCGAACCCAGACAACGTTAAGAATGAGCTAGCTCAATACGACGTAATCCCTGAAGAATGGGGCGGTGAGAACATGTTCGTTCACATCTCTGCAAAACAGGGTACAAACATTGATGGTCTGCTAGAAGCAATCCTTCTTCAATCTGAAGTTCTAGAACTTACAGCTGTGAAAGAAGGTATGGCGTCTGGTGTGGTAGTTGAATCTCGTCTTGATAAAGGTCGTGGTCCAGTTGCTACAGTACTAGTTCAATCTGGTACGCTACATAAAGGCGACATCGTACTTTGTGGTCAAGAGTACGGCCGTGTTCGTGCAATGCGCGATGAACTAGGTCAAGAAATCACAGAAGCAGGCCCGTCTATTCCTGTAGAGATCCTTGGTCTTTCAGGTGTGCCAGCTTCAGGTGACGAAGCTACTGTAGTACGTGATGAACGTAAAGCGCGTGAAGTTGCTAACTACCGTGCTGGTAAGTTCCGTGAAGTGAAACTTGCTCGTCAGCAGAAATCTAAACTAGAGAACATGTTCTCTAACATGACTGCTGGTGAAGTTGCAGAGCTTAACGTTGTACTTAAAGCTGACGTTCAAGGTTCTGTAGAAGCTATCGCAGACTCACTACTGAAACTATCGACTGACGAAGTGAAAGTGAACATCGTTGGTTCTGGTGTTGGTGGTATTACTGAGACTGACGTAGTACTAGCAGAAGCTTCAAACGCAATCATTCTTGGCTTTAACGTACGTGCTGATGCATCTGCTCGTCGTGCAGTTGAAGCCGCAGCAGTTGACCTACGTTACTACTCAATCATTTACCAATTGATTGACGAAGTGAAACAGGCAATGGGCGGTATGCTTGCTCCAGAATTCAAGCAAGAGATCATTGGTCTTGCTGAAGTTCGTGACGTGTTTAAGTCACCGAAACTGGGCGCAATCGCTGGCTGTATGGTTACTGAAGGTCTAATTAAACGCAACAACCCTATCCGTGTTCTACGTGATAACGTTGTTATTTACGAAGGTGAACTAGAGTCACTACGTCGCTTTAAAGATGACGTTCAAGAAGTTAAGAATGGCTACGAATGTGGTATCGGCGTTAAGAACTACAATGACGTTCGCGTTGGTGACCAAATCGAAGTATTCGAAATCGTTGAAATTCAACGTACTCTAGACTAATTGACTAAAATTACTCATATTATCTTTGATAGATAAGTAGTAATTGGTTGTTGAATACACCATGGGGGGCTGGCTTTGACCAACCCCCCATTCTTTCTATATAAGAGAAAAGATATGTCAAAAGAATTTAGCCGCACGCAGCGTGTTGCACAGCAGCTGCAAAAAGAATTAGCAATGATCCTTCAACGTGAAGTTCGTGATTCACGTTTGGGTATGGTTACCATTTCCGATGTGGAAGTCTCTCGTGACCTTGCTTACGCAAAAGTGTTCGTGACTTTCCTATGTGTAGGTGAGCAAACACCAGAATCATGCCTAGCGGCACTACGTGAGCATGAAGTTCACATTCGCATGATGCTTGGTAAGCGTATTCGTCTGCGTCTAACTCCAGAAATCCGCTTCTACTACGACAACACGCTCGTAGAAGGTATGCGTATGTCTAACCTAGTAACCGAAGTGGTTAACTCAGACAAGCAGAAGCAAAAGAACTCTGGCCGTGAGGACGAAGAATAATGGCTCGTCGTCGTAAAGGTCGTCCAATTAATGGTGTTATCTTGTTGGATAAACCAACAGGTATCTCTTCCAATGATGCACTGCAAAAAGTAAAGCGAATCTACTTTGCTGAGAAAGCGGGTCACACTGGTGCGTTGGACCCTCTAGCGACGGGTATGTTGCCGATCTGTTTAGGTGAAGCAACCAAGTTTTCTCAGTTCCTACTGGATTCAGACAAACGCTATCGCGTGATCGCGAAACTTGGCGAACGTACTAACACTTCAGACTCTGATGGTGAAGTGGTAGAAACGCGTCCAGTAGATGTGACTCTCGAGAAACTAGAAGCGTGTATTGAGAAGTTCCGTGGCGAATCTGACCAAGTGCCTTCGATGTTTTCTGCTTTGAAATACCAAGGCAAACCTCTGTACGAGTACGCTCGTAAAGGTATCGAAGTTCCACGTGAGTCTCGTAAAATCACCGTTTACGAAATCATTCTTCACCGTTTTGAAGGTGATGAAGTTGAGATGGAGGTGCACTGTTCAAAAGGCACTTACATTCGTACTATCGTCGATGACTTGGGCGAAATGCTTGGTTGTGGTGCTCACGTAACTATGCTGCGCCGCACAGCTGTAGCCAAGTACCCTTACGAGAAAATGGTGACTCTTGAGCAGCTTAATGAGCTACTTGAGCAAGCTCATCGTGAAGAAATCGCTCCTCGCGAGTTGCTCGATCCACTGCTTATGCCAATGGACACTGCAGTTGAAGACTTACCAGAAGTAAACCTAATTCCTGAATTAGCAGATATGGTTCAGCATGGCCAACCGGTTCAAGTATTAGGTGCACCAGAGCAGGGGTCTCTGCGCCTGACTATGGGCGAAGAGCGTTTGTTCATCGGTGTTGGTGAAATGAACGATGATGGTAAGATCGCACCAAAACGTTTAGTCGTTTTCCGCGACGAAGAGTAATCTCTATATCACTTGAAAAATACCGGCATTTAAGCCGGTATTTTTATATTGCGCCTATAAGCAAACTTCCTTATAATTCGCGCTTCTCGTGTCGGCTGAATCAGAGATTGGCTGGCACAAACATTAACTTACTCTTATTAGGAGAGAATTATGTCTCTGAATGCAGAAACTAAAGCAGCAATCGTTGCAGAATACGCACAATCTGAAGGCGACACTGGTTCACCAGAAGTTCAAGTAGCTCTACTTACAGCTTCTATCAACCACCTACAAGGTCACTTCAAAGCTCACAAAGGCGATCACCACAGCCGTCGTGGTCTTCTACGTATGGTTTCTCGCCGTCGTAAGCTTCTAGATTACCTAAAAGGTAAAGATCTAGCTCGCTACCAAGACCTAATCAAGCGTCTAGGCCTACGTCGCTAATAAGCGACTGCATAGCAGTTTGTCAAAAAAGGGGCTTTATGCCCCTTTTTTGTTGCCCCTAATTTATTTTTTGACTGCTATAGCTTAGCCAAATCATCCTTAAGCCGTTATAATACTGGCGGCTTAATCTTTTGATACCGTTCTAGATGAGTGATTAGTCGCTGATTAGTCTGGTATATTAGATTTTTATTAAACTCATAGCATTACAGTCAACCTCGTCGACCAAAAGGTCGCGGCTATTAAAAAGAAATTTAGGTAAGTTTCTTTTCACTAGTCGCGATTCGTAATGCCTTGAGTGTTTATTAACACACCTAAGCGGCTATTTATCGGTGCGCTTAGAAACAAGGAATAACAATGTTCGAAAAACCAGTTGTTAAAACGTTCCAGTACGGTAACCACACGGTTACTCTAGAAACTGGCGTTATCGCACGTCAAGCTACAGCAGCAGTTATGGTTACAATGGACGATACAGCAGTATTCGTTTCAGTTGTTGGTAAAAAAGAAGCAGTAGCGGGTCAAGATTTCTTCCCACTAACTGTAAACTACCAAGAGCGTACTTACGCTGCAGGTAAGATCCCAGGTGGCTTCTTCAAACGTGAAGGTCGTCCATCTGAAGGCGAAACGCTAACAGCTCGTCTAATTGACCGTCCAATCCGTCCACTATTCCCGGACGCGTTCAAAAATGAAGTGCAAGTTATTGCAACGGTTGTATCTGTAAACCCAGACGTTCAACCAGATATCCCAACAATGATTGGTACATCTGCGGCTCTTGCCATCTCTGGTATTCCATTCAATGGTCCTATCGGTGCAGCACGTGTTGGTCACATCGATGGTCAGCTAGTTCTTAACCCTAGCCAAACTGAGCTAAACGCATCGCGTCTAGATCTAGTGGTTGCAGGTACAGAGTCTGCGGTACTAATGGTTGAGTCAGAAGCTGACAACCTAACTGAAGAAGAAATGCTAGCAGCAGTTGTGTTCGGCCACGATCAACAACAAGTTGTAATCAACGCTATCAACGAGTTCAAAGCTGAAGTTGCTACTCCAGCTTGGGATTGGGTTGCTCCAGAAGAAAATACAGCACTTAAGACTAAGATTGCTGAACTTGCTGAAGCTAAGCTTGTTGAGGCTTACCAAATCACTGAGAAAATGGCTCGTTACGACCGCATCCATGAGATTGCAGCAGAAGTAAACGAAGCACTGCTTGCTCAAGATCCTGAAGCGGATACTAAAGAAATCCACACAATCTTCCACGATCTAGAGAAGACTGTTGTACGTCGTAGCATCATCGCGGGTAACCCTCGTATCGATGGTCGTGAGAAAGACATGGTTCGTGCGCTAGACGTACGTACTGGTGTTCTTCCACGTACTCACGGTTCTGCACTGTTCACTCGTGGTGAAACTCAGGCCCTAGTTACTGCGACTCTAGGTACTCAACGTGATGCACAAATCATCGATGAGCTAACTGGTGAGCGTAAAGATCACTTCCTACTACACTACAACTTCCCTCCATACTGTGTGGGTGAGACTGGTTTCGTAGGTTCTCCTAAGCGTCGTGAAATCGGCCACGGTAAACTGGCTAAGCGTGGTATTGCAGCTGTAATGCCATCTGTTGACGAGTTCCCATACACAGTTCGCGTTGTATCAGAAATCACGGAATCTAACGGTTCATCTTCAATGGCGTCTGTATGTGGTACATCTCTAGCACTTATGGATGCTGGTGTGCCAATCAAAGCATCTGTTGCGGGTATCGCGATGGGTCTTGTGAAAGAAGGCGATGACTTTGTTGTTCTTTCTGACATCCTTGGCGACGAAGACCACCTAGGTGACATGGACTTTAAAGTAGCAGGCACTAGCACTGGTGTTACTGCACTTCAAATGGACATCAAGATCGAAGGTATCACTAAAGAGATCATGCAAATTGCGCTTAACCAAGCACAAGGCGCACGTAAGCACATCCTATCTGTAATGGATGAAGCGCTTGCTGGTGCTCGTGACGATATCTCTGAGTTCGCTCCGCGTATCCACACAATGAAGATCAGCGCAGAGAAGATCAAAGACGTTATCGGTAAAGGTGGTGCAGTTATCCGTGCTCTAACTGAAGAGACTGGTACAACTATCGAAATCGAAGATGACGGTACAATCAAGATTGCAGCAACTGAAGGTGCAGCAGCGAAAGAAGCTATCCGCCGTATCGAAGAGATCACTGCTGAAGTTGAAGTAGGCCGTATCTACACTGGTAAAGTGGCTCGTCTAGCTGACTTTGGTGCGTTTGTAACGGTTCTACCAGGTAAAGATGGTCTAGTACACATTTCTCAAATCGCTGAAAAACGCGTTGAGAAAGTGTCTGACTACCTAACTGAAGGTCAAGAAGTTCAAGTTAAAGTTCTTGAAATCGACCGTCAAGGCCGTGTACGTCTAAGCATGAAAGAAGCGGTAGAGAAGCCTGCTGAAGAAGCAGCGGCAGAAGCACCAGCAGCGAAAGAAGAGTAATCTGAAACTCGCCTTTCGGTCTTTTATTAGCTTAAGAGCCTGAAAGCATGCTATAAAGGGGAGCATTTTCGCTCCCTTTTTTTTGGCCTGTTTCGAGGAGTTTGACCTCAAATGAGGTTATTTATCCTATAGTGCATTAAGGAAACAGACCCAAGGCGGTCCAAACAGGAGTATCAATTAGTGAAATGGTTTCAAACCGCAAGTTTATGTGTTGCTATCGCGCTGACCGGTTGTGCAAATACTTCTCAGCATTCAGCTCTGAAGTGGCTTTACCCACCAATGGCTGTGCCTTTACAACCGAGCGTTCAACAAGAAGTTCAAATTGCGCGTTTATCACAACTACTGCAGCGCCCTGATCTCAGCGATGAAGTGCGTGCCAAAATGCACTATGAACGTGGTAATTACTACGACAGTGTTGGCTTGCGTGACCTTGCTCGTTTGGATTTCAACCAATCATTGCAGTTGAACCCCGCTCAGCCAGATATATTTAATCTTCTCGGCGTTTACTTTACTCAGGTTGGAGAGTTTGATGCGGCATACGAAGCATTTGATTCAACACTCGAACTTGCACCAGATAACTCTTACGCAGAGCGCAATCGGGCGATAGCGCTATACTACGGCGGTCGTATTGATTTGTCCTTGGAAGATATGACCAAGCATTATCAAGAGATGCCAAGCGATCCATTTCGCGCATTGTGGTTATACATCATTGAAGCGGATCAAAACCCTGAGCAAGCAAAAGCAAACCTTCAGCTGCGTTACCAACAAGATCGCAGTGAAGAATGGGGTTGGGTGTTAGTCGCTCTTATGCTACGCGATGTTTCTGATGAAGCGGCTCTTGCTGCTATTATGGATGGGACGCGAGAAAACTATCGCCTTGCTCAGCGATTGACGGAAACCTATTTTTATCTCGGTAAACGTCATCAATTGGAAGGTGACATCGCCAGCGCGATTTCGTTGTATAAGCTCGCCATTTCGTTGAATGTGTACGAGTATGTTGAGCATCGTTACTCTTTCTTGGAGTTAGCACAAATTTATGACCAACTTCAGCAAGATAGGTTGGCCAAGCTAAAAGCCGCCGAGCAACAAGAACAGCAATAATGATAAAGCCGCTTCCATAAGCGGCTTTTTTACGCTTGATGATTGAGATAACTCGCTTTAGAATAGTTAGCCTTGCTAACTAATTGGTGAATCTTTATGGCCTTAGAAGAGAGTTTGATCGATTTGGAGCGTTTTTGCGCCAAAGCTTGGCGTGTTTACGCTAAAGAAGATCCATTGTCTCATCTTAGCTTTAACGAATTTGATTACTTACGCGTAATTCAGGTGTTTCCTGAAGGCGTTCGTATTACTGATCTTGCCGACGAGTTACAGGTAACCAAACCTTCTGCCTCCAATATGGTGGTGCGTTTAGAAAAGAAAGGGTTAGTGAAGCGTATTGCTTGCAATGAAGATGCTCGCGCAAAGCGTGTCTTATTGACGGAAGAGGTCGCTGAAAAAATGTCTTTAGAACAAATTGTTTATAAGGATATTTCGGATCAAATGATGCTAAAGCTAAACGAACAAGAAGCCAAACAATTGCAGTCGCTACTCAATAAAGCGCTTGGAAATTAATTCAAAAATTCATTTATTTAACTATTTAGTTAGCTTTGCTAACTATTGGTGAGAATCATGCAAAACTCCATTTATAAACAGTTTTGGAAATATACCATTCCAACTGTCGCAGCCATGTTGGTCAATGGGCTGTACCAAGTCGTCGACGGTATTTTTATTGGCCGTTACGTTGGCGCTGACGGATTGGCGGGCATCAATGTTGCTTGGCCAGTGATTGGTAGCATTCTGGGAATAGGGATGATGGTTGGTGTGGGAACGGGAGCCCTGACTTCCATCAAGCAAGGAGAGCAAGATCAACAAGGTGCGAAACGGGTCTTAACCACAGGCTTGCTATTTTTGTTGGCCTTGATGCCTATTGTCGCAACGATTCTGTTTTTCTTTGCTGATGACTTTATTCGTTGGCAAGGCGCTCAGGGGCGAGTGTATGAGTTGGGCTTGCAATATCTCCAGATACTAATCGTAGCGTGTATTTTTTCACTTGGCTCTATTGCGGTTCCATTCTTGCTACGTAACGACAACAGCCCTAACTTAGCCACAATTTTGATGGTGATAGGTGCAATCATTAACATTGTGTTGGACTATGTTTTCATTGCTTGGATGAATTGGGAGCTAACAGGAGCGGCTATTGCGACCGCATTGGCACAGATGGTTGTCACCGTGCTAGGTGTGGGCTACTTCTTCTCTTCTAAAGCGAAGTTACGTCTAACATTTAGAGAGTTGAAAGTGCAATTGGATGCTATTCCTAAAATTGTGCTTATCGGGACATCCAGCTTTTTTATGTACGCTTATGGATCTACGATGGTAGCTCTGCACAACGCGTTATTCGCACAATACGGCAGCCCGCTTTTGATCGGCGCTTACGCCATTTTAGGTTATATTGTGACGGTCTATTACCTCGTGGCGGAAGGCATTGCCAATGGTATGCAGCCTTTGGTGAGCTACAACCATGGCGCACGAAATCAAGATAACATTCGTAAGTTGCTACAAATTGCTATGGGGACATCGGTTTTAGGTGGTGTTGTGTTCGTGGTATTGATGAACCTTTTCCCGTACCAGCTCGTATCCGTCTTTAATGACGCGGATCAGCAGCTTATCGAAAGTGCTGTGGTGGGAATTCGTCTCCACATGTTCGCACTGTTTCTGGATGGTTTCTTAGTGGTAGCAGGGGCTTACTATCAATCGGTCAACAAAGGTAGTAAGGCGATGTTTGTGACGGTGGGCAATATGCTTATCCAACTGCCGTTCTTGTTCATCATGCCAAAACTGTTGGGTGTGACAGGCATTTGGATTGCATTCCCGCTATCCAACATTGCGTTAAGTCTGGTTGTGATGAGTATGCTTTGGCGTGATATCAAAAAGTTGATGGTGGAGAGGCCAGTAGAACCGAGCATCCAAGCGTCTTAAGTTGGTAGCAGAAAAGCGAGGCTAGTGCCTCGCTTTTTACTTTGTCGGAAGAGTTAAATGTTCTTCACTTCTAAGCCAGCCAATTGATGCCAGTAACCGTTGCATTGGCGGCTTGATAGTTTGTCTGGGTTTGAGCCTTGCTCGTTAGAACGGAAGCGATCCAATTCTGAGAAGGTACTTACGCCTAATGGACTCAAGCGAACGACATCAACGAGTCCTTGCATGCTTGGCAGATCGTTGATCAGGTTGTAACAGTAGCCCGATTGCGTTTGGATGCCATTCAAATTGAAGACTTCTTGTCCCTCTTGGCTGCTTACTTGGATACCGGTTGGGTATTTGATGCAGCAAGTTTCGCAATCATCCTTCGCTTTATTTTCTGCACGCGCCGTGAAGCAGCGAGCCGAGTAGGCTAATGGCAAATAGCCGTGGCTAAAGACTTCGACTTCGAATTTGTTACGAATCCCTAAGTCTTCACATTGTGTCAGAGTATCGCTTAGCCATTCACGAGATAGCTCAACCGGCATACACCAACGAGTCATCCCTTGTTTTAAAAACAGGTTCAAGGTGTGTGCGTTGTAAGTGTTAATTGCTGGGCCAACGACAAATGGGACTTTGTGTTCAGACGCCAGTTGAACCGCGGACACGTCATTTGCTTCAATCGCAAAGTCACCATTATCGATATACTTCTTCATGATATTGACTTCGCTTGGTGCTTCCAACAATGCCATGGTGGAAAGCACCACTTGCTTACCGGATGCCGATAGGTCTTTGGCAATATCGAACCAATGAGCAGGTTTCATCTCGCGACGTTTTGAACAAACGGTTTCACCCAAGTAGATAATGTCTGCCGAGCTTTCTTTCGCTTGTAAGTAAAATGCTTCGATATCTTGTTTTGGCCAAAAGTACAGCAGTGGGCCAAGTGCGTATTTCATTGAATTTTCCATCTTAACCTCTACTGCCATTTACGGTGGTATGCACCCAGCGTGGTTTGCGTACCTTCAGAAACGTTAGCCAGGGCGGCATCCCAAGCTGCTTCGACTTGGTAAGCTTCTGGGTTTGCTTGGTAACGATCAATTGCTGCGCGCCAAGTGCGAGTAACTTGCTCTACATAGGCAGGGCTGCGTTGACGGCCTTCAATTTTTACCGACGCTACGTTTGCTGCAAACAGTTCAGGAAGCATAGAGAGAGTATTTAAACTGGTTGGTTCTTCCAGCGCGTGGTAACGTTTTTTCTCGCCTTCAATTTCAGCTTCAAAGCGGCCTTTACAAAGCGTTGGATAGCCTGCGTTTTCACCCGCGCAGTAACGGTCGATCAAAATGTTGTTTAATCGAGACTCCAAGCCTTGTTCAGTTTCTTGCCAGCGCACGTATTTCGCTGGAGAGCAGGCTCCGACCGTATTTGGTGATTCACCCGTCATGTAAGACGACAAGTAACAACGACCTTCAGACATGATGCACAGACTGCCAAACGCAAATACTTCCAGCTCGACATCACTGGTGATGTTGCGCGACAGTTGTTTCACCTGATGAATGGACAACACGCGAGGCAATACCACACGTTTAACGTTGAAGTTTTGCTTGTAGAAGTCAATCGCAGCTACGTTGGTAGCAGAAGCTTGCACGGAAAGGTGCAGCTCAAGCTCAGGGTATTTGCGAGCAGCGTACTCAAGAACAGCAATGTCAGCGACAATCAGCGCATCTACGCCCAATGCCGCTGCGTTATCGACGGCGTTTGTCCAGCGTTCAAAACCGTTTGGATGAGCAAAGGTATTGAGTGCAACGTGGATCTTTTTGTTGTGGTCATGCACATATTGCACGGCCTTTTCTAGCTTTTTACCGTTGAAGTTCAAACCAGCAAAGTGACGCGCGTTGGTATCGTCTTTGAAGCCGATGTACACGGCATCTGCACCGCAATCAATCGCGGTTTTTAGCGCAGGCAGGTTACCCGCAGGACACAAGAGTTCCATATGCTCACAATCATAGAGAAGGAAAAGGTGCCCGCATTTTATGAAGAATTATGAATAGCTAATTTGACCTAAGTTAGGTTTAGCTCAATAAACTCAATATTTACCCCTTGAGAGTAGGGGTAAAAGTTTAATTTGACGAAGTCGGGGGATCAATTTTTGTGGCGGCGGTTTTGCACAAACAACTCTTCGATTTCATGTTTTGGTTGAGGTCGGTAGAAATGAAAACCTTGAATCGAGTTACATTGAAGGTTGGAAAGTAAAGTAGCTTGCTGATGCGTTTCTACGCCTTCTGCAACGACCGTTAGTTCCAAAGATTTGCCCAAGTTGATGATGTTCTCGATGACGGTCACCTGTTTTGGCAGGGCGTCAATGTCATTAATGAATGCACGGTCGATTTTTAGTTCATCAATCGGGAAACGAGCTAAATAAGACAGCGACGAGTACCCAGTGCCAAAGTCGTCGATCGACAAAGCAAAGCCCAGCTTTTTAATCGCATTCAGCATTTGCAGCGTATGTTCGCTGTCACTCATCACCGCGCTTTCCGTTAGCTCAAACGTGATGCAACTTGGATCAAGTTCGGTTGTGCGCAGCAGCTTCTCCATAAAGTCGATCAACTGAGGGTTGCCAAACTGTTCTGGAGACAGGTTGATCGCGACGCGACCCGGCAAAATGCCTTGTTGTTTCCAGCGTTTTACGGTGTTGAATACATCACGCATCACCACGCGGCCCAGATGCTCAATCAAACCTGCTCGTTCCGCCACAGGAATAAATGATCCTGGGCTAATGTAGCCCTCAACCGGATGTTTCCAACGTACTAAAGCCTCAGCGCCATTGATACTGAAATCACGGGCGTTCACTTTGGGTTGATACCAAACTTCAAGACCATTTTGCTGCAGGGCTTTTTGCAGTTCGATTTCGAGCCACAAACGCATACGCGCTTCTTTGTTCATTTGGTCATTGAATTTGATCAGACGGTTTCGCCCGCGATCTTTGGCTTCGTACATTGCGGTATCGGCGTTTTGTAGCAAGATACGAGCATCCTGCCCATCTTCCGGATAGCGGACGCTACCGATTGAGCAAGCAAGACGTTTACTGAAGTGGTGCAGATCAAAAGGTTGGTTTATCAAAGAAATAATGCGATCTGATAACACTTCTGCCATGCGTGAGTTTTCTGGCTCAGGAAGAATGATGCCGAACTCATCACCGCCAAGATGGCCGATGATCGCTTGGTTTGGCAGCAGTCGTTTTAAACGCGCAGAAACTTCTTGGATGACTTTGTCACCGATGTGATGACCCAGCGAGTCATTAATGTTCTTAAAGTTATCGATATCGAGGTAAAACACCAATAGCGGTGTTTGGCTTTTGATCAGTTGTTCTAGGCGCTTGGTGAAACCAAATCGGTTATACAGTTTGGTTAAAGAGTCGATATGAGAATCTTCACTGGAGGCCGACGACAAGTGTTTTGGTGTGTCATCCGCATCTTGGATAAGAATAATTTGAGATTCACTGCCTAGAATTGCCGTCGAGTCCGCATGCAATTGGACTTTGCGCTCAAATCCGCAACGCGCGCTAGTCAGGCAAACAAACGGTTTGTCCGAAATAAGCGTGCTGAGTCGGTGACTGAAAACTTTTTTGGTGTTTTCGTCGATGAACAAGCGAGAGAGCTCTTCACCGAGCAGCTCGTGAGGGGAGTTAAGCCCAAGCAGACGAGCCGAAGCAGGGTTTGCTGAGATGATGATGTCATCTTCAATCAGCAGCAGGCCATCGGGCAATAATTGGGTCAGCTTGGCAAATTTGTTTTCGGCTTCTTCCAGAGAGCGGACAAGTATTTGCTTTTCGGAGGTGTCGACGGCGTGAAACACCACGAAACGTACCTCATTACCTTCATACACTGGTGACAAACTAAAGTGAAGGCTGGTCTCTAAATCGGTTTCATCTAAGGTAATTTCAGCTTCGACATGCACGCCTTTGAATGCGCGTTGGTAGTAAGGTGCCAGCTTCTTATAAAACTGCTCACCTAGCACCTGGCAATCGTTTAACCCGATGATTTCTTCATGATTTAAGCCTGCAATATCACAATAGCGGTCACTCACCATTCGATAATTGTGTTTTTTATCAAGAATGGCAAAAAAGAAAGGGCTATTTGAGGTTAGCGTGGCAAACCAATGTTGTAATTGCTGGGAAGGCATTAGGGTATTACCGATCTCCAATGAGCCAGATTAATTCGTCCGTGTAATCAAAAGCGCTACCCTGGCGAACATGCCGCCGTGCTTCTCAAGCCTGCATAGTGAGTCATTTTTAAGTGGTTGACTCGGCTTTATTCTGTGACTTGATATCACGAGGATACGCTCGGATAACTATAACTTTGAAAATACGGTTATTAAAGCGTTTATCAAGCTGTTCGCATCAATAATACACGTAAGGTCAAAAAACGACACGTTAGTGGACAATAAACCACCAACTGAAAACAAACAGTTTATTGATACATAACAGGTATCGCGGTGGTGCGATTGCGTAATATGAGCGACCTAATGACAAAGTAACGGATAATGAACGTGTTAAACAAGATTCGCAGTCAACTAGTAAAGAACGCAGCCAACATTTTGCGTTCTCCAGTCCAGTTATTACCACAAACAGTTCAACAAAAAGCCTTACTTGAAGGGCTGAAAATGGTATTCAAAGAAGCGTTAGAAGATGGCGACTTTGAATTCCTTGAAGACAAGTGGTTAAAAGTTGCGATTAAAGACTTGAACTTAGCATGGTACATCAGCTATCAAGATGAAAAATTAGTCGTCGCTGAAAAACCAGTTCAGGAAGATGTGAGTTTTAGTGGTAATCTAAACGACCTAGTACTGATTGCTGGTCGTAAAGAAGACCCTGATACACTGTTCTTCCAACGTCGCCTTTCAATTGAAGGTGACACTGAGCTTGGCTTAGAAGTGAAAAACTTGATGGACAGTGTCGACTTAGAGCAGTTACCAAAAGCAATGCAAGTAGCGCTGAACCAACTGGCTGACTTTGTCCAAAAAGGGGTTCAAGAGCCTGCACAACAACCCGGAGTAGCGAATGCTTATTCGAACTGAAGCCCCTGCGGACATTCTGACCATTGACCGCCTATTGAAACATGCGTTTCCAACCGATGCAGAAGCCAACTTGGTGATGCGTTTACGTGAAAACGGCAAGCTGACCTTGTCGCTGGTGGCGTGTACGGATGAAGGTGAGGTAATTGGCCATGCTTTATTTAGCCCAGTTACATTAAATGGTGAAGATTTGTCGTGGCAAGGGCTTGCACCATTGGCTGTTCATGAGGACTATCGCCGTCAAGGCATTGGCGCTGAACTCATTAAAGAAGGTTTCGAATCTCTGCGTGATTTCGGTTATCCAGTCTGTGTCGTGTTGGGTGAACCTAACTACTATGCACGACAAGGTTTCAATGCTGGTGAAGAGATGGGCTTTGAATGCGCTTGGGAAGTGCCTGAAGGTGCGTTTCGAGTAGCTGAACTCGTCGAAGGCCAATGTGCAGGACGTTCTGGACGCATTGATTACGCGCCAGAGTTCTCAGAGCTTTAAATACTGAAACAGCCCGCTGAAATAGCGGGCTGTTTGCTTTTCATCATTCATTCGACAAGCATGACGTTTATTGAGCGTTTTTGGTTCTTTTTTTGCCCCAGATTTCGACTTTTGCTTTTTTGCTGACACCCAACACGTCGAGCTTCATGTTTCCCCAACTGCTGTATTTCATTTCAAGGTGCTTAAGTTTCGCGTCCTCCGCTCCTGGTAGTGTCCAAGCTCGCGTTGACATTCCGTTGGTGAGCGTGCCCATTGAAGTGAGTTTTTTCTCGCTGCCGTCGGTCATGGTGACTTTGATGTCTTTTAAATCGACGGTGCCTTGAATGCACTTTATTTTGATTTTACTGAAGTTACGGTTTTTGAGCAGACTATTTGGCGTAACGGTGTCTGTCTCCGTTTGGAAGTTGACGGTCTTGGTTGCGATCAGCTCCCAGTCATCATTATTGCTGCTCGCAAATGTGGAAAAACTGATGGTCGCTACCATCATCACAGTAAAGAGTGATTGGAAAAGCTTCATAACACCTCTGACTTTTTGATAGGATTGCCTCGTTCAAACAGGTGACGAAAAATGTCAATTAACGAGAAACAGTATTTACACGAAATGGGAATCACCTCGTGGGAGTTGATTCATCCAGAAAGGTTGGCAGGCTATCAACCGCCAACTATAGATTTGCCAAGTTCTTGCAAACTTCTGCTGGTCTCACCCATCTGTCCTACGAATGAGACAGCGATACTGTTCGAGAAGATACTTAAAAGTATGAAATTAACGCTTGAACAAGCCATGCATATAGAGCCTGAGCGCCTTGCAATGCTTGGTGAACATCAGTTGGAGTGGGTATGGTTTGCAGGCTGTGAAAGTAACAGCATGGAAAATGCTAAGCAGCTAACCTCGCTGTTATTGCAAGACATAGATGGCAACAATGAACAAAAACGCGCACTTTGGCAGCAAATTTGTTCTTACTCGTAACGTTTGTAAAAGATCGAATACCAAGCTCTATTGTGGCGCGGTATTTCGACCTAATAGGTTAAATCATGACGATTGAAATTCTCCCAATGTGCAGTGAGCATGTGGAGCAAGTTTGGCAAATTGAACAGCAAGCGCATTCTCACCCATGGGCAGAGTCGTTAGTGCGCGATTTGTCGAGTCGCGGTGCGTGCCATCACGTGATGGTTGAAGACGGCTCGGTAGTTGGCTACTTTTATGCACAAAATATTGTGGGTGAAGTGACGTTACTCAATATTGCGGTTGCCCCTGCGCTACAAGGAAAAGGCTACGGTCAAAAGTTATTGGATGCCTTTCTGAATCACTGTGAGCAAGCCAAAGCAGACAGCGCGTGGCTAGAAGTAAGAGAAAGTAACCATCCTGCGATTCATATTTATGAGCAAGCTGGTTTTAACGAAGTGGATCGTCGTTATGATTATTATCCAGCTAAAACAGGCAATGGAAAAGAAGACGCGATCATCATGAGTTATCTCTTCTTTAACTAGACGTACTACTCGGGAAGTTGCCCCTAAAGCAATAATAGGCGAGAATACCGCGCAAAATTGAATCTACAAAAAGCGTGTTTGCTTTTCAGCAGGCATTCAGACATCAAAGAAGACCAGTTTCATGTCAAATACACCTTTTCTAAGCGAAGTTTCTAAACGTAGAACGTTCGCTATTATTTCGCACCCTGATGCCGCCCAGCCTTTCAACGCTTAAAACCACCTTTCATTGCACACCAAAATCACATCTCTACGTACTGAATTTAAAGGCTTTTTGTCTTTTTCTCGTTTCTTTGCTTTTCAATGATGTTCAAGCGTAACCTCGGAAAGTGTGTACAAACTTGAGTACAAATCGCCATATTTGCCGTTTTCAGCCAAATTCCATGACACAAAACTAGCTGTAGGCCTTGTAACTACTGGGTTTTAGCCAAAACTTGCCTATGTTTTTTATGTCGAAAATCGAGAAATGATGGTAAGACATTCGCGATTATTTCTAATTGGTTGCCGGTTGAGTTGGTTACCAGTTGCTTACTTGCTGTCCTAAAAATTCATTTGTATGGACCTGATCTTCTGAACAAATCATGCATCTTTCTGACCATCAACAAGTGATGAATCAGGCGATGATAGCTTTACATTGATTTTCAGGAGAATGCAGATGACAGCAGTAGCGCACCAAGTAACCCCTTTTCTAACGTCTTACGAAGTTATGGCTCGTTACCACATTAGCTATACGACTCTCTGGCGAAGAATAAAAGATGGCAGCTTGCCGCAACCTCGCATCAACCGAAATACACGAAACAAGCTGTGGCACATTGAAGACTTGGAAGAGTATGAGAAGAATTAGGAATAGATAGCGTAGCTTAGTTTTTATGTTGGAACTTGGACTAACGCTTTGAAACGCTGGCTTGTGCCAACAATATAGTTAATATGTCCACCAACTTAGGCTAAGATAGCAGCATGGATTTTTTATTGATTGGATGGATAGGTAAGTGACGACTCCTCAAGAACGGACAACAGGTATTACAAATGCGTCGATAAAAAAACGTTTCGGCTCAATTCCCGCTTGGAAGATGTTGAGTGAATATATCTGGAACGGTTTGGATGCTGGTGCATCAGATATTGATGTCATTATTAACACCTGTGATCTCGGCGGGGTGGAGTCAATAGAGATCCATGATAATGGTGAAGGAATTGACTTTCATAACCTAGACCGAAATTTTGATAATTGGGATGACTCATCCAAAAAACAGGTTACCCAAAAAGGCAGTCAAGGCAGAGGGCGGTATTCATTTCATAAATATGCTGCAACAGCAACCTGGCTTACGAGAAGACAATCTGAGAATGCACGTATTACCATAGACTCGTCTCGTATTAAAACGTACAAAGTTGAGTTGATCGACGATAAAGAACAGCATGGTAGTATTCTTTCAAATGGAAGTGGGACATCAGTATTTCTTACGGGCATTACGAGTGAAAAATCTCAAAAAATCCCTAATATTGAAAATATCATGGAGGAGCTTTCAAATGAATTTGGTTGGAAGTTAATAGTTTTTTCTAACATTAAAATATCAGTTAATAGAGTCCAAGTGACGCCTCCCCAACATAGGTTGTTTCAAGAGCTTATAGATGTTGATGGAAATATATTTAGTTCAAGTATCATTCAGTGGATAAAAAAACCATCTGGTGAAAAGTCATACAATTATTTTAGAGATTCAAAAGAACATCAGAAGTATAGAAATCTGACTGGTTTTAACTACAAAAACAATTTTTTCATAAGTGGATATATACAATCTGAGTGGTTCGATAATTTTCAAGATACCTCATCTCCAAATGCTGATCTCTTCATTAGTGAAAAGAGTGATGGGAATAAAGTTTTAGCTATGCTGTTAAAAGAACTGCGCAACAAAACAGCCGAGATTTATCAGGGGTTCCTTAGAGAAAGAGCTGTTCAGCTTGTCGATTCTTTCGAAGAAAAAGGATATTTTCCTGTTTACAATTGGGAGTCTGACGAAGATCGTTCCTTTAGAATTGCACATACGAAGAAATTAGTAACTAGTATCTGCGTTGCTGATCCAGCAGCTTTTAATGGGCTAAAGGCTAAGCAAACAAAAATTATAATCGGTTTGCTTGATAGGCTATCTACATCAAGTGAAAATGATAGTTTGATAGATATATTGGAAAGCGTTTTAGACTTAAATAAGGAGCAAATGGATGAATTTGCATCTCAAATAAGTAAATCTAAACTTGATTATATAATTAGCACGATTGGACACATTCATAAGCGAGATCTAGTCGTACAGAAAATGAAGTACCTTTTTAAAGAGCACGCTAAAGAAGTTCTAGAAACACCAGACTTACAAGGTATTATTGAGGCTAATACATGGTTGTTTGGCCCTCAGTACACAACTATAGGTGCCGAAGAGGATGACTTTTCTAATACAGCTAGAAATCTTCGTAATTCAGATATTGAAATATTGGATGGGGACGATATCAGTACCAGTGATCTTATTGAAGGTGCTACCATAGAGGGGGCAAAAGGCCAAGTAGATTTGTTTCTTGCACGCAAAATGGTCACAATTGATCATTCTACACAAGAAGAATTTATTAAATGTACGATCATTGAAATAAAAAGACCAAGTGTAGCATTGAATAAGAAACATTTAGCTCAAGCTGAACGTTATGCTGAGGTACTTGATAAGCATCCTGCTTTTAATGATGAGAGAATGAGATTTGATGTTGTTCTTGTTGGAACTAAAATCTCCCAGAATGATACTCAAATTACAAGGCGGTTGAAAGACCTTGCTGGTAAGGGCGGCGCGGGCCTTGTTTCCGGGGCGGATGAAAGAATTCGAGTATACGTTAAAAGTTGGTCTACAATTTTTAATGATTTCGAGGTGACTCATAGTGCTTTATTACAAAAGCTAAAAATAAAGAGAAGCGAGCTAGAGTATAAATCTAAGCAAACCCTTGTGGATGAATTGCAAATACCTCTCTCTGAGGCGTCGTGAGACTTATATTAATTATTCTATAAATTTTTTTGTAACTGGAAAAACAACTAATCTAAACCGAGCCAAATGCACTACTTGACTCGGTCATTTGTACTAGCTCAGTCTCTTCCTTAATTCAGCTACCCCTTATTGTCCGAAACGCCAGTTGAATGGAAAGCCTGTTGGCTCAATGATGGTTTCTAGTTGTTGATACCAAACGTCGTAAGCATGACGCATTTCATCCAGGTACTGATATTGGTTGTAGATAGCATCCAACCCTTTTTTGCTGTGGCCAATCATCAACTCGGCAACTTCTTGCGTCGTAATGGCAGACATTCGCGTTCGCATCGTTCTGCGAAGATCATGCATAGACCAATGTTCCATCTCAACACCAAGCGACCTACGAGCCCAGATTTTCACATTGTTAGGAATAGTGGTATCAAAGCCATTTGTGGCAAGTTCCTCTTGTCCGTTAGCAGGAAACAAGTAAGTTGATTTACTCATCTGCATCGCCAGTTCAATCAGCTCGATAGCTGGTTTGATTAATGGCCGCATGATCGGCGCTCCTATTTTCTCACCTTGTTTGCGGATCTCTATGGGCACTGTCCACATTGCAGATTGCAAGTCAAAGTGATGCTTTTCAGCTTGAATGAGTTCGCCCTTGCGACCGCCCAATAGCAGAAGCAATTTTATGTAGATGCGGTTCTTCTCAGTGATTTTTGACTCGTGCAAATAGCGCCAAAGTATCCTGATCTCGTTATCGTTTAGCACCCGAGTTCGTTTACCTTTCTTACCGCCAACCTTTTTTGCTGTGATCCCAGCGGCAGCGTTAATTTCCAAAATTTGTTCATCAATTAGCCAGTCATAAAACTTGTGCAACACAGACACCAGACGTTCTGTGTTTGAAGGGGACGATTCCGAAACCTCACGAAGACAGTTTCGTAAGGACAATTCATTGATGTCAGTTAATGGGTACTTGCCAAGTCGGGGCAGTAAATATATTTCACTACTGCGTTTTTGGTAGTGCCACGTTTTCTCCTTTAGCCCTTGCTTACCGGCAGAGTCTATCCAGTCTCGAAAAATCGATTCGAAGCTTTGATTGGCAGAATACTTGGCCCGTTCCTGCTGTAGGTAGAGCTTGGGGTTTCGGCCTTGATCAAGTACTGCCCTTAACCTATCCAGCTCATTCCTGGCTTCAGCAAGCTTCATTAGTGGGTAAGTACCTATGTCTACCCGCTGTTGCTTGCCATCGAAACGATAACGAAACTGAAAAACAATTTTGCCCTTGGGCGATACCCGAGCACTTAGTCCATCTCGATCAGCTTTTACTACGGTTTCTTTTGCTTCTTTATTTAACCTGGCATCGAGCCAGCTAACTGATAACGCCATGTTATAAGCCCAGCCCTAGTTTTGATTTTAATGATTGTTTACGTGATTCTGCTTTGGGTTCTGGCGCTGTACTCATAGAAGTCACTTCACCATCTAGTGCAAGGCCATCCACCGGTACAGATGTCGTGGATAGATTGGGTTGGCTCATGTGAATTAACCCAAAGGTGGCCAGCATCCGCAGACGCTCAGCGCGTTCCCGTGGCGGTGTCTTTTCTAATTCTTTGAGCAGTTCAGGGTGGCTCCCTGGGGGAATGTTGACGACAACTCTCATGATCAGGCCCCATAAAACCAGAAGCCTCGGACGTTCGCCAAAACAGACTGTTCCGGCACGATGATCTTGCTTCGTGAAAAAATCTCTTTGGCCGCTTCCTTATAAGCCAAGGCTCCCCCTCCTGCGATCAAAACCAAGTCCGCATTGATGCTTTCGTCACGCATGGATTGGCGCATGGCTGTTAGAGCAACAGGCGCTACCTTTTTCATGGCAGCATTCAGATAAGGTGAAATATCGACTTTTTCTCCAAATAGCAGCACCTGCAAGTCGCCGGTTCTCATGGCTTTTTCAAGTCGATCCATACCCACTTTGGCACCATGATCTTCCGAAATCAGCTTATCAATCGTTTCAAGTAGCACGGACATTGCCTGAAGACTGGTTCCTGATGAGCTGTAGCGAATTTCTCCGGCCTCAAGGGCAACCCAGTCAACAGAAAAGAAGCCGGGATCGATGACGACGACGCGACCTTCTTCAATCAAGCCCAAATCACCACCTGTTTGAACCAGATCCATATAGGCACCGGCAGGCTGCGGCAGCACTTTGACGTCATGAACAGTGATGCTGCGCTTAGGCGTCACTTGATGGACACCTTTTAAACGCTGCACAAGGTCAGACTTACGTTGTGGCTCATGAAACTGGGAAACCGGTAATCCAGTGACAACCAAATCGATGGATTCTGTTTCAGCCATTAACAAGGCGGCATGAAAAAGCGCCTTATAGGTTTTTGTGGTGGGATACTCCGGGTGAAGCTCTCGTTCCCAGCCTTGAAGGCGTCCAGCAGGCACACCAGCCGCCCAACGCTCATTATCGACAGACACATACAAACAAGTTTCATCATCGCCTCCACCGATACGCTCCGGCATGCGATCCGCAGGACCGGCACCCGCAGGCAGAATAATGGTTTTCGGTTCACTGCCTGATTGGCCAATTGCCAGCTTCAGGTTCGAGTAACCGATATCTACGCCTAGTACAAACATACTTATCTCCTGTGCACTCAAAGTGCTCTAACGGTTTTCAATCAACCGCGCTGTTTACGCTTGGGCTTTTCCAAGTGCTCTGGCGGTTCACTCAAAGGTCATTATCAGGATTCGGTGCACTGGCGGTGGGCAGAAAGGTGACAAATCCTTTCATCTATCTGCCTATTGCATTTTCGCAAAAGTATGAGAATAGGCTCTGTTTGGCGGCGGATAACCTAGCCAAAAAAATCGAGACGCCAAACGTCGTTTGCATTCTGGCCTGAACTTGCCAAACGGTTTGTATCTTCATGGCGATACGTCTTTTTAGGTGTTTTTAAGTGAATTCAGCCTGTATCCCTTGTCAGGTATGGGATTGCGCGAGTTGATTTATATCGAGACGCCAAACAGTGATTGTTACGGCAGTTTTACGTTTGGCGTTTCGATCCAAAAGCCAAACGGATAGTGGTTTTGGCTTTTGGGGTTAACTGGATGGGGAAATTGGTTTGGTAGAAATCGTCAATGAACAATGGAAAGCAGAGGTATCAGATTTACTTCAGCAAGAAACGGACAGGCTAAAAGCACTGGCACGAGCTGAAGTTGATGACTTTTGGGTTACCCATTACAAGGTTCGCGAGAATGCGCCCTTTAAAGATTGGGGGCTGCTTGGTGTCCGTATCAGAGACTTTAAGTATGGCTTTGGCATTGAGTGGTACATCAACAGTTTTCACGGTCAACGAGGCAAACGCGTGGTCTTTAGTAAGGGACTGCGTATTTCAAAGACGAAGCTGAGATACTCATTTTTGGACTGCCAAGGTTTGGCCAAAGAATGGGAGCTAGCGCTGGCCATGGAGAAAGAAGAATTCTTCAGTGATGTTCGACGCCAAGTTGATAAGCTCAACATGCTGCGTCGCAGAGTGAATGCCTATTGAGTTAACTGCGCTACTTCACTCGCGGTAACTGGTCCCAGCGTGTTGTGTAGGCGGGAGACAAATGCTCTCGCTTCATCGACCAATCTTTCTTCGTACCTTGTCCAGCAAAGAAAACCGTTCCGGCACCGCTTTGGTTAATGGTGTCCAATACAGACATTAACTGTTGGCTATTAGAGCGGGTCGATATGTCATCGAATAGTCCTGGCTGAAACATGTCAGGATCGTAAAAGTCAGACAGCATGACGCCCGCTTTGGCATAACGAAAACCATCCTTCCATATCCGCTTGAGTAAGTGATTGGCCAGCTCGATAAAATCCCTCGTATCACAACTGGGTATCAACAACTCGCCCGATGCAGAGTTGCTGTATTGCGGTTCGTTGTCCTTAAATGGGCTGGTACGTATGAACACGGTCAGCACTTTGGCTTTCTGCTGTTCTTTGCGAAGCTTCTCAGTGGCGCGGGTTGCATATTCGCATACAGCTTCACGTAACAATTCAAATTGCGTTACTTTTACGCCAAATGAACGGCTACAGACGATTTGTTTCTTAGTTGGCGGGATCTCTTCAAGTTCAATGCACGACTCACCATTGAGCTCTCTGACGGTTCTTTCTAAAACCACCGAAAACTGGTCTCTGATGGCTCTAGGAGAGGCATTGGCTAGCTCTAAGGCTGTGGTGATGCCCAACGCATTTAAACGCTTAGAAAGCCGTCTACCAACACCCCAAACATCATCAACCGGAACTAATGCGAGTAATCGACGTTGCCGATCTGGATTGGTCAGGTCTACAACCCCTTGAGTGGCTGGATACTTTTTGGCGGCATGGTTGGCCAGTTTGGCGAGTGTTTTAGTCGGTGCAATGCCTACACAGACGGTGATCCCAATCCAGTTACCTATCCGCTCTCGCACTTGTTGTCCGAACTCGACAAGGGATATGGCAGACTCAATACCGGTTAAGTCCAAAAACGCTTCGTCAATGGAGTAGACCTCTACTCGTGGTGCCATCTCTTCCAAAGTGCTCATCACTCGACTGCTTAAATCTGCATACAGCTCATAGTTGGACGAAAAAGCCAAAATGCCATGACGCTGCATTTCAGCTTTGATCTGAAAGGCGGGTACGCCCATTTTAATACCGAGTGACTTGGCTTCACGCGAGCGTGCAACCACACAGCCGTCATTATTGGACAGCACCACAACCGGCGTATCTTTTAAATCAGGACGAAACAGCTTCTCACAACTGGCGTAAAAGTTGTTGCAGTCCACCAAGGCAAATACAGGCATGGGATAGTCACGACTTGCGGCGCATGTTTCGCACCACATTGGTGACCACGCCAAATATCTCCAACTCTGTTCCTTCAGGAATATGGATGGGTTCATACGCCCGGTTTCTTGGGATCAGCTTGACGCACGGCCTCAGTTGAAGCTCCTTTACCGTGAGTTCACCATGGATGCCAGCGATGACAATGTCACCGTGTTCGGCTTGGACAGAGCGATCAACCACCAGAATATCATCTGGGTGAATCCCGGCATCAATCATTGAATTACCTTCAACGCGCACAAAGAACGTTGAAGCCGGTCGCTTGATGCAAAGCTCATTAAGGTCGAGCGTTTGCTCAACATAATCCTGCGCTGGTGAGGGAAAACCAGCAGAAACACGTTCCATGAACAATGGAATACGAAGGCGCTTGGCTTTGATGAAGGCAAGTGCGCCGCTACGGCCTATAAGCGAGACACTCATGACGAACCTCGAAAAATCATAATTAATACTGTTTGTTTATACAGTATCTAATGCTATGCTGATTTCTACAAGTAAAATTGTAGGTAAACTGTAGTTGTTCAAGTAAGACGCTGTGTTGTAGGTGATTTCTTTTTTTGTGGTGAAAAGCTTGATGTGGGGATTACTCGCCCTCGTCAAAGCCTGGAAGGCTTGGACAATACTGCTTCTGCCTACTGCTCTTGTTTCTGTTACTGATCCTGTTACTGCTACTGGTTAACGCATGGGTCAAGTAACCGTCAAACAAGGCTTGTTGAACCCTTTGCAAAGGGTTTAAAAACAGTTAGTAAAATTCTGCTTCGTATTGAATTTACTGGCTTAAAGCGAAGTCAGGAGAATCATTAAAATGCTCAATCGAACTCAGCTCAAGCCTTTTGCAACCGTTTGAAAAGGGGTTAGCTAAGCCATACGTAAAGGGTATCGGTAAGGGTTACCTAAAGGGTTTAGCTAAGGCTTTCTGAAAGGCTTAGCCAAAGCCTTCATACATGGGTTCACCCAGTATAAAGATTAAAAAAACGCTGAGGTATCCAAGGTGCATTTTGTACAAACGCGTTTATAAACGAACAGGGCACAGTGAAATAACCCAAAGCGAACAATAGAATTGAAGAGGAACCATCAATGACAAGAGCCCCAGCGCCATTTCCGTTAGAGCGCCTCGCGGATATCCCAGAAAGACCAGAAGATTTTAGATTGCTGGAGCGTATTCCATTAACGCGTGAGCCGCAGTCCTGGCCACTTGAACTTTCTCCTATCGTCGGTGACGAACAGCCAATGGTGCTGCTCGATACAGAGACAACCGGACTGTCTGCCGATGACGAGTCCATTATTGAGCTTGGTATGGTTAAGGTGCTTTACAGCCCCTCGGCTAAGCGGATTGTGTCGATTGTTGATGTGATCAGCCTGTATGAAGATCCCGGCAAGCCAATCCCCGAGCTGATTACCGAGTTAACTGGTATCACCGATGAGATGGTGCAAGGCCAGCGCATTGATGATGCACTGGTAGCGAGTTGGTTATCCGATGATCCGCTGGTGGTCGCACACAATGCTCAGTTTGATCGTCCTTTCTTTGAAAAGCGGTTTGCTGCATTAGGCCATCTATCTTGGGCCTGTTCAGCCAGTGGCATAGATTGGAAGGCACTGGGTTTTGAAAGTCGAAAGCTTGAGTACCTGCTGCTTCGCTTAGGTTGGTTTTATGAAGGACACCGAGCTGCAACCGATTGTTTGGCGATGGCCTGGTTGTTCCATTTGTTGCCCGAGTCCGTTGCAAACTTGTTGTCTGAAGCGGACAGGCGAACTGTGTTAGTTCGTGCGTTTGGTGCGCCGTTTGACGTAAAGGACTATTTAAAAGAGCGCGGTTACCGCTGGCATGACGGTGTTAAAGGTGCCAACAAACATTGGTGGCGTGAAATCAGCGAAGACGAGTTGCCGCAGGAACAAACTTACCTGGATGATTTGTATCATCGTGGCTCAGAACATGCTCACTATGACTACAAAGATGCCCGCAATCGATTTAAAGCTTTATCATAGCCCCTTGCATATTTGAAAACCTCTGGAAAATGGAAAGTGAACTTACGTTATACCCAAACTACTTGGTGTTGTAGCTAGGCGGCAAGTGAGCGAGTCCCCATGAGCATAGATCTTCTATGTGATTGGGGTGAGCGAATGCAGGTAACACCGCTGCGGCTGCAAGTAGGAAGGGTATATAACCAACAAGAGGAATCTTTCCATGTACCAAGACACCTACATTGAATACTGGGGCGAAATCTTCGTCTCTGCCCGCATCATTGAATTTGGCATCACGTTCGAGCGCTTTCTTAAAGATCCATGGAAGCACTTGATGTCCTGTGGCCAAGAGTCTGCACCAGACTCGATTGCTGAAGGGATGCTGCCATTGCTACCAGCTCAGGCAGAAGTTGCTAGGCGCATTCGGGAGAGTGAGCAACGAGCCCTGATGTCTACAGGGTCGGACAAAGGGGTATCTCATCGCGGTAACATCGTGGTGCCACTGGTTCGGGTAGCGCATTGATAGCGGCTATGATCGATGGACCAAACAAGGTCTTCACATTGATACCTGAGCGGCAATTGCAATCCAGATCAAAAAGTTGCCGCTTAGTCTTCCCTACAAAACAATTTGTGATAGGATGATACCTAATAAAATTAATTAGGTTGAAGCCTATTCAGTGTTTTATGTCCATCTGTCCAGCTTCAACCAGTAGAGATTGATTAGTCATTGTGGATGAAGAGCAGCATTGAGTGATGCTTTTCAATGTGATTACGTGATGTCTGACGGTACTTTATAAACAGAGTTTTAAGAAACTGGTTGAATTGGATAAACAAGACGCATGACAAATGATGGTCTGAAACAAACAGTAGTGGCGAAGCCAGATAGGCTTTCGCAGATAGCGCAGTTGCCACAAGCAACCAGGGATCGCATTGCCCACATCGATTTCACCTTATTGTTTAAGGGCGAAGCGGTGCGGGCGGATTTAGTCGATCGCTTCAGCATAGCCGCCGCACAAGCAACGAAAGACTTCACAATGTACCGAGAGCTTGCACCAGGCAACATTGAGTATGACCAAAAGCTCAAGTTGCATAAGCGTGGTCAAGCTTTTGAACCCTTGTTCGACTACGACGTTGTGAGAACGCTGGCGACGATTAGCCAAGGGTACGGCGATGGCTTTACTGGAAAGGTAAAACCACCTCTTGCGTGTGAAGCGCCTTATCACCTTAACAAGCCGAGCTTATCTATAGTAGCGAAAGTCACCGAGGCCATACACAAAGGCAAAGCCTTGCGTATCACCTATGTATCGTTATCGAGCGGTGAAACCACGCGTGAAATTGTGCCGCATACGCTGGTAGACAATGGCCTGCGTTGGCACGTTCGTGGTTATGACCGCAAGCATAATGAGTTCCGTGACTTTGTGCTTACCCGAATTAAAGCAGCGGTTGTACTTGAGGATTCGAGGTTGTCTGAAACCGAGCTCGAAACCCAAGACCGGCAATGGAACCGATTTGTAGAGCTGGAGTTAGTGCCACACCCACGCATAGAGCACAGCGAAGCGATAGAGCTGGACTATGGCATGACGGAGGGCGTGATGAAGGTTGAAATCAGAGCAGCAACTGCGGGGTACATGCTTCGGCTTTGGAATGTCGATTGCTCCAAAGAGGCTCAATTAAAAACACCCGAATTCCATTTATGGCTAAAAAATTATCAAACTTTATACGGTGTCGGTAACCTTGCGATTGCGCCTGGTTTCGATATGGTCACAGAATAGGAAATAACATGAACAAGCAACAATTAGCCGCAAAAATCTGGGAATCAGCAAACCAGATGCGCTCAAAAATCGAAGCTAACGAATACAAAGACTACATCTTAGGTTTCATTTTTTACAAGTACCTGAGCGACCAATTAGTTCAGTTTGTCACCAAAGAGGGCATGACACCTGAAGACATTAAAGCCCTAAACGAAGAAGACGCGGACACGGTCAAGTACATTCAAGACAATCTAGGCTATTTCATCGCTTATGATAACTTATTTTCAACATGGATTGCTCCAGAGTCCGACTTTGACGAGTCTAACGTGCGCGATGCGCTATCCGCCTTTAGCCGTTTGATTTCTCCTACCTACAAAAAATTGTTTGAAGGTATTTTCACCACACTCGAAACGGGTCTTAGCAAACTGGGTGAAAGCGCGGGTAAACGTACTAAAGCCATTAGTGACCTACTGCATTTAATCAAAAGTATCCCAATGAACGGTAAGCAAGGCTATGACGTACTGGGTTACATCTATGAATACCTGATTGAGAAATTTGCCGCCAATGCCGGTAAAAAAGCCGGTGAGTTCTACACGCCGCATGAAGTCTCGGTACTGATGTCGCACATCATCGCCCACGAATTAAAACACAAAGACACCATCGAGATTTACGACCCAACGTCGGGCTCGGGTTCGTTACTGATTAATATTGGTGAAGCGGTCGAAAAATACGCCAAAAGCAAAGACAGCATTACCTATTATGCCCAAGAACTGAAAGCAAATACCTATAACTTGACCCGTATGAACCTGATCATGCGCGGGATTAAAGCCAGCAATATCAAAACCCGTAACGGTGACACCTTAGAAGACGATTGGCCATACTTTGATGAAAACGATCCGCAAGGTACTTATCATGCCCTATATGTGGATGCGGTTGTCTCTAACCCGCCTTACTCACAAGCCTGGGACCCAAGTTTTAAAGACAGCGATCCACGTTATTCGCGTTTTGGTCTTGCGCCCAAAACCAAAGCAGACTTTGCCTTTTTGCTGCATGATCTTTATCATCTAAAACCCGATGGCATTATGACCATTGTCTTGCCCCATGGCGTGTTGTTCCGTGGTGGTGAAGAAGGCGAAATTCGCAAGCAATTAATTGAGCAAAACCACATTGATGCCATTATCGGCTTACCTTCTAATATCTTTTTTGGTACTGGTATTCCTACCGTTATTTTGGTGCTTAAGCAGAAGCGTGAAAACAATGACGTATTGATTGTGGATGCCTCCAAGCACTATGTTAAAGAAGGCAAAAATAACAAACTGCAAGCCAGTGACATCAAGCGCATTGTTGATTCCGTCATCAATCGCGAAAGCATCGAAAAATTTTCGCAAGTAGTCAGCAAACAAACCCTGCGCGACAACGGCTACAACTTAAACATACCGCGTTATGTAGACTCGTCACCAGCGGCTGAAAGCTGGGATTTACACGCCACTATGCTAGGCGGCATCCCAAATAGCGAAATTGCGCAGTTACACCAATATTGGCAATCATTCCCGCAATTGCATGATGCGCTGTTTGTGGCCAAGTCTGCCGCCTACAGTGAATTAGCCATTGCCAAACGAGACGTTAATGCAACCATTACCCAGCATCCACAAGTCATCGAATTTATCAGCACTTATAACCAAGCTTTCGCCGGTTTTGATGACTATTTAAACACTACACTTATCCAAGGCTGGCAAGCCGTTAACCGTAACCAGCAAGAGCCTGAATTAAGCACCGAACTTTTCACACGCTTGGCGCCCATTGCACTCATAGACAAATACCAGGCCTATCAATATTTGAACAACCAATGGCAATTGATTAGTGCTGATTTAGAAATGATGCAAACTGAAGGATTCGTCGCCACGAAACAAGTTGACCCCAATATTGTGGTTAAAAAAGTTAAGGGCAAAGATACCGAAGTGCAAGACGGCTGGAAAGGCCACATCATGCCCTTTGATTTAGTACAACAAACATACCTGAGCGATGACCTAGCGGCTCTGGCAAAACAAGAAAACCGCCTTGTCGAAATCGCCAGCGCGCTTGAGGAAATACTCGAATCTCTAAGCGAAGAAGACAAAGAGCAAGACACGGTAAAAGAAAGCAAAGACGGCTTTGCCAATGCCGAAGTCGCCAAGGCGGCGAAAGCTTTCCTAAAAGAGCAAAAAGACAGCAAAGTTAAATTTGCAGCCGAAAGCTACGAAGCCAAGATAATGGCGGCGAGTAAACTCATCGACGAAGAGAAAAAGCTGAAAAAAGCAGTCAAAGAAGCTCAATTCGCCCTGCACTTAAAAACGAAAACCACCATCGAAGGTTTAAGCGACCAGCAAGTCAATGAATTGCTGCACCTAAAATGGATCGCGCCATTAAGCCAAGAGCTTGCTGCTATGCCAAGCGCCGTGATTACTCAGCTCACCAGCCAAGTACAAGCCCTTGCCGATAAATACTCGGTGACCTATTCGCAAGTCGCGAATGAGATTAAAACCACCGAACAAGAACTGGCAGACATGACGGGTGAACTCACTGGTAATGAATTTGATCTGCAAGGCTTAGCTGAACTTACTAGCTTATTAAAGGGCGCTTAAGATGACCATTCAGACGAAGGCACCAGACATTCGCTTCGAGAACTTTAGTGGTGATTGGCAAGATAAAGAAATTGGAAGTATTTTAGCTGAGACAAGACGCCCAGTTGAGCTGCTCGATAACGAATTATATCAATTGGTGACCGTGAAGCGTCGCAACGAAGGTGTTGTGGCTAGAGCTTCACTAAAAGGAAAAGATATATTAGTAAAAAACTATTTTGGGATTAAATCTGGTGATTACTTAATTTCAAAGCGGCAGGTTGTTCATGGTGCCAATGGGATTGTACCAGAGAGTTTAGACAATGCTGTTGTATCTAATGAGTATCTTGTCGTAACAGATAGTGATGAAATAACTGCCAAATTTTGGACTGTGATTTCAAAGCGCCATCAGATGCATAAGCTTTTTTTTATTAGCTCCTATGGCGTCGATATTGAAAAGTTAGTATTCGATGTTACGGACTGGAAAAGTAGAGTCATTACAATCCCAGATATAACCGAACAAAGCGCTATAACTGATTATTTCCGGCAGCTAGATGGTCTAATCAACCAACACCAACAAAAGCATGACAAGCTTAGCAATATCAAAAATGCCATGCTGGAAAAAATGTTTCCTAAGCAAGGCAAAACGATCCCTGAAATCCGCTTTAAAGGGTTTAGTGGGGAGTGGATGGAAGTCCAATTTAAGAGCATTGCTGGAGTAAGGAGAGGACTTACTTACAAGCCAGATGATATCGCTGAAAATGGAATTATTGTTTTGCGTTCATCAAATATTAATGTTGATAGATTCGAATTAAGAAAAGATGACGTCCAAGTCAATAAAAATGCAGTGAATATTAACCGTGTTAAAAATGGCGACATACTAATAACATCAGCAAATGGCTCAAGCAATTTAGTTGGAAAACATGTTGTAGTGTGCGGCTTAACTGTAGATGCAGTGCATGGAGGCTTTATGTTGCTAGCCGAAACAGATGTACCTCATTTCTTAAATGCTTCAATGAATACATATTGGTACGATCGATTTCGTTCTATGAATGTATCCGGTGGAAACGGAGCTATTGGAAACATTAAAGGAAGTGCTTTAGAGGAAGAATATCTTTATATCCCTAAGAAGGAAGAGCAGATCGCCATCGGCAACTACTTCCAAAAACTTGATGCGTTGATCAACCAACACCAACAACAGATCATCAAACTTAATAACATCAAGCAAGCCTGCTTGAGCAAAATGTTTGTTTAGCAGGGAGCACAACCATGACGACGTTTAAAACCGAAGCACAATTTGAGCAGGCCTTTATCGAGGTGCTTACCCATAAAGGCTGGGAAAGCGAGATACTTAAAAACAAAACCGAAGCGGATTTACTGCAAAACTGGGCGAACATTTTATTTGAAAATAATCGCCAGCAAGATCGCTTAAACGATGTGCCCCTGACGGCAACGGAAATGCAGCAGATTATTGAGCAGATCAAAGAACTGAAAACCCCGCTCAAGCTTAATGGTTTAATCAACGGCAAAACCGTGGCTATTAAGCGCGATAACCCCGCCGATGCCTTGCATCTTGGCAAAGAAGTCAGCCTTAAAATCTATGACCGCCAAGAAATTGCGGCAGGCCAAAGCCGTTACCAAATCGTCCAGCAGCCGAAATTTGAACGCGGTAGCCCACTGCGTAATGACAGACGTGGTGATGTGCTGTTACTGATTAACGGTATGCCGGTTATTCATGTGGAGCTTAAACGTAGTGGCGTGCCGGTAAGCCAAGCGGTTAACCAAATTGAGAAGTATTCTAAAGAAGGTATTTTTAGTGGCTTATTTTCACTCATTCAAGTGTTTGTCGCTATGGAGCCTAATGAGGCCAAATACTTTGCCAATCCTGGGCTAGATGGCAAATTTAATCCAGACTACCAATTCAATTGGGCCGATTTTAACAACGAGCCCATGAACCATTGGAAAGACATTGCCTCGACGTTGTTATCCATCCCCATGGCGCACCAGTTAATTGGCTTTTACACCGTTGCCGATGATACCGATGGTGTGCTTAAAGTGATGCGCAGTTATCAGTATTACGCCGCCAATGCGATATCGGATAAGGTAGCCAAAACCAACTGGCAACAATTGGGTAGCGCTGCTAATAACCCAGACCGCTTGGGCGGCTATGTGTGGCATACCACGGGTTCCGGCAAAACCATGACCAGCTTTAAATCAGCACAGCTGATTGCCCAATCAAAAGATGCCGATAAAGTCATTTTTTTGATGGACAGAATCGAGCTTGGCACCCAGTCGCTGGCGGAATATCGTAATTTTGCGGGCGATGGTGAAGATGTCCAAGCGACCGAAAATACTCATGTGTTGGTAACCAAGCTAAAAAGCACGTCCCCAGCCGATACCCTCATTGTTAGCTCTATTCAAAAAATGAGTAATATTTTTGAAGAAGTGGATGATGAGGGCACTGCAACAAACTCGGCAGATATTGAAAAAATCCGCGCTAAACGCTTGGTATTTATTATTGATGAGGCGCACCGTTCAACGTTTGGCGACATGCTGATCATTATTAAACGCACCTTTCCCCGCGCCTTGTTTTTTGGTTTTACTGGCACTCCGATCCAAGAAGAAAATGAAAAAAACGGCAATACTACCAGTACCGTATTTGGCAATGAATTGCACCGCTACAGCATAGCTGATGGTATTCGAGATGGTAACGTACTCGGCTTTGATCCCTATAAAGTGCCTACTTTTAGGGACGGTGACTTAAGGCAGGCTGTCGCCCTAGAGCAAGCTAAGGCGGAATCGGTAGCGGAAGCCATGGATAATCCCGCCAAAAAGAAAAAATTTAATTATTTTATGAATGAAGTGCCTATGGCTGGCTACAAAGACGCCACAGGTAAATACCACAGAGGTATTGAAGATTATGTACCTAAAAGTCAATACCTAAGCGAGACTCACCAAGCCAAAGTGGTAGAAGATATTTTACACAAATGGGATGTGCTAAGCCAAGGCTATAAGTTTCATGCGATTTTGGCTACTAACAGTATTGCTGAAGCCATTGATTATTACCGTCTGTTAAAGGCTGCTAAGCCTGATTTAAAAGTATCAGCACTGTTTGATCCCAACATTGATAATGACGGCAGTGGTGACCGTGGGCCAACGTTTAAAGGTGATGGCTTGGATGAGATTATGCGTGACTATAATGCGCGTTATGGCCACGATTTTGATTTTGCCCGTCATGCAGCATTTAAGAAAGATCTAGCCGCACGCCTTGCTCACAAAAAACCTTATGAGCGTATTCATACCGATCCTACAAAACAGTTGGATTTATTGATTGTTGTAGACCAAATGCTCACCGGTTTTGACTCCAAGTGGCTGAATGTCTTGTATTTAGATAAGGTAATTAAATACCAAAACATCATCCAAGCCTTCTCTCGTACCAATCGATTGTTTGGCCCCGATAAGCCTCATGGTGTTATCCGTTACTATCGTTATCCGCATACGATGGAGCAACATATTAACGATGCGGTAAAACTATACTCTGGCGACAGACCCATAGGGTTATTTGTTGATAGGCTAGAAAGTAACTTAGAAGCAATGAATGAACTATTCAGTGATATTACCGAGTTGTTCATTAGTGCCGGTGTGGAAAATTTTGAAAAACTGCCAGAAGATGTTGAGGCGTGCGCAAAGTTTGCTGAACTATTTAAAGTATTTAACCAGCATCTAGAAGCCGCGAAGGTACAAGGTTTACATTGGGAGCAGTCGGTCTATACATTCACGACGGATGCTTCAACAGGCGAAAATGGCACTGAACATGAGGTTACTCTCGCCATTAATGAACAAACCTACCTGAGCCTTGCGCTGCGTTATAAAGAGCTCGCATCAAAAGGTGATGGTGGTGGTGCGGGTGGCGGCGATGTGCCTTTTGATATTAGTGGCTATTTGACGGAAATCGACACTGGAAAGATTGATGCCGATTATATGAATAGTCGCTTCGATAAATATTTAAAAGAGCTAAATCAGCATAATGATCAAGCCAGCATTGAGCTTACGCTCAACGAACTGCACAAGTCATTTTCATCACTGACGCAAGCTGAACAAAAATACGCCAAGCTTTTCTTACATGATTTACAGCGTGGCGATGCAAAGTTAATAGAAGGCCATACTTTCAGAGATTACATCAACACCTACAAAGACAATGCTGAAAATGCCCAGATTAATGCCATTGTTAATGCGTTAGGTTTAGATAAAAGCCAGCTTATTAGCTTATTAAACGATAGTGTTAATGAGAAAAACCTTAATAATTTCGGTCGCTTTGACGCGCTTAAAGACACTGTTGATAAGGTAAAAGCCAAAGTTTATTTTGAAAAATTAGATGGCCTAAGCATTCCGCCCTTTAAGCTTAATATTCGCATCGATCAGTTTTTAAAGCAGTTTATTTTTGCTCAGGCTGATGATCTCTTGAATGATGTAGTAGATATGCTTGATGGAGTAATGGAAGAGTCATGAGTAGCCAATCTCATTCGCTTTGCACTGTTAACTTGGTTGAGTCAGCTATCTCAGTGAGAGAGTGGTCGCTGTTTTTACGAAAAAGTTTCCAGGAGGAAAATAATGGTCACATTTGATCAGCTTATGCTCCCGCTAATAAAGGCATTAGTTAACCTTGGCGGCTCAGGCAGCATCGACGAGATTTACGAAGAAGTTGTCGAGCTTGAGAAGTTTGATGAGGGTACTTTGGCTGTTCTGCACAACCCCGAAAAAAGTAGCCAAACTGAAGTTGGGTATCGATTAGCTTGGGCTAGAACCTACCTGAAGAAAGCTGGATACCTTGAAAATTCATCTCGTGGCGTGTGGGCACTTACAGATAAAGCCAGACAGGAACCGGAAGTTGATAGCAGAGAAATTGTCAACTTTGTTAGAGCTCTGGACCGCAAGCCTGAACAGGCTAATGCTACGACATCTACTCCAGAACTGTCGTCCGATGACTCCCCAGAAGAGGCTATGCTTTGGCGTGAAAAACTGCATCATGTGCTAATTGAAGAAATGAGCCCGGATGCGTTTGAGCGACTAACACAGAGGTTATTGAGAGAATCAGGTTTTATCCATGTTGAAGTGACTGGCCGCACGGGTGATGGTGGTATCGATGGCAAAGGAATTGCCCGAATCAACGGTTTGATGAGCTTTCATATCGCTTTTCAGTGTAAAAAGTACAAAGGTTCCGTTGGGGCTCCCGAGATCCGTGATTTCAGGGGCGCAACCGTTGGTAGAGCTGATCGTGGGATGTTTATCACTACAGGTAACTTTACAAAAGCTGCGATTGAAGAAGCCAACCGTGATGGCGTTGCTCCAATTGACTTGGTTGATGGTGATCAGTTGGCCGATAAACTCAAGGAACTTAGTTTAGGCGTTAAAACAGAGTTAGTTGAAAAAGTAACAGTTGATCCTAGCTGGTTTTTAGGCCTTTAACTGTTAATCAGCACCAAGAGAACTCCAAAATGCATTTTCTAGTTCTTGAATATATGCGATTAAATACGGCCACTAACATAACGGGAAGTTAGAATGAATCCTGAAAAATACAATAGAAGTATAAGCTTGCTTTGCCCGACTTGTGGCTGTTCAGACTTTTCATACGAAGACGGTTGCGATGAAACAATACAAGTAATGACTTGTGCATCTTGTGACCGAGAGTTCAATAAAGATGAGCTTATTCAAGAGAATAGCGAAAATATTGATGAGCACCTTTCTGAAATCAAGGAAGAAGTTTTAAAAGACGTTCAAGACGAACTACGAAAATCTTTGAAAAAGGCTTTTTCTGGTAGCAAGAATATAAGGATTAGGTAATGCCGGTAACTATTGATGCAGGTGATGTGATAGCTGGATTAGCTTTCCTTTTATCTGGCTACGCAACATGGCAAACGGTAAGCTTTAATAAGAGGCAGAAGTCACTTGTCGAAAGCCAGGAAAAGCTAAACACCATTCTCTTGGAAAAAGAAAATGAAGATGCTCTGAAAGGAAAGCAAGCTGACCTTGGTGCATCAATTATAAAACTTGGCAGCAGTAAGTATCGGCTTAAGGTTTGGAATAAAGGTGCTGCTACTGCAAGAAACGTCAGAATTGAGTTCCCCGAAGGTAACGATTTAGTTATTGAATCAGAAGTGACTGACAAATTTCCGATGGAAAGCCTCGAAAAGTATCAAGCCGTTGAGCTAATAGCCGCTGTTCATATGCAAACGAAACGAAAGCATGTTGTTCGGCTAGTTTGGGAGGATGATGCCCAGTCTTACAATGAAAAGCTGTCTTATCCCACACTGTAATGTAACTGTCGGTTTTCTCACTAGAACGAAAACAACTACAGATAAATGCATGTTTCTTGCGACTATCTAACATCCTAATTGTTAGTGAACCTCCACACTATCGTGTCGGAGGTTCACTATGTTCAAAAACCTATTCTTTCAAACCAAAGCAATACCAGAGCTGTCATCGCAACTGGATACAGACATTCCACGCTATCCGCCATTTCTGAAGGGGTTACCAGCTGCGTCACCCGAGGATTTGCAGTCCACACAAGACGAGCTAATTGCTAAACTGCGTCAGGTACTTGGCTTTAATCAGCGTGATTTTCAACGGTTGATTCAGCCCTGCATTGACCATCTGGCGGCTTATGTCCACTTGCTGCCAGCTTCTGAGCATCATCATCACAGTGGTGCGGGTGGTTTATTACGTCATTCGTTGGAAGTTGCTTTCTGGGCTGCACAAGCTGCTGAAGGGCTCATCTTTGTTGCCAGTGGTACACCGGTTGAGAAAAAAGAGCTTGAACCAAGGTGGCGTGTTGCGGCGGCTCTTGGCGGTTTGTTCCATGATATTGGTAAGCCCGTTTCAGACCTGTCCATCACAGACGAAGATGGACGCTATCAGTGGAACCCTTTTTTAGAAACCTTATCCCAGTGGACCAGTAACAACAGTATTGAACGCTATTTCATTCGCTGGCGCGATGGACGGTGCAAGCGACACGAGCAATTTTCAATTCTGGTGTTAAACCGGGTGATGACACCTGAGTTGCTAGCCTGGTTAACTCAACCTGGCCCTGAGATTTTGCAAGCCATGCTGGGAGCAATTGGCAATACCGATCCCGAGCATGTCCTTTCTAAATTGGTCATTGAAGCCGACCAAACCAGTGTCCAGCGAGACCTTAAAGCTCAACGAATTTCCGTTGACGACAATGCCCTTGGTGTCCCAGTCGAACGCTATCTACTTGATGCCATGAGGCGATTACTTGCCAGTTCGCAATGGCTGGTCAATCAGCGAGACGCCAGAGTCTGGGTACGAAAATCAGATCAATCAACCCATCTTTACCTGGTTTGGAAAAGCGCGGCTAAGGACATCATTGAGCTGTTGTCCAAAGACAAGATACCTGGCATTCCAAGAGATCCCGATACCCTTGCGGACATTCTCATTGAGCGAGGATTGGCCACGAAATCCGCCTCAAATGAGCGATATGAAAGCCTTGCCCCTGAAGTGCTGATCAAAGACGACAAGCCAATCTGGTTACCCATGCTGCATATATCTGAGGCCGATTTATTGTTTAGCTCGAATGTACCAAGTAGCGTGACGCTGTTCAGCAAATCTGAGTGGGAAGCAACACAGCAAATACAAGCAGAGCCTCAGAGTCGTTCCAGTGAGCATCCAGACTTGCCTGAAGAGTCATCATCAATCGATCACTGCAATTCGTCTGAGTCGCCATCGACAAAATCGTCCGAACAAGATGATGAACTTCGTCATGCCAGTGATGTTAATCATCTTCAGGCAAATGAAAATGTTCCAGGTGATGGATGCGAAAAGCCTCACCATTCAAGCGATGCTGCAATCGCGAATAACGCAAACCAGCACCATGCAGAAGCATTGAATCTCCCTGAATCTTTGGCGTGGCTCCCAGAGGCCAGCAGTGCGTTGGTTATGGTTGGTGAACAGATACTGATCCGCTATCCCGATGCAGTAAGGCCTTGGTGTGCTCCTCGAAAACTGCTTGCTGAACTCAGTCGATTAGACTGGCTTGAACTAGATCCTGCAAACCCAACACGTAAGGCCAGAACTGTGACCTCGAATAATGGAGTTCAGGAGCAAGGGTTACTGCTGAAGGTATCGATTTCAAAAGTACTAACTGCACAGATAGACCTTCCCAAACAAGACGCAGAACCGGCGGCAGCAATTCAGAACGAAGAGGTTTTACAGCGTCCGAGTCGAACTAAGACAACTAATGCCCAAGCAAAAGAGCCCGCCACAACAGCGGAGCGTAAGCAAAAGCCGATTGCGGCCAATACTAACTCAAGTACAGACCCCAAACACGCGCAGCGCCAACAGATGGTTAATTTTGTGAAAGATTTGCCCATCTTACTGACCGATGGCGATTACCCAGACGTGGATCATAGTGCCGATGGTATTCGCGTCACGATTCAAACCTTACGCCAAGTCGCCAAGGAGCATGGCATTCCAGCCGGACAGCTACTTCGGGGGATCTCGGCCAGTGACGAATGCCAGTTTGATGAGGGGGAAACGGTTCTGTTTACCGCTCACGCTAAACGTTAATCCATTTGAAATTAAGCGGATTGCTAACGGTTATTTTGCGGAGCATGAATGAAAGAAAACGCATATGAGATGCCCTGGCGCACGAACTATGAAGCTATGGCAGCAGCAGGTTGGCTAGTTGGGGCAACTGGGGCAATTGCCGCAGAAATGCTGACTGAGTTACCACCTGAGCCATTTTGGTGGATGACAGGGATTTCCTCGGGCATGGCGTTGTACCGCCTGCCTGAGGCTTATCGTCTTTATCAGTTGCAGAAGGGGCTAAAAGGCAAACCATTGGCTTTTATGGCGCTGTCGCATTTGCAAAAAGTGATGGCAAAACATCCTGATGAATTGTGGTTAGGTTATGGCTTTGAGTGGGACCAACGCCATGCCCAACGCGCTTATGAAATCCTAAAGCGGGATAAGCAAACCTTGCTGAACCAGGGGCACGGTAAGCAAATGGGTTCGACCTGGATTCATGGTGTCGAGCCCAAAGAAGAAGATGTGTACCAGCCAGTTGGTCATACTGAGGGGCACACCTTAATTGTCGGTACGACCGGTGCAGGGAAAACCCGATGCTTTGATGCGATGATCACCCAGGCCATTTTGCGCAATGAAGCCGTGATTATTATTGACCCTAAGGGTGACAAGGAACTTAAGGATAATGCGCAGAGAGCCTGTATTGCCGCCGGTAGCCCAGAGCGCTTTGTGTATTTTCATCCGGGTTTTCCAGAGCATTCAGTACGTCTCAATCCCCTGAGGAACTTTAACCGGGGCACTGAAATTGCCAGTCGAATTGCGGCACTAATCCCATCTGAAACCGGTGCTGATCCATTTAAAGCTTTTGGCCAAATGGCACTGAATAACATAGTGCAAGGTCTGTTGCTTACGTCACAGCGTCCTGATCTGAAAACACTGAGACGATTCTTGGAAGGTGGTCCGGAAGGCTTGGTAGTAAAAGCCGTCACAGCCTGGGGGGAGCAGGTATATCCGAACTTTAGTGTGGAGATTAAGCGCTTTACCGAAAAGGCCAATACCTTGGCTAAACAAGCTATGGCGATGCTGCTTTTCTACTACGAACGCATTCAGCCAGTTGCCGCCAATACCGATTTAGAGGGGCTATTGAGTATGTTTGAGCATGACAGAACCCACTATTCAAAGATGGTGGCCTCACTGATGCCGGTGCTCAATATGCTCACATCAAGTGAATTAGGGCCACTGTTATCACCGATTGCAAACGATGTGGATGACAGTCGGTTAATTACGGATTCTGGCCGTATTATCAACAATGCCCAAGTGGCCTATATCGGATTGGATTCATTGACCGACGCCATGGTGGGTAGCGCCATTGGTTCGTTGCTTTTATCCGATCTCACCGCCGTGGCCGGTGACCGCTATAACTATGGTGTTGATAATCGTCCCGTAAATATTTTCATCGATGAGGCGGCTGAAGTCGTCAACGATCCCTTCATTCAACTGCTCAACAAAGGCCGAGGTGCAAAAATGCGTTGTGTGATTGCTACTCAGACCTTTGCTGACTTTGCCGCTCGTACAGGCAGTGAGGCTAAGGCCCGTCAGGTGTTAGGTAACATCAACAACCTGATAGCCCTTCGGGTGATGGATGCCGAAACGCAGCAGTACATTACCGACAATCTGCCTAAGACTCGGTTGCAGTACATCATGCAAACTCAAGGTATGTCGTCCAACTCGGACAGCCCCGCGTTATTTACTGGCAATCATGGCGAGCGCTTGATGGAGGAAGAAGGCGATATGTTTCCACCGCAGTTATTAGGCCAGCTCCCGAACCTGGAGTACATCGCCAAGCTTTCAGGTGGCCGCGTGATCAAAGGCCGCATTCCTATTTTAACCAGCTCTACACAGGCAGCATAAGGAGTCTGTATGCATCATTCTGTCTGTCTGAAAATGACAACACTTACCAGTAAAGAAATGCTCGCTCAGTGGCAGCAACATAACTCCCAGTTCAAGGAAACCTTAAGACTACTTGAAACCGACTGGCCTCATGCTTTGGCCTCAGTGCACTGTTTGGCGGACTATTTAACAGATGCGCTCACTTTAGATGGCCATTCCATCTTTGATTTGTGTCTGTGTAATGGCTTGGGGAGTTATGAAGAAGTCAGTTGTGATGATGACAGTGTACGCCTTTGGCATTTCATTGAGGCATTGACCTGGACTGCCGCCAGTGCTTTAACAGGGATTCGCCTGCGTGATCCTGACCATTTCGAGTGGGCCGCCGTGGATGGTGTGTATTTCTACACCTGGATTCGTAATCGTCCAAATCGGATGGCGTATCTGGCTGAAGGTCGCATCGCAGTGCGTTATGAAAGTGGTCATACGACGACAAAGCGGCTTCAACAAGTGATTAAAGCCCGGATTATGACGCCAACCGTTGCAGCCATGCTGGCCCGAGTAGAAGAGGATGTTTGGCATGAGCAAGCATAAGTCGGTTTGGCTGCTGTGTCTGGCACTGATGTTGGAGATTATTGCCATTGGCGTGTTAGTGCCCGGTGATTGGACTGGCCGGGTCATTAGTAAAGAGAAGCAGATGATCCAAAACCAATTGGGCGCACAAACAAGCTATTGGATTGGTCAAACTAGCCATAGCTGGTATCAGTCATGGGTTGTGGATACGCAGATGGAGCAATCTGTGCGTGATTTTCTGATCCCCACTGAAGAGCAGCGACTGCGCTCTAAAGGGATGGAGAACATGGGAGGCTTTTGGTTTGTCTGGGTAGAAGACCGTATTCAGGCATTTTTTGATGTGTTGTACCAAGTGTTCACTCGATTTGCGTTGCTGATGGTCTGGTTGCCCTTTGCGCTTATTCTCATGTTACCGGCGCTGTGGGATGGCTTGATGACCTGGAAGATTAAGAAGACAACCTTTGATTTTTCGAGTCCTATCATTCACCGCTATAGCATGATAATTCTGGGTTCAGGCGTCATCTTACTGTTTATGGGATTGTTCGCCCCGTTGGCTATTCCACCGGTGGTTCTACCGTCGATGATCATCGGCTTGGCATTGATGGCAGGGTTGGCGTTAAGCCACTTGCAGAAGAAGATATGAGGCCAGTTAGGCCTCATCTTGTAGAGCTAAAACCTTACGCCTACGGTATTGCCATTCTCGTCTTCCGAGGGCAAATGATAAGTATCAATAAGATGACCTTGAAGCCAAATATATTGCGGCATCCAAAACGAGTACTGTCGTATAAGAGCCAATACTTCTTTCAGCGGTTTGTTTGCATGAGACTCGGCTAGGCGAAAGTACATGAATGAACAATCAGATCGAAAGTACTCCTGAAGCTCTGAATCCGATAGCGTTTCTTTTAGCGGCCTGTTTTGTTCGTCGTCCTCATCAGGGGAATTGGCATAAATTTCGAATAGCTGCTTTTCAGTGAGCATCTCCAAGAAATGGTCTTCAATTAAGATCCCATCACTGGTATCGACATCCATACCATCTTTGACATCAAAAGCCATGACACATCCAGAAGATAATGCCACCTCTGATGGTTTCAGTACGTCATTAGCTTGTACAACCTGATGCCAATGATTAAAACCAGCAGATACTGCAATTTCATCGAGTGCTTCAGTGTGTGTAATGGATTGTTCACGTTTAAGCTTTCGTGCTTTTTGCTTTAAACGTTCAACCGTGGCAGAGGAAATGATTTTAGTAATTTGCATTGAGTTTCTCCTATTAGCGAATACGGTGCCCACTGCCGAGGTCGCAGAAAAAACCTAAGCAAAAAATAAATTTGATATGCATGTCGTCCCATCCGGGTTTGCTAAAGTGGGCAGCTGGTCTCGACACGACCAATATCCCCATCATATCAACCGCATCAAAAAGATCAATTGTTAGTATTGTCTGAGTAGAACCCTCAAAACCTTCAAGAATTCGGCATCTAGCTGACCACTGAACCTGCCAATCCCAAGGCATCCTTCACTTCTCAATTCAAACAACGAGGAGTGACTATGGAACCTGTGAGTATTCCGTCCTATATCGATGACCCGCCGCACTTCCTGCTTTGGAGTGCCGATGAGATGGCTCCCATTCTGTTGGGGCTAGTGATCGGCATTTTTACCGGTAATGCCTTGGTTTTATGCCTGTTGGGGTTGGTGACAACCAAGCTCTATCGGCGTTTTCGTGATGGTCGCCCAGATGGTTTTATTCTTCACGCCATCTACTGGGCCGGACTGTTGCCAACCAAAGCCAAGACGATCCCTAACCCATTTATCAGGAGCTATCTGCCGTGAAGTTCGACGTGTTTTTAAAATCATGGCAAGGCACGCAATTAGAGAACCGATGGCAACGGTTCCTGATTGCAGTGCTGATGCTATCTAACTTACTGCTTGCGGTTGCGGCATTTTCTCGCAATACCGTAGTGGCCATTCAACCACCAACCTTGTCTGAAACGGCTGAAGTGTCACGAAACCAGGCTACTCAGCCTTACTTGGAATCCTGGGGGCTCTACCTAGCTGAGCTTATGGGCAACGTGACGCCGGGCAATGTGTCCTTTATCCGGGTTGCTATCGAGCCGCTACTTTCACCTGCGGTGTACCAGCAAGTGGTCGATGCACTGGAGATTCAGGCAAGACAGATCCGTGAAGACCGAGTCACGCTCAAATTCCAACCCAGACAAGTGGAGTATGAGTATGAAACCGGCCATGTCTTTGTGACCGGTTATTCCCTGGTCTCTGGACCATCTGGAGATGAACAGCGCCAAACTCGCACCTATGAGTTTGACATCGATATTGAGCAATACCGTCCAAAGCTCAGTTGGATGGATACGTATGAGGGGCAAGCTAGAACGAAGCGAGTTCGTGAAAAGTTGACCCAAGAGCAAAACCGGAGGGTGAATGATGCGAACCAAAATTAGTCGATGGATGACACCAAGCTTAATCGCAATGAGCTTGAGTGGCGTTCTGTTATCTCAAGCGTCGTATGCAGACGTGGAATTGCCGATTGTGCCAGCCAGTGTGATGAAGCAGTCTGTTACAGCAAATCCACCGGTTCAAAGCAATTCGGTTGCAGCGGATACGCCAACAACGCTACTGATGACACCGGGGGTTAATGAACTGATCCCTGTAGCACTTGGTCATCTGAATCGAATTGTGACGCCGTTTGAATCGCCTCAGGTGAGAACAACCAGTGATGCTCAGACGCAAATCAAGGGGAATGTTGTATATGTAGCCACGGACAAAGAATCACCGGTTTCACTTTACATCACTCCGCCTGGTCAGGAAGCGCCCGCATTATCTGTCACCTTAGTGCCTCGTCGTATTCCACCGCGTGAAATTACCTTAGCTATTGATGGTAAGCAGTGGCCTATTAAGGGCGTCGTGAACCGCAAAGCCGCCACTTGGGAAACAGCTCAGCCATACGTTGATAACCTACGAGACTTACTCAGACGCCTTGCATTAAATGAGTTGCCACAAGGCTATGACATCCGTTTGGCTGTCCAAACTGACATAAGCCCTAAATGTTTTCAGCCAGGCTTAAAGTTTGGTTTTAAGCAGGGGCAAATTGTGACGGGACATTACTTCACCGTCTATGTAGGACTGGTTGAAAGCTTTGCCGATGAGCCGATAGAAGCCAGTGAAATAGCCTGTCATGCACCAGATATAGTGGCAAGCGCCTACTGGCCTCGCAATATCTTGTTGCCGGGTGAAAAGACTGAGTTATACGTGGTTGTTCGCAATCATCGTGAAGAAGCGGTGGAAAGTCAGCGACCTTCGCTTCTTGTGGGAGGTGAATAACGATGAAAGCACAATGGGAACAAATGAGCCCGAACATGAAGCGGGGTCTATCGGTTGCAGGTATTGCTGGTGGTCTCATTCTTATGGTGATGGTGTTTTCACCTAATCCTGATGATGGCTCAAGCAGTCGGAACCGACAGGAAACGATCCGGCACATTCTTACGGATACCAATACTCGTGATGTTGGGGTCGATAGTTTGGCTGCGAACGTAAAACTACTCAGTGAGCGCAATGAACAGTTACGTCGTGAAGTTGAGCGCTTGCGTCGTGACGTCGATTCAGGACGGCTAAGCTCAGGTTCGCCTTCTATACCAAGTGAGGTCAATGCGGAGTTGGCTCGCCTTCGAGCGGAACTTGATGATGTCCGCGCAGGAGGTGATGCAGCAGTTGAAGGCACAAATAGCCGTTTTGAAGTGCCTTTATCTGCCATGGAATTACCCAAAGACGAAAAGCCACTACCATCTAACCCAGACGACTATTTTGCCAATGCGCCGCTGCCAGATCCGCTCTATCAGCAGCCAGCCAGTGGCCAAGGTACACGAGCTCGGGATGTTCCATTGCCGCCAATCACGATTCGTATGATTGAGCCTGAAGTGGTTGTCGAGCCAGAAGTTGTAGTGCAAGAAGCGCTGCCTTTGTATTTACCGGCGGGCAGCATCATCTCAGGTACTTTGATCACAGGTTTGGATGCACCTACCCACGAGTCTGCAAGACGTGAACCTTTTCCTGCATTGCTGAGGATTCAAAAGGAAGCCATTTTACCCAACCGATTTAGAGCGGATATCAAAGAGTGTTTCTTGATCGCCGCAGGTTACGGTGATTTGAGCTCTGAGCGTGCTTATTTGCGAGGCGAGACCATTTCATGTGTGAGAGAAGATGGTGGCGTCATTGAAACACGGCTGGATTCTTATGCCGTGGGAGAAGACGGCAAAGCCGGTATTCGTGGCCGATTAGTGTCGAAACAAGGCCAGCTGGTGGCCAAATCGATGATGGCCGGATTCCTTCAGGGCTTGGCAGGCGCATTTGATGTGAATCCTGTACCAACGATTCAGACGGGTAATGCCGGTGATACTCAGCTGTACCAGCAAGTCATGAGCCAAGAAGCATTACAAGGCGCTGCGATTAAAGGCACAGGTAAAGCATTGGATCGAGTGGCCAAGTTCTATTTGGACATGGCTGAAAATATGTTCCCAGTCATAGAGGTAGACGCTGCAAGGAAAATTGAAGTAATCGTCACTCGTGGGGCCTCGTTGTCATTGGCCACTTCACAAGGGGTAGGTGCAAGAAGATGAAAAAATCCTGCATGTTGCTAACCGATCGAAGTCCGTTTCAGACAATAAGATGTGTATCCAGAGGAGAGTTAACCATGACGACATCAATGCAGAACAACCCAAAGCACCAGTCAAAACAGTGGTCTAAAGCTGGATTACTTTTATTGGCAGTCGGCTCAACCTTATTGTCTGGCTGTAGTTCATTGGGTCTTGGGAGTAGTGAATATGGATGCCCAGGTATGCCTGACGGTGTGCGCTGTTTATCCGCTCGTGAAGTCTATGAGCTTACTAGTAATGGCGCTGCACCCAAGACGATTGATGCTGTGGCGACTCGAATTGGTTCTCCCTCTGGGTATTCACAATCTGATTTAGAGACAGGACTGCTGAGCCATCCAGCATTACCTGAGACGCAGCAGTCTGCACCTATTCGCATTCCTTCAAGGGTGATGCGAATTTGGATTGCGCCTTGGGAGGATGACCGTGGAGATCTGAATTTATCCAGCTACGTGTTTACCGAAATTGAACCGCGCCGGTGGGATATTGGGGTGTCAGCACCTCGAACGGTTTCGCCAGTGCTACGTCCACTTCAGACTCAAAGCGATTCAGCCTCAGCGGGAGCTGATGGTAAGCGCGATAACTTGAGTATCTACGGAGAAACTAACGAATGACAAATGCAGTTCGCACCATTCAAACTCAGCGCCTAATGACCATTGGTGCGCTTGGTTTAATGGCGTTAATGATTTCGGAGCCCTCATTTGCGGGCACCGGTGGTGATGCTTTCACTGATGTGTGGGATACCCTAAAAGATTGGACCCAAGGTACTTTGGGACGGATCGTAGCGGGAGCCATGGTTCTGGTGGGTATTGTGGGCGGTATCGCTCGGCAAAGCTTGATGGCTTTTGCCTTGGGCATTGGTGGCGGTATGGGTCTCTACAATACGCCAACCGTCGTTGAAAGTGTTATGTCTGCAACCTTACCTGTTGTTGCTAGCACTCAAGAAGTCATTGGCACAACAGTTCCAGCAATCAGCGCCGTTTTACTGGGCACCTGATAATATAGACGGCTTCTCTTGTGCAAGGGGAGCCGTCATCTCAGTCTATCGACAATGATTTTTCGATATCGCAGATCCTTGCCATGAGTACTAAAGGATCAAACGTCGATTCTTTGAAGCCAAATTTCTTGTAGAACGTTTGCGCAGTGTCATCAATAGCATGAACTAAAATTCCTGCTCCACCGACAGCGTTCATTGCTTGTACTGAGCGAATGATACAATCTTTTAAAAGACCGGCTGCAATGCCTTGACCTTGATGGGCTTTATCTACTCCAAGCCTGGCTAGAATCACCATGGGAATGGGATCTGGACTATTTCTTCTTAATGAACTGAAGGCTTGCTCTCTGGAAACTGATCCCATGGCAATGGCATAGTACCCAATCACTTGATGTACTTCCGTGTCATTGACCACATACACTCTCGCGGTTCCCCGCTTTTGACTCTTTAACGCCTGCTTTCTTAACCAAGTATCGAGTTCTTCGATGCCACATTGAAAGGCGTTAATCTCGTGATCAGCAGTGAGTAGGGTTGGTGCACTTATTCCCAAGGCGCTTTCCTTTTAAACAGATCTTTCATACCTTCAAGAGTCTGTGGCTCCACACGAAGTTCGTTATCAAACGCTTCAAAAGCCTTTGCTTCTAGAACAAAATCCCGCTGTTCTGCCAGTATACTATGCGCTTCATTGAGCGCTGCTTGTTGAATGAACACGGTTCTATCAACTTTTTTTAAACTTGCTGCGGCATCGATGATGTCTCTTACCGATGGTAGTACTCGCATGTTGATTGGGGCTGTCTTTGTAGCCATGGCACCATCCTCCGTATATCTACTTAATACACAGTTTAAACGGTTTTTTTCGTGTAGTCAATAGATACACGCGGTGTTGTTCTTGGAACTTTGAGAGTTGGTTAGTTGTATTTCGACGGTACGTAACTCTTTTTGGTTTAAACCATTGTGAAATTTAACACCTAGAGTATGAAAAAATAGACTTAAGTAAACCAGAGGTCTAGCAGGGAGGAACCTGTCAACTTTCAGAATGATAGCTATACCGTTACCAATAGTGCGTCACAACAAGTGGCACCCTAGCAAGGCATCCAATTCTTCAATCTATCTAACCGAGTCCACATAGGACAACTGCATAGACTGGAGCCTCGATTTACATTAACGAGGACTCCTCATGCGAAAACTATCTCCAATTATTCTGGCGCTTGCGCTGTCTCCTTTGGTTCAAGCTGAACCTGTGTCTGAAGTGTCGCCCGTTGGCAAAATTGACGGCATGGTTTCTTTACCTGTCACGGGTATGAAAGCGGTCGAAAGCAATGGCCGTATTGTTTTCATGTCAGACAGTGGCCGGTTCGTCATTGATGGCACGCTCTATGACGCCTGGTCGAAAAAGCCGCTTACCAGCCTTGAAGAAATTCGTGAAGCGGGTAACACGCTGGACTTAAGTCGCCTTGGCTTAAAAATGGATGATTTGAACCCACTGACGCTGGGCGAAGGCAAAAAGAAAGTGGTGGTCTTTGTTGACCCACGATGCCCGCACTGCCATGAGCTTTTGAAACAAGCTTTACCGCTAACCAAAGAATACACCTTCCAAATACTCCCTGTGCCAGTGCTTGGTCCTGATTCAGAGCGTCAGGTTCGCCAGCTTGGCTGTGCGCGAGACAAGAAAGCGGCCACCGATGCATTGCTCAATGGCCGGATTGGTAACCTAGAACAGGATGATGCCTGCAACTTGGAGCCAATGCAGCGTACTTTGGTGACGGCTCAAATCCTGGGCATTCAAGGTGTGCCTTTCATCGTCGCCAATGATGGTCGCATCAGCCGAGGCCGTCCTTATGATCTTTCTGCTTGGTTGGAGGGGCGTTAATGAAAGCCTCTCTGTATTCAGGGCAACGCGCTTCAGAGCTGTTGCCAGTCTTGGCCTATTCAGACGATGAGCAACTGTTTTTCATGGAAGACCAAAGTGTTGGCTTTGGTTTTCTATGTGACCCATTGCCCGGTGGTGATGAGTCTGTTGCAGACAGGGTTAATGTTCTTCTCAACAACGACTGGCCAAAAGACACTTTGCTGCAATTTGGCCTGTACGCCTCGCCTGATATTCAAACCGACCTTCAACGCATGATGGGCTTACGGCATCGTCAATCCGATCCATTGCTTAGGGCGTCGATACGCAAACGTGCGGATTTCCTCGATGGGGGCACGGTTCAACCGATAGAAGAATCGACCCAGACTCAGGTACGCAACTTTCAACTGATCGTCACCTGCAAATTGCCTTTGGAAAGTCCTATACCGACCGAGCGTGAGTTAAGTCGAGCATCAGCGCTTCGTGCTTCTTTCTCGCAGGCGCTGGCAACGGTTGGTTTTCGCGTTACTGAGATGACTGACCGGAACTGGCTCGCGGCATTAAGTTCGCAGCTTAACTGGGGAAAAGATGCTTCCTGGCGTAATCCATCACCAATCCGCAGTGAGGCAGATAAGCCACTTCGAGAGCAAGTGTTGGATTATGACCGGGCTATCAAAGTGGATAGTCAAGGTCTGATGCTGGGTGATTACCGAGTTAAAACCTTATCGTTTAAGCGCTTGCCTGAGCGGATCTGGTTTGGTCATGCCGCAAGTTTTGCGGGCGATATGATGACGGGCAGTCGCGGTTTACGCGGCAGCTTTTTGCTAAATGTCACCATTCACTTTCCCTCAGCTGAGGCGATGCGATCTCGTTTAGAGACGAAGCGTCAATGGGCGGTCAATCAGGCCTATGGCCCGATGCTCAAGTTTGTGCCGGTGCTTGCAGCCAAGAAAAAGGGGTTTGATGTTCTTTTTGAAGCTTTGCAAGAAGGTGATCGTCCTATTCGGGCAAATATGACCTTAACGCTGTTTTCACCAACGGAAGAGGCGTCCATCAGCTCTGTTTCAAATGCTCGAACTTACTTTAAAGAACTCGGATTTGAGCTGATGGAAGACAAGTACTTCTGTTTGCCCATTTTCCTGAATGCCTTGCCATTTGGTGCTGACCGACAGGCGATGAACGACTTGTTTCGATTCAAGACTATGGCGACACGGCATGTGATCCCTCTGTTGCCTTTGTTTGCGGATTGGAAAGGCACGGGTACGCCAGTGATTAACTTTGTTTCCCGTAATGGCCAGATCATGAGTGTATCCCTTTATGACTCGGGCAGTAATTACAACTGTTGCATAGCGGCGCAATCGGGATCGGGCAAGTCTTTCCTGGTGAACGAAATCATCTCTTCCTACTTATCAGAAGGCGGGCAATGCTGGGTGATTGATGTTGGCCGCTCTTATGAAAAGCTGTGTGAAGTCTATGACGGTGAGTTCTTACAGTTCGGGCGGGACAGTGGCATTTGCTTAAATCCGTTTGAAATTGTTGAGGACTATGACGAAGAAGCGGATGTACTGGTTGGGTTATTGGCCGCAATGGCCGCACCTACGCAGTCATTAACCGATTTTCAGATGGCCAACCTAAAGCGTCAGACCCGTGAACTGTGGGAGAAAAAAGGTCGTGCCATGTTGGTTGATGATGTGGCAGAGGCCTTGAAAAATCACGAAGACCGACGTGTGCAAGACGTGGGTGAGCAGCTCTATCCGTTTACGACACAGGGCGAATATGGCCGTTTCTTTAATGGTCACAACAATATTCGCTTCAAAAACCGTTTCACCGTTCTGGAGTTGGAAGAGCTCAAGGGGCGTAAGCATCTACAACAAGTAGTGTTGCTTCAGCTTATCTACCAAATCCAACAGGAGATGTACTTAGGTGAGCGGGATCGTCGCAAGATTGTGTTTATTGACGAAGCCTGGGATCTGCTGACTCAAGGTGATGTCGGTAAGTTCATCGAGACGGGTTACCGTCGATTTCGAAAATATGGTGGCAGTGCTGTAACGGTAACGCAATCGGTCAACGATTTGTATGACAGCCCTACAGGTAAAGCCATCGCTGAAAACTCGGCCAATATGTACCTGCTTGGCCAAAAAGCTGAAACCATCAACGCACTCAAAAAAGAAGGTCGCTTGCCACTAGGTGAAGGCGGCTATGAATACCTGAAAACGGTTCATACCGTCACTGGTGTCTATTCCGAAATTTTCTTTATTACCGAGATGGGCACCGGGATTGGCCGCCTCATCGTCGATCCGTTTCACAAGCTGTTGTACTCGTCCCGTGCAGAAGATGTAAACGCGATTAAGCAGTTAACGCGCAAAGGCCTTTCTGTTGCTGATGCCATTTCCGAGCTGTTAAAGGAGCGAGGCTATGAATAAGTTCACGCTTTGGCCATTTATGGCCTCTATTACTTTGTCTGTTGCTGGTAGCGGTTTAATGACCAGCTGGCTCTTAATGAAAACACTCGAACCCATCCACAGCCAGTTGGCGTTAAGTACGCCCATTGCAGTCGTGGATTTTGGGGAGGCGGTGTTGTCACTGGGCCCCAATGCCAGCGAACAAGACATCGAATCCAGGTTGCTTCAGACCAATCAGCAAATTGAAAAGCTAAAAGCAGCCGGTTTTATCGTGCTGGATGCCCAAGCGGTGGTGGGTGCTGATGATTCCATATTTGTGCCAGTTGGCTCAAAGGAGGTGTCTCATGCAGATACTCCGTAAAAGAATACCTTGGCGGCCATATCTCATTCGGTTGACCGTTCTTGCGTTAGTCATGGCCTTGGTAGGCACCTACGCCATGATGCGCTACCGAATAGGTATTGATACCCAGCAAGAGCGCTGCCTGCCTGATACCACGGTGTATCTGATTGACCTATGGAATAAAGAGCCCGTTAAGGATGGTTTGTATGCCTTCCACTCAAAAGGACTCGCTCCGTTATATAACGACGGTACTCGTATGCTGAAACGCCTAACAGGGATGCCTGGGGATGAAGTCAATGTGACTCCTGAGCATGTGCTGGTGAATGGTGCTCAAGTCTCTACCGGCATGGCATTAGCCCAGCGTCTTGGTGTCGCGGAATCACAATTTAGCCGCTCATTGACGCTGCAAGAAAACGAATATTGGTTTTCCGGCGAGGCTGCAACAAGTTTCGACTCCCGCTATTGGAATGCCGTTAAGCGCGAGCAGATTGTCGGTCGCGCTTGGCCGCTTTGGTAGGAGGTGGATGATGAGAAGACTATACCTCTTATTTTTGTTGGTTGCTCCATTGGCTTGGGTTCAAGTGTCCTGGGCACAAGAGCCTTATCCGTTGTCTGACGAGGACAAAAAGATCGTCGAAATGAGCCGCAGCATTTTACAAAGTGCTGTGGATGGCTCATCTGGATTTATTGAGCCTTTTGCACCGGTTGAACAACCTGTGTCGCTCAAACACAGCGATGAATGGTTGATATTTGCGTCGTCTTCATTGGGTGATTCGTCACTGAAGCAGCTATTTAAAGAGGCCAGTGCTACCGGCGCTATTGTGTTGTTTCGGGGAATTCCTGAAGGAAAGACCTTGGGGGCGGCTATCCGTGATTGGCATACCCTGATGGCGGGACTTGATCCTGTTCCTCAGGTTCGAATCGATCCGAAAGCCTTTGTGCACTGGCGGGTGACTAGCGTGCCTGCCATTTTCCGCATAGAAGATGACAAGGTGACTGCAAGTGCACTAGGGGTTTACAGCAAGGACTGGTTGCAGCGCCAAATTGAAACTGGCAATAGCGGTTCATTGGGTCAACGCGGTCCAATTCATTCGATTTTAGAACCGGATTTGATGCAGGTGGCGATGCAGCGTTTACAGTCGCTTGACCTCGGCGCGTTAAAGAAAAAAGCCATTGAGCGTTTCTGGTCTCGCCAAACATTTACTGACTTACCCAAAGCAACGCAGTATCGGATAAGAATGGTTGATCCAACCATCGTCATACAGCGGCCACTATTGGATGCCAATGGCCGAACATTGATCCCAGCAGGAACGCGTATTAACCCGCTAAAAGCCTTGCCATTTACTCAGCAGCTCGTGGTCTTTAATGCGTCGAACGCTGAAGAAGTGGACGCAGTAGCGCATTGGCTTGAGACGCAAGATAGGACACTGCGCCGCATTACTCTTATCACCACGCAGCTCGACCGTGCCCAAGGCTGGAATCGCCTCAATGCGCTCGAAAAGACATTGGACAGTCCGGTTTACCTTCTCAATGCCTCGCTAAAGCAGCGCTTTGATTTGCAAGTCACCCCATCGTTTGTTCAAGCAAAGGGGCTCGCGTTTGAAATAGAAGAAATTCCAGCAAAGGAGCTTGTTCATGCAAAAGCTCAATAATTCGTATCGTCTGGTGCGGACTCTCGTTGTCATGCTTGTCCTGGGCGCATCTATTCCTGCAAAAGCCGAACTGACCTGCCCAGACGCGGGTTTATTGTCGGGCAAGTTGCTGACGGATGTTTGCTGGTCATGCATTTTTCCTATCCGGGTTGCAGGTCTTCCGCTTGGCTCAGGCAGTGTCCCAAGCGGCGCATCAAACAAGTCATTTTGCTTATGTGAAGACAACTTAGGCGTGCCAAGGCCAGGTATTGTTACCAGCATGTGGGAGCCAGCGCGTCTGATTGAATTGGTCAGAACGCCGGGTTGTTCGCCTTCCCTGGGAGGGATTCGTTTACCGTTAGGTGATAGGAGACTGCAAGGTGGTCATGGCGAAGGTGAATACGACACCGGTGATCTCGCTTTCTACCATTACCATTATTACGCCTTTCCGCTTTTGGTTATGCTCGATTTGTTCATGGATGGCAATTGCAATGCCGATGGTTACATGGACTTTGACTTGATGTATTTGTCGGAATTGGACCCAACATGGCTGAACGATGAACTGGCCTTTTTTACTCAGCCTGAAGCGGCTGCCGTTGCCAATCCATTGGCTATATCTGCTTGTACCGCTGACGCTGCTTCATCAACGCTTGGTAAACCCGTCGACCAGTTGTTTTGGTGTGCTGGCAGTTGGGGCCATCTCTATCCCTTATCTGGCCATACCTTAGCCTTTGGCTCATTAGCAGAAAACACCAGCCATTTAGCAGCGCGAGCAATCGCGGCTCAACACAGGCGTGGTCTTGCAAGGCGAACAATGGGGAACAGTGCGTTATGCCGACCTGTTATCGAACCCATGCTGCCGAAATCCCAATACAAGATGAGTATGTTCTTCCCTGTACCGGAAACTGAAAGTGCGCATGTCATCGGTGAAAGCACCATGAAATGGGGAGAGTGGCGAACGATCCCCGGTGCCGGTGAAGATGCGCTCTATATTCTGTGGCGCTGGCAAGACTGCTGTAACTCGGGAGGTTAACTATGAAACCAACATTTTTTACCCGAGTGTTAGCGGGTATTTTATCTATCACTATGGCGTGCTTGCCCTTACATGGTGTGGCCGCTGATGTGCAGCGCCAATCCGGTCTAAGCGGACAACAGGAAGGTAAGCAATTGCTGCAAAACTGGACGATGCCCGCACTCAATGGCAATACATTGTCGGTGCCGAATGGCAGTGGTAATGAGACGATTAACTTGCAAGAGCTTTTCCCTGGTATGGATCAGGGCTCATTGGATGTCTTAACGGGCGTTTATGGCTCTGATGCCAGTATGAATCAATTGGGGACGCAGCGCCAAGAGAGCATGACATCCGAAAGTGGCGCTACGGGTGAAGCGTTTCGCTCGCTACAGCAAATCAAAGACAGGTCGCGGCCAGATATGGTCAATGATCCGCTGTGGGCATTAACTGATGCGGTTCAAACTGACCCCAATCTATTAACCCAAAGCTTCCCAGGCTGTGAGTCTCAAGGTGAAGGCAACCCAAACTACCAGCAATGCGACAGGCTCAATACAGCGGTTAACAGTTGCACTATTACTCACGATTACACGGCAGGCATTATTGAGCATGTTTCTGGACCGATGAACCTTCGCTCTTGTGGTAAGGGGTGTCTTGAAGTTTGGATAGGACGAATTGGCGACAACTACTGGAGTGGTCGTTGTAAAGTGTTCGAACAGGCCATCACACTCAAAGTCGTGAACCCCGATGCGATTACCTCAGCCGTTCTTGAGTACGCCAAATGGGATGACTACATGCAAGTGTGGCTTGGCGATCAGAAAGTCTGGTCTGGGCCGAACAATAACTTTCCACCAGAAACGGCAGGTCGCTGCGAGCTTAGTACCAGTTGGGAACGCAATCCTAATACTGACCTCACCGCCAAGCTAAAAGCGGTAGAGCCCGGTTTAGAAGTGCCAGTCAAAATTCGCGTATCGGTTACGGGTAGTGGTGAGGGGTATGCGCGCATCAAGGTGCGCTTTGATCCAACCAAGGTGGTGATGAATGATAGTTGGTCGCCGCAATCCTGTATCGAACAAGCAGCGGATATCCCGACGAAGTTTTCAGACTACAGCATTCAATGCACGGATCAGCCTTCTTCAACCAACGGATGTACGGTGGTCAATGGTGTTTCAGTTTGTGAATCCTACTTTGCCCCAAGCCCTGTGACTGGCATATCGCCTTTGTGTCGGCGTGTACAAGTGAGTGTGGATGACGAAAGCTATAAGGGGATTGAAAATCAGGCCTGCCAAGTGCTTGAAGCAAATCCTTCCTGTGGCTTCATGTCTTCAGAATGTGCCGAAACCAATGATAAAGGTGAATGCATGCGTTTTACCGATACCTATGACTGTGGATTGCAAACCAGCGATCCAAAGTGTGTGGTATCCAACCTTATGCCAAGTAGTTTTGAGGCCTGTGAGCCTACTCAGACGATTACGCCATTTACGGAAACCAAGCATGTACCGGATTACCAGGTGTGCGAAAAGATCAGCACGCTTACTCAGTGTCAGTTAGAGCGACGTGTATCCGCCGAAACACATCAACAAAGCTTGTACATTGAGCGCGGTTGCTTTAGCTCTGAAACGCTCAGCTTTGTTCCACAGCACAGCAGTACTATGCAAACTGGAAACGCGACACTGAGAGTTTTTGATAATCAAAATACTGAGATAAAAATCACCGAGTCGCCGTCAAAGGCAAATGGTTGGAAAACGACACTCTCACTGACGGGCAATAAAGAAGCGGTCACAGAGACGAAACCGTCCATTAAGTACCCTGAAATGACCTGTCCAAAAGGAACCTTGGTTGGCTCATTGTGCAAGGTCGTTAATGGGTCGATTATTTCGTGGCATGAACCTCAGGAAGTCACTCGTTCCAGATGCGAATCCGGCTGGAACAAAGTCGATTTCGACACTTGCAGCCGAGAAGTTCAGAAGTGTTTGTTTCCTGCGAAACTGAGCGCTTCATTGACCTTCTCTGGCAAGTACTTAGAGCAAGACATTGTTCATCAATCAAGTGATCCGGGCATAGAGCAATGCTTGATGCAAACGGATCAGTTTACTGCGGTGCAGTGGCAGTGTTTGGATACGGGCACAAAACGAATCGACGGGTTAACGGTTGGTAGTGGCGAGTTGGCCAATCTTGGAAGTCTTTATCCGGCGGTTGTTTCGTCTCCTGCTCATTTAACCAGTCGCGGCAGTTCTGATGGACAGGGACTCTCATGCTGGAGGGCAAGAGCGACCTACAATGCTTCGACTGCTCATCCTGAGTTCAACATGGGCAGCTCAGATAGCTGGGTAGATGCCAATGGTAATACTCAAACTATCGTCAATAACGGACAAAACACGACCACCAATACGTGTGCCGCGCTAGAGCAAAACCCGGCTTGCCAATATGTCAGAACCGAATGCACTGAAGGCGGGGCTGGTCATGAAGGCTTCTGCTATATCCAAAGTTTGGTGTATGACTGCGGACAAAGCGTAGAAGTGCAAAATGCACGAATGGAAACTCAATACAACTGTGAGGGGCCAGTTCGCTGTATGGGCACAGATTGTTTAGAGCCAGAGTCAATCAAGCAGGCTAACTTTGCAGAGGCCGCTGCGATGCTCAATGCTGCGCAGTTTATGACCAATGATATGTCATGTACGGGAGCTGATGGCCAAGATAACGTCGAGTGTACGGTCTTTAAAGGTAATGCTGGCCAGTGCAAAAAAGCCGTTGGTGGCATAGTGGATTGCTGTGAAAAGCCAAGTGGCGTGTCGTTATCGGATTACATCACGATGATAGTGGCGGTTAACAAGCTTGATACGGCAGTCATGGCCATGAATCCGTCTTCGGCAATCTATGGTTCGTGGAATACCCTTAGAGAGCCAATCACGAGCACTTGGAGTGCGGTTAAAGAGCCTTTTGTGTCTGCATGGGACTCTCTCATTGGGGCCGGGCCATCAACGGCTGCTGGCGCTGGAGCGGAGCAAGCTGCGACTGGCTTCATGCAGGTGTTGACCAACAAAACGGCTGAATGGGTAGGTACGACCTTTGGTTCGGGGGCGCAATCGGCACTGTTTAGCAACGTTGGTGGCGCGGTTGGAGCCGATGGTGTCGTTTCGGGTGGTAACTTTGCACTGGGAGGAGCTGCGGGCGCGGTTCTGAGTACGGTTATGACGGCCTACATGATTTACTCAGTCACCATGATCCTCATTCAGCTTATCTGGAAATGTGAGCAGAGTGAGTTTGAAATGAACGCCAAGCGGGTATTGAAGAGTTGCCACTACATTGGCTCTTACTGCAAGTCTAAGTTCTTAGGTGCCTGTGTTGAAAAACGGCAGTCATATTGCTGCTTTACTTCGCCACTTTCACGGATCATTCAAGAACAAGTGCGTCCGCAATTAGGCCTTGGTTGGGGCAGTGCCAAGTCACCAAACTGTGAAGGTTTGACTGCGAGTCAGTTAAACCAGGTAGATTGGAGCCAAGTCAATCTCGATGAATGGATAGGTATCTTATCGATCACGGGCAACCTACCTGAAATACCTTCACTGGATCTTGAGAGACTCACTGGCTCAGGAAGTACGCTAAACGTTGATGGAAACCGTCAAAGTGCCGCAGACAGAGCCATTGAACGGCTAAACGGAATGGATACCCAGAAACTTCGCCAGGAGGCGACGGAAGAAATTTCGGGTAATAATTAAAAGAAATTGCTCAACTAGCCCGGCGTTAGCTGGGCTAGTTGTATTAGCGTTTCCACCAGTTTGCCAGAAAAGCTTTATTTTTATCTGCAACCTAGTGGCCAAGCAGCGCTTTATCAAGAGCGTCCAAAGATGAAACTATTGTTTCAACAGTCCCATGTTCAAACTCATCTCTATCGGTTTCATCGTGTGTTCCCTTATTCAAATACAGCCAATGAGGATCTTGCCCGTTGACCCCAAGAAGTAAGTCAAATGCTTCTACAATTTGTAACTTGTTAGGAATGTCTGCTTTAGAACGACTAATCTTAGCCTTTAAATTTTCAGTAAGAGCCCTTAAGTCGTGAGGCAAGTTTGGAGCTCTCTTGGAAACGCTTATCATATCATCGCGTTTATCACAGTACTTACTGTAATGATGCCAAGCTTTTTCACTTAAGTACTCTAAGGCACGTCGTGAGGAGGCTAATGCATTACGATATTCTGCACTTTCAAAATGAGTAGTTGCAGCAAGCACATAATTAGGTGGGCAAGAGAAAGATGCGACCTGAATGTGTGATTCCCCACGTTGTGGTAAAAATTTGTATGTTGCCGACTCTCTGGCTGCCTTTCTTCCAATATCTTGATGAATATTTTTGAGGAATTCTTCACCATGACAGGCCAAAATGATCTGCTTCTCTTTGAAAAATTCATCCTTGTATAGAGTTTCTCGGATTGCTTTACGGTGCTCATCATCAATCGCATTAACAGGATCATCAAAGATGAGAAGCGGGCTGTTAGTTTTCAAGTTTTTAGCCAGCAGGATAGATAGGCCAATACAGCGAATATGGCCTTCACTCAGCACGTGTAAAGCATCAAAGAACTTTGTTGGCTCAGACTGATAAGCAATTTCAATACGTTCGCCTGAAACTAACGGTAACTTTATTCCAGCTAGTTGATCTTTAGGTGCATCATAACGATTAAAGGCATTGTATAACTGCACAACAAGTTCACCTAAATCAGCAACAAGTTTACTGGGTAGCTGATCTTTATAATCAAAGAGCATATCGACGAATTTTTTGTAGCTGACTGCTATTTGTTTATTCGTTTCTACAACTGCTTTCTCTGCTTCAGCTTCAGTAATTAGTTCTTTGTTTTCTTCATCGAAGGTATTGATCGCTTTTTGCGCTTTCTTTATCGCATCTTCATAAGTAGTTCTCTGGGCTTGTAACTTTGTTGCCTGATCTTTAAATTCACGAAGTTTTTTAAGCTTTTCCTGTTTAAGCTTTCTATCCTCATTTGCTTGTTTGACTTCAACATCGCGCTGTTCAAGATTTTTAACTTGTTCAGCTAAGAGTGCCCACGGTGATAGCACTTCTTCACCTTCTTGAGTCAGAGCCTCCCACCAGGACCAATCTAATTTAATACTGTCGTCAACAATGTGAGCAAGAAGAGGATTTTCACCGTCTCCATTATATTTTACACAAGCAGAAACTATGGTATGAACCGACTGAATTGCTCTAGAAAATTCAGCTTTTGCCTGCGCCTGTTCCGTCTCTAATTTCGCTAAGTAGCCGAGTTTCTCTAATTCGGATGTGGCTAACACAAAGGGGTTCTGTGTGACCTGCTCTAGAGGCGTTTTACAAGCTGGGCACTGGTTTTCACTGGTACCTCTTAAGTCAAGCACAGCGCCATATAGTTGCTTAAATGATAGACTTTCGCTTGCTTTGGCAATTTCAGTAGACTTTTCAATCAAGTTTTGATTTGCTGTCTCAAGGTTTCCTTTACATTCATCTAACTTTTTAACAGACAGGTTAGTTATGTCTTGCTGCTTTTTCTGCAACTCTGCATCTAAGACTTGAATTTCACCTGGCTTTTCCTCGCTTCCCAAAGTCACGAGCATTTGCTGAAAATCAATTTTAGGGTCAAGTGTTTTTGCCAGATCTTGCTCATGAACAGTCGTTACTTTTAGATTTTCTTGATTGTCTTTTATCGTCTGATGATGAACTGCAAGTTGCTGTTGTTTTTCTTTTAGCTGAAGTCCTTTTTTTCCAACTAAATCGATATGGCGTTCATCAAGCTCACGGCTAAAATCTTTGACGAAGATGTTAAAGCTTTCCAGACCGAACAAGCTTGAAATCAACTCTGTTTGCTTGGCAGGTGATTGTGCCGCAATGCGAGAAAAGCTATCAATACGGTTCTTCTCAACAAAACAGAAACGATATCGAGACTCATCTGGTGAAACAACAACTGTTTCGTCTTTACTGTTCACTCCCTCAATGGCAGGAGCGATATAGCGATTAACATGAGCATTTTTTAAGTATTGCGCGGGAGTAAATCGTTTGCTTTGAGCTTCTTCTACAGCCCCCAGCAAACCAAATTCTAGCGCCTCACAAAAACTTGATTTGCCAGCACCATTTGGGCCATAAATTAGCACAAGAAGATTATTGAGGTTTAATGTCTCTTCTTTAGCAAATCCGCGAAATGGACCAACGCTAATTGATTTAAGCAGCTTAATGGTATTTTCGCTGCTGCTATCCTCAGTAGCAGCTTCCGCGATCACATCAGATAGTTTATCCCAATTGCCTGAAGTAAAATCTACAATCTTCTTTGCGCGTCGGCTTTGTGCTGTACCTAAAGGCTCCAACGTATCTAAATGGTCAAGAACGAGGTTAGCGATTTTTCGTATTCCTATCGCTACATCATCACCGGTTAACGTTTGCATAAATCGTATGAGTTCATTCTTAATCAATATTAATTCCCTTATTTTTTTGACGGTTCCACTCATTCATGAGCATTGATAGCCGCCGTTCCTCTCAAAGTCGCCATAGATACTTTGCTAATTACAAACCTTTTCTGGGCGAGACTCAATACATCTTAATTGTCTAAAAAATCTGGTGACAATTTACAATTACGTGGTCTGAATAAAAACTTGAGTTAGGTTGTGGATACATGCTAGCAGCTGCCTGATACATAGCAATTAGACTTACCTTGAATGACTTCAATCTTCAAATCACGTACTTTTTCCCATTCATCAACTGGGTCCATTTTTGCCCAAGCTTCAAATAGCTGAGTTTGTTGTCTGCTTAGTCTTAGGTCGTATTGATCTCGCATGTAGAAATAAATTCTAGCAATATCACCCTGTCGGTTAGCTGGTGGTTCTGCTCGGCGGTCTTTGAAATCAACTTCGAAATCACATTGACCATAGGCTCTTGGTTCGTTCGGAATCATGCCAAATCGAAAATTTGATCTATCCCCGTTGAGCTCTCCTACTGATGGTACGAGGTTATGGAGATCCGACACCATTTTAGAAAACTCAGGATCATTCTTTTCACAGTTCCGACGTCCACCGTTTTGCCAGCATTGGCGTTGATGGCCAATTTCCCATGCTGAGACAACATGCTCCCACTCTAAGCGTTCACCTCGTTTCGGTTGCTTCCTTGGTTCATATCCGCAAGATGTAGCATCAATCGCACCATCATTGCTATAGCTACATCCACAGTAAAACGTACTTTGGTTGTCTTGGTAAATTTCTCGGGCAAATCGTTTTGCCTGACTGAACGATGTTGGGTGTTCTGCAAATGCAGGTAGTGCGAACAACGCTATCAAGAAAGTAACGAGAAAATTAGTTCTATTCATGTAAATTGGCCAAAAATGACAGTTAAATTCATTTTAATGATTTTGATAGAAAATACAGCAAGATGAAGAGCCCCTTCGAGAGGGGCTGGTTGATGGGAGCCTAGTTGGCGGGGGTATCTGTTTCCTCTTCAGTGATATCGTCATCGGTTGAAGGCACCGCTTGCTCAACTTCTGCTTCTTTACCCTTAGCTTGGGCAGATTTTCGTGCTCGAATTTCTATATCAATAATGCGTCGAGCCAGTTTGATGATGCGCTGTTGCCATGCGTAGTTACCATCAACACGTTGCTTGTTGCTAAGCACGCTAGATAACCAGAGTGTGTCCATTGAGATCATCAACGCATCGAGTTTGCGCACTAAGCCAACAAACTGGCCAACTTGGGGCGAGCTTATTTTGGCGTTGAAGGTAATTGGGTCGGTGTAGTCAGGTACTTCATCGATGCCGTTGGACTCCATCAGTTTGTCCAAACGAGCTTGTTCGTTGTCTACCGCTTTAGCGCAATCCTCGATCAACTGGCTAATGATCTGTTCCACTTCATCAATTTCGTTCTCATCGCCAATGATGCGCAGGATCACATCGATTCCGTAAAGCGCACTGACCGTCCGTCTAAAAACACGGTCAACGACACGTTGTGCCTGTAAGCTGTTAATTGTGAATGATTGTTCAAAGATGGGTTTTGAGTAATTGGGTTTTGCTTGGGCCATAAGTTTGCTCCTGATATGACAATAATCAGTCCCTAGCCTAATCCTCTGTGAAGTAATGGCCTTTCAGCTAGATGGAAGAATTGAGCATCTTTCTAACTATCCTGTCTGGATAAGACGGTTACACTGACTATCAAATATTGCTGATCTGTTTCAGTGATATCTGCGCCTGAGAGCATGAGCTCAAAGGAAGCCCGCCGCTGAGTTTTCTCAGTGGTACTAAGAGGTAGCTAGCCTCCTTAAACAAATAGCCTGCATGTTTTTACATGCTCAACCATGCGTTCCTTGCGGTTCGCCTTTTCACCACCCAACTGGGGGAGTTCTCCCCAGTTGGGGGGGACTCCTTCACAACCAAATTAAGGAGTCACCAATGGAATATATCTTCGGATTTATTATCCAAATCGCAGGCATTATGTTGCTTGCAAAACTGAGCTGGTCGCTTTTGCGATTGCTTGCTCGTCAAAGCGTGCGCCCGTTTCGATTTGTACTTACTCAAATCAAGCGATTGCTCACACCAACACCAAAACGTCGTCCAATGGCAGTGCCTAAAGCTCCTGGTATGCCCCGTTTGACATCTGCGTTTTACAAAGAGCCACATCAGTACGATATGGCTTTACTCGAAATACCAACCTATCTGCGTCGTCAGTCTTCTTTGCCCAGCCGGGTAGAAGCAACTGTGTGCACAGAGTTCAACTAAGACGAGGAGAACATCATGAAAAACCAAGTAACACTCATAGGCTACGTTGGCTCTGAGCCAGAGGCGCGAGCCTATCCATCAGGTGATTTGGTGACCAGCATTTCGCTGGCCACTTCTGAGAAATGGCGCGACCGTCAATCCAATGAGCTCAAAGAGCATACGGAATGGCATCGGGTCGTTTTTCGAGATCGTGGTGGATTTAAGTTAGGGCTAAGAGCAAAAGATTTAATCCAAAAAGGAGCGAAGCTTTTTGTTCAAGGGCCTCAGCGCACGCGCTCATGGGAGAAAGATGGTATTAAGCATCGATTGACCGAAGTGGACGCGGACGAGTTTCTGCTTCTTGATAGTGTGAACAAAGCATCTGTGCCATCAGCGGCGGATGATGCGGGCTCCCAAGCTAATTGGGCACAAACTTATCCTGAACCAGATTTCTAACCGAGCGAAAACGCTTTAACCCAGTCGGGAGTACTTTCCCGTCAGGGGCAGACTCCCACTTTGATTGTCGGAGTCCATAATGGAAAAACCAAAGCTAATCCAACGCTTTGCTGAGCGCTTTAGTGTCGATCCAAACAAGTTGTTCGATACCCTAAAAGCAACAGCATTTAAGCAACGTGACGGTAGTGCACCGACCAATGAGCAGATGATGGCGCTCTTGGTGGTTGCAGATCAGTACGGCTTGAACCCTTTCACCAAAGAGATTTTTGCGTTCCCTGATAAGCAAGCTGGAATTATTCCAGTGGTAGGTGTCGATGGATGGTCTCGCATCATCAATCAACACGACCAGTTTGATGGCATGGAGTTTAAGACTTCAGAAAACAAAGTCTCACTGGATGGCGCGAAAGAATGCCCGGAATGGATGGAATGCATCATCTACCGGCGCGACCGTTCGCACCCAGTCAAAATCACTGAATACCTGGATGAAGTCTATCGACCGCCTTTTGAAGGTAACGGCAAAAATGGCCCTTACCGTGTAGATGGTCCATGGCAGACGCACACTAAGCGAATGCTAAGACATAAATCCATGATCCAGTGTTCCCGCATTGCGTTTGGCTTTGTGGGAATTTTCGATCAAGACGAAGCGGAGCGAATTATCGAAGGCCAAGCAACACATGTTGTTGAGCCATCTGTGATTCCACCCGAGCAAGTTGATGATCGAACCCGAGGGCTTGTTTACAAGCTTATCGAGCGGGCGGAAGCTTCAAACGCATGGAATAGTGCATTGGAATATGCCAATGAACATTTTCAAGGTGTTGAACTGACGTTTGCGAAACAAGAAATATTTAATGCACAGCAACAAGCAGCCAAAGCGCTCACACAGCCTTTAGCTTCTTAGCGCCACGCATTCATTCTACTAACCCTGGCGGGATTATTCTCCCGTCAGGGGGAAGGTCTCGTCTTTTTTTGGAGATCTTCCATGACTAAATCAGCCTCACTTTTTCGCTTGGTATTGGTTGTTGCCCTTGTCGTAGGTTCGATTCAAGCCGGTAAAGCGGCAATTGATTCGGTTCAAGCAAGTGTTGTTCAGCACCAAACAGCGTTAGCGCAAGCTGCAAAGTAACCACTTAACCCTGAAGGGGAGTTCTCTCCTTCGGGGGAGTCTCCCCTCAAAGGAGGCAATATGAAGGTTATCGACCTATCACAACGTACTCCTGCATGGCACCAGTGGCGCATTGCAGGGGTTACGGCATCTGAAGCCCCAATTATTATGGGGCGTTCACCCTACAAAACACCTTGGCGATTGTGGGCAGAAAAAACCGGATTCGTATTACCGGAAGACCTGTCGAATAATCCTAATGTGCTTCGCGGTATTCGGTTGGAGCCTCAAGCAAGGCGAGCATTTGAGAATGCGCACAATGACTTTCTTCTGCCGTTATGTGCAGAAGCCGATCATAACGCAATCTTTCGGGCCAGCTTTGATGGCATCAACGATGCGGGTGAACCCGTTGAATTGAAATGTCCTTGCCAGTCAGTTTTTGAGGATGTGCAAGCTCACAGAGAACAAAGTGAGGCGTACCAGTTGTATTGGGTGCAAGTTCAGCATCAAATACTGGTCGCCAATAGCACGCGTGGTTGGTTGGTATTCTATTTTGAGGATCAACTGATTGAGTTTGAAATACAACGAGACGCGGCGTTCTTAACTGAATTGCAAGAAACAGCGCTTCAGTTTTGGGAGTTAGTACAGACCAAAAAAGAACCGTCAAAATGCCCTGAACAAGATTGTTTTGTTCCCAAGGGTGAAGCCCAATACCGCTGGACATCGCTGTCTCGGCAGTATTGCTCAGCACATGCCGAAGTTGTCCGACTGGAAAATCACATTAAATCTTTGAAAGAGGAAATGCGAGAAGCTCAGTCAAAATTGGTCGCTATGATGGGTAATTACGCTCATGCGGATTATGCTGGGGTCAAACTCAGCCGCTACATGATGGCGGGCACTGTGGACTATAAGCAATTGGCCACCGATAAATTAGGCGAACTGGACGAACAGGTTTTAGCCGCTTACCGAAAAGCGCCACAAGAGCGGTTGCGTATCAGCACCAATAAGCCAGAGCAGCCCGTTGAAACACCAATCAAAATCAGCCTTGAGCAAGAGAACTTGGTTCTGCCAGGTGACTCGCCGAGCTCATTTTATTTTTAACGTTCACTTGGAGCCGATTTCGGCTCCTTTCTCATGCGCTTACATCGAGTGCATCAGAAAGCAGTTTCACTCGTAGCCAATGCTGGGTACGAATGATAGAGCGAGCTGAACTCTTACATACACAGCCATACCACAATCAACACACCACCCGACGGGGACTTCATTCCCTGCTGGGGCATGAGGCCTCGTCAAAACTGATGAGGTTTACCATGACTGAACAATCCCCATTTTTGGTTCAAGTGAATCAAGCGTTTAATGTCCCGGCTCCTGATGCTTTCGTTCTGGAAGGATTTAGTGCCGACACTACCCATCCAAACATTCCCGTTCGCAAGGACGAGTATGTTTTTAGAAAAGAAGACTTACGTGACGTATTGGCGTTCTTGTCTAACCCAGACGGTGACGGTTTGTATATTACAGGCCCAACTGGATGCGGTAAGACCTCGCTAATCTGCCAAGTTGCTTCTCGATTGAATTGGCCTGTTCAGCAAATTACTGCGCACGGTCGATTGGAGTTGTCCGATCTTATCGGTCACCACACACTGGTTAATGGCAACATGACCTTTGTGTATGGACCGCTGGCACTGGCTGTGAAGCATGGCCATTTGCTGATCATTAATGAAATGGATCTTGCTGAGCCTGCTGAACTGGCTGGGCTCAATGACATTTTGGAAGGTGCCCCGTTGGTCATCGCACAAAATGGCGGAGAGATCATCATGCCACATAACAAGTTTCGTTTTATCGCTACCGGCAACAGTGCGGGCAGCGGTGACCAGACGGGCTTGTACCAAGGTGTGCTTCAACAGAATTTGGCTTTCCTTGATCGCTTTAGAATCATTGAAGCGACCTATGCAGAACCATCTGTAGAGGAAGCCATTCTGGAGAACGTTGCGCCGGGCTTACCAGAGGTCTTTCGCCAAAAAATGGTGAAGGTGGCTGGTGACATTCGTCGTCTTTTTATTGGGGGCGCGGATGGCGGTGCAGAACTCAGTATCACCATGTCCACTCGGACCTTGGTGCGCTGGGCAAAGTTAACACTTGCTTTTAAAGGCGCTCCTAACGCAGTGGAGTATGCACTGGTTCGGTCTTTGACGGCTCGTGCTGAGTTGGAGCAACGTGAAGCCATTCACCGTATTGCCGCTGATGTCTTCGGTGACCACTGGGAGGATTGATGATGGAAAAGTGCTTTGCTCTTTACCGTTACAGTCATTCTGATGGGACAGCCAAAGAATGGGCCATTTACGTTGGATCAGATAACCAGGAGATTGAAGTTCGGTTTGGAAAAGCAGGTCAATTGTCGCAGCAGCGATTGATTGATTCGACTGATCCTAACGCTGAAGCAGACCGACGAATCAATGAGAAAATCAACAAGGGTTATCGATTGGTTGGACACGTCGGCATTGATCATCAAGGGCGGCCATTTGAACTCTCAAATGCGCTAGATAGCGTCGCGTGTGCCAATAACGTCAGTTGGGAGTTTCGTACTCGCAAGGACGTCAATGGCCAAATCTCGCTGGCGCAAAAAGCGTTGTTCGATATGGCAAAGCTGCTTGAAGCCTATGGCTTGGCTGTTATTGATGATAACCAGGTCAGGATTGGAGAATGGTCATTAGGGTTTTGCAAAAGCGGATTACCTAGTACCAATCAAATCAGCATAGTGTCAGGTGAAGGCGCTGGCATTGTTAACACTGATGATGGCCCATGGCCATTGTTGCTGTTACTGGCCTTTAAGCGTCAATTACCACCACTATGTTCGCTCACAGTAGCGAGTCCTGATGGGATAGAAGTATCCGACCAACTGAAGTTGGAAAAAGATGTATTGCGGTTGCTAGGCAGTGATTTAGAGCGGGTTCGCCCGATAGCTGAAGCACTGGACTTAATGCCTGTGAAAATCGATCTCAACCAATCGTCGCCTGATTCGCAAAATTACTATTTCTGATAGTGGTATTGCCATTAGCGCGTCAACTACTACCACCCAAGCGGGGGCCATTGCTCCTGTTGGGAGTGGTGCGTCCCCATCTCGCATGAGGATGCACTATGAGTATTCAAACCCTCGACAAACTTTTGATTTGTCACATCGACTGTTCCATCTGGAGCGGTAGAAAAAAACTAAGGCCTGAAGATTTCAGATTAGCCAATGGCAGCCAACTTCCACCGAAGGATGTTGCCAGCTTAGGGAGTAAAAAAATTTGCGACCCAGAGGCATTGGCGAACTTTGAACGGCTTAAGAAAGAAGCGCAGCGTTTGTGTGAGCAAGTCGGTGTGCGGTTCTTAGGTGGCTATGCCGTCCCTGAAGACCGAATTGATCAGATTGTTCCAGAGCTTGACCGGATCGGTCAGGAGTTTGCGCAGTGCAAGCAGTTGTTCTTGGACAACTATGATCAGGTGACGTTTGACTGGGTTGCAAAACACCCGGAATTTGCAGATGCAATCCGGCGTGCATTATCACCCATCGAAGACGTGGAACAACGGCTTCAGTTCGATTATGCCATCTATCGAATGCAACCGGCTGACCAAGCTGGTGGCTTAGATGACAAGGTCAATGGTATGGGACACACCCTCTTTAGGGAGGTGGCTCGTGATGCCAACGAACTGTTTGAGCGTTCCGTTGCAGGTAAGAATCAAATCAGCCAGCGAGCCCTTAATCCTCTCAAACGGTTAAGAGACAAGTTGGATGGTTTGTCATTCCTGGATCATCGAGTTCAGCCGATGGTGGAAGCGATGGACAATTTATTTGTTCGTCTGCCGAAGACCGGCCCTGTGACAGACAATCTCTATCACGAACTGATGGCGACCATTTTAATTTTGTCTGATCCAGACAAGATGAGAATGCACGGTGAAGGTCAATTGGATATCAGGCAACTGATGCCCAAACCTGAACCTAAACCTAAACCCGCACAGCCAGTATCTGCTCAGGCAGATAACTTGCGTGCAATACCCCAACCAACCGTCAGACCAAATCTTGGTTCGACTGTACCAAACTCATTTTATTTTTAACGTCCTTGAGGGCATGTTGCCCTGAAGGGCGCATGTCCTCTGAACTATGTAAGAGGAAATTATGCAATCAACCATCCATAACCCCAGCCAACTGAACCAGTTTGAACCACATTTTCGTGGTGTGACTGATGCTGTTGAAAGCGAATCGATACCAGAAGTGGCGTGTTGTCGAACGTTAGTACAACGGTCGTACTCAACACATAGTGTCGTGATCCCCAAGAACCCTGTGCTGATCGCAGATGCGGACGCACAAGGCATTTGGGTAACGGCCATGGTATTTGTTCCAAACATGGCATTGCAGCAAACAGCTCATGTTCGGGCCTGGCTGCAATATCAACACGAGGTGTCTACTCAGTTACAAGACCAGTACGGTCTGACATTGGATGACATCCTGAGTTTAGACCAGCTTAAAACGTCATTTGAGCAGCACGAGAGTCCAGCTCAATTGGTGGCTTGGTTAGGTCAAAAATACGACCTGGATAAGCTAAAAGCACAGGTTAAAACACTTACATTCCCAGCGGGGAAACGCTCCCGCTGAGGGAGTATTCCCCCTAATGATTAGGAGACTCCCATGAATCATCCATTAAAAAACGCACTACCAATCGTTGCCGCAGCTTATGGCGAAAAGTTTGGTGTGAAGGTGCTTATTCAAGGTCAAGATGCGTTTACCGATGGTGAGCGGATTGTTATCCCAACAGCCAACCCAGACGACCCACACTATCAACAGATAGCTTGGGGTTATCTGGCTCATGAAGCGGCGCATATTCGGCATACTAATTTTGACATGGTGCAGAAGGCGTCGTCCAAGCCGATCCGTAAGGCACTTCTCAATATCATTGAGGATGTGCGCATTGAAAACGAATTGGCAAAGGATTACCCCGGAACCCGGCGCAGTATTTCGCAAGTGATTGAGTACATGGTGGACACACAGCAAATGTGTGTACCTGAACAGCTTGAGCCTGCATCTAACTTGCAAGCCTGGTTGTTGTTCCGCTTGAGATGCCATTTTCTGGGCCAGAAAGCGCTGACGCCTTTGTATCAAGCAGTTGATGAAAGAGTGAGGCAACTCTTTCCTGCCGCAGCGATGAGCCGGTTAAGCGCCATGCTGACAGCAGTGCCTAGCTTAGGGTCTACAGGTGAAGTGCTGAAACTTGTCGATGCCATCGTTGCCATGTTGGAAGAAGAATCTCGTCCCCCAGAGGATGAGTCTGATGCAGATAGCGGTAATGACATTGGACAAGATGCGAGTAATGACAGCAATAACAGTAGTGGTAGTCAAACCCCAGAAACAGACTCGTCTGCAACGGGGGATTTTGCTGAAACGGGTGATTCAGATAACTCTGATCAAGCTGACAATTTGCGACAAGCCTTAGAGGCCAGTGCCGCTCAGTTTGAACCCGATACCTTTGCACAAGTGGCAGAAGTGTTGTCGGAACAAGCTGAAGGACATCAGGGCGTCACTCCACTCAGTTTGCCACAAGCAGAGCAGGCTATGCTGGGTGATGAGGCCATTTTGACCTTATCGGCGTCTGAGTCCGCTCAAATTCGAGCCAGGCTTAGGGGCATGGTTCAGTCCAGTCAGGACAATCGGAATCATGCCAAACGGCACGGTCTTCGAGTGGCAACCCATCGTCTTGCCGCCTCACAAGCAGGTGAATCGAGATTGTTTATTCAAAGGCAGCCGCGCATTGCGCCTAATGCTGCTGTGCACTTGCTTGTCGATATATCGGGCTCAATGGGTAAGCCCATTGGCGAAGGTAATCGCAAGTACTTTCATGTTGCCAATGAAGCCGCTTTGGCTTTGGCCATGGCACTGGAAGGCATACCGGGTGTTGTACCTGCGGTCAGTTATTTTCCTGGTATTCATCAGGAAGTTTCTATCGCGTTATTGCCCAAGCAATCGGTTCGACATCGGGCCGCCTGTTTTGACCAAAAACCACGAGGTTGTACCCCTATGGCACAAGCGATGTGGTTTGCGGCAAACAGTTTGTTGGCACAAAAACAGAAGCGAAAGCTAATGATAGTGCTAACCGATGGTGACCCAGATGATTGGGCTGCTACGCATGACATTGTTGACCGTTGCAGACGAAGTGGCTTTGAGCTGCTGGGGATAGGGATTCAAACACGCAGTGTTGAGAAATTCTTTCCTCAAAGCATCGTGATTAACGACGTCAAAGATCTGAAGCGTGAGTTATTCGAAGTAACACAACAACTGTTAATTCAGTAACCACATCAACTTTACCACCCTGCGGGGACGATTCCGTCCCCGTCAGGGCATGGGTTCGTCTCCGTTTTTTTTGGAGACTCCTATGAAAAACAGAAAGTTCTTAGCTGGCGAAGAAGCCGGTACTTACATCGTTCCTGAGCAAGTGACTGAAGCGGATATCTTAGATATGGCGCTCAAGCTTGCCCGTGGTCGATTGAGTAAAGGTCGCAAAATTGAACAGCCATCATCGGCGTTCTCATACCTGCAAACACTGATGCACGAGTATGAGCACGAAGTCTTTGGCGTGCTGTTTCTTGATACAAAGCATCGCGTTATTCGATTTGAAGAGCTGTTCAAAGGCACTTTAGATGCAGCGAGCGTGTATCCAAGGGAAGTAACAAAGCGGGCGTTGGAATTTAATGCGGCAGCAGTGATACTGGTTCATAACCATCCATCGGGTGATCCTGAACCCAGTGAAGCTGATAAACGCATCACTCATCGACTTCGTGACGCCTTGTCACTTGTTGATATTCGAACGCTTGACCATGTCGTGGTCGCATCCGAGGGCTGCGTTTCGCTTGCCGAACGCGGTTATCTGTAATGAATGGGCGTATTGCCCATTCTCCTACATCACAAAAGCAGTCCCATCAGCACACATCAGCACAGCTCGAATTTCTATTTGAGTTTGATGATGCCCCTGTCACTTGGTCAGACACGGAAATCTGGCAGTTACGCGAAGGCATTCTATTGGATGCGATCCGTGTATTGCTAGACGGTCGTGTCAGTACTCGATTGCGAAAGGATGTGTTGTCGTGGATTCAAAATGACGAATTAACGCCATTTTGCTTTCGTGTTTGCGCAATGGCTGCGGTTGTCGATCCTGATGTGCTTCGTGATTCCATCATGTGGCTATTAAGACGACATGGTATCCAGCTTGACTAACGTTCCTGTATTAACCGAACGGCTAATGCAGGACCCAAGCTGACTTTTACCTCCTGTGGTAGGAGTCGGCATTTTACTTAAGGAGGTTATATGGCGTTACCTTTACAAATTGAAACAGTGAGGCCATATCTTAATGGCCAATGGCTTCAAGTCTTGGCGGCATTGGTGCCAGAACTTGATGCCGCTATTGCTCGAAAAGGCCGTCATGTGGCTTGCCCTGTTCATGGCGGTCGTGATGGCTTTAGGCTGTTCAAAGATGCTGAATATACCGGTGGTGGCGTTTGTAATACCTGTGGTATCTTTCATGATGGCTTTGAACTGTTGTCTTGGATTAATGGATGGAACTTTGCTCAGTCTATTGAAGCAATCGGTCAAGTTCTAGGTATTCAACCCGGACAAGTACAAGCGCCTACTCGGCCAATACCGAGCAACGCTGTTGATTGGAAGGCTAGAAAGCAGGAAGAGGACAAAGCGATTATCCATCGCTTGAATCAAACCTGGGGAGAAACGTTATCTCTTGCAGATACTCGTGCGCAACCTGTTTGGAACTACTTACATCGTCGTGGGATTGTTACCCAGCTTCGTCCTGAATGGGATTCGGTGCTGAGGTTTCATCCAAACTTGCCTTACCATGATGAAGATGGCCTGTTTATCGATAGCTACCCAGCGCTGCTAGGTAAAATCGTTACTCAGCAAGGGCGTTCGGCCACGTTTCATCGGATCTACCTAAGTGAAGATGGATTCAAAGCGCCGGTTGAAAAGCCTAAAAAGATGATGCCCATACCAAGTGACAGAACAATCACTGGCGGTGCCGTTCCGATTGGTGAGCCTGGTGAGGTACTAGGTGTTTCTGAAGGTATAGAGACGGCTTTAGCGGTTACCAGAGCAACGGGGCAAACATGTTGGTCGGTTGTGAACGCAACGCTACTGGCTAGGTTTGAACCACCAAGTAATGTGAAAATGCTGTACATCTGGGCAGACCACGATCTCTCTGAGACTGGCCTGAATGCAGCGAATGAACTCAAGAAAAATGCCTGGCAGAAAGGCATTCTGACACAAGTGCTGATCCCCCCGATACCAACGTCACTTGGCGTGAAAAGTTGGGATTGGAATGATGTGCTGAATGTTTACGGTGCTATGGGCTTTCCGAAAGTTCATATCTGATCCAAGGGGCTTCGGCCCCTTTTTTTGCGCCTTGCATATTTGAAAAAACATGGAGAATGAAAAAAAGATAACCAATAGGAGAAACAAACATGATGGTATTAACCCTGTTAACAAAGCAGATTGATGGTGAGTTTACGGTTTACTGGAAGACCGGCCTTCGAAGAGGTGGTGAGCTAAAGGTCGATTTAGGTGAGCAATACGACAAGCTACCTGAGCAGCAAAAGCCAATTGCCGCTGAGCTCTATGCGATTCATCACCTACTGTCAGTGAAAGAGGTGATGGGGAGTAACCGAAGCGGTAATGGGCTTCAAATCCGGGTCAGTAAAGGAGCCATCAAAAAGTTACAGAAGCAACGCTCAACTCAGCATTCACTTTACAGCCTTACTAGGTTTTTGCTCACCCGTTACCAGGAAGCACAGATCTCGGTAGAAAAGCGAGACGATTGGCTCTCATATCCCTTCGAGGAATACAACGTCGATAATGCTACCGTGAGAGAAATCGATGAGGTCATCAACGTTCCGAATATTGGACCTGTCGTGGTGACTCGTCACGCGCTTGAAAGATTCGTGGAACGGCTTTCTGATGGCGTGCCCAAGCATCCTTGGAAGGCTTTATGCTCAAAGCTGCTAAGTTCTGCGCTAACTAAAGCCGAGTTACCAGAAAACGTCTCTATCCAAAAAGCAAAAAAATATGCACAAGAGGCAGAGTTTTGGCAGCATGTTGGTAGCAAAATGCACTTTGTTATGATTCCTGAGGACTCAATGAAAACGTTGGTTACGGTATCGATAATTAGGTGAACGCTATGTGGATCAGCTGATCCTCGCATATTCCTGATGATGTTTCAATTTTGGGATCTTTAACTGCTAACCCAAGCGGTGCTGGGGCGTCATCTGGATCTATTTGATGTGTGTAAAACAGTTAACCAACAAATATCCAAGCTTTCTACTTTCATGTATCATATTAAATTTGGATCGTATGCAAAATTCAATTGGTGTAGTACTTCTGTAGGCTGACGTTCTCTTCTATTTTGACCGTATCCAATCATCCTTCCTTTTTCTGAAATAATATGTAAGTTTTTTCTGGCTCTAGAACCAATTACGTAGAGCAACTTTTTAGAACTTTCAATAGAAGGATCATTGAAGTTAGGAACCAAACCTTGCAGAAGACCGAAGGAGATCACAACATCATATTCACCTCCCTTCACTCCATGTATTGTTGACACTTTGATACCAGTTCTGGGTTTAAATGCCTTGCGAAAAGCCTCAATATCTGTTGCAAATAATGCATTCTCGTTCTTTAGCCTATCAATCCTATTCTGTGTGCTATTGAAGAATGATTCGTGATGTTCCTTTAGCATTGGATATAACATGAAATCTATTCCCAATTCGCTAAATAATGCGTCAAAGAATGCACGAAGATAAGCGAGTCCTTCGACTTCATCTATCGAAATAGAGTTGACAGCCTTTAGTAACTGTTTTGGAGGGATCGAATGAACATCGACTAGCGCAAGATCCATGTCATATAAAACATCAGATGCCCACCGAAGACGCTTAACATACATATTAGGCGATGGCTCAGTTAGGATAATTTGAGTCAACTTGAACCAAAAGTTATCTATGTCTCTCGAAAAAGGTACAAGACCAGGCCCATCGAAACTATATTGAGGCAACCTGTTTACCAAGTTACGAGTGAGTGCTGCCAAATGCATCCACCAAGGTGCAATTACGCAGATTTCTTTCTCTAGGATACCCAGATTTTGAACGCTATGCTCAATATGTCGGCTGACTTGATCAACCAAGTTATCCTTATGAGTAATCTGATCATAAGTAATAATGCTAGGGTGATTGCGATGTTCACCTTCCGCAACAGTTGCACTAGGGGTGACATTAAAATTACGATAATAGTCTATGATCTTTCTAGAACTTCTATAGTTCTTATCTAATGCCATTTGAGTAAATGACACTTCGGATAACCGCTCAAGCTCCAACCGTGTGATTGCGTATCCACCAAGCGAACCGTAGATAGCTTGGTTTGGATCACCAACAATGAAAGTCCTCAGCCGACCTTGGCTAGCTTTTATGATGCTCGCAATAATTGAATACTGTACCTCTTTTGTATCTTGATATTCATCAACAAAAACATAGGAGAACAAATTTGCCAGTATTTTAGCTATAGATGTATTACTAGAGAGGATTTCATAAGCAAAAAATAGAATTTGCTCAAAGTCGATTTGATCATTTTCAGCAAGATGACTGTGATAATCATCTAATATCTGCCTTACTAGTGAATCTTTACTACCTGCGCAAGTCAATGTTAATCCACGAGGAGTGTAAAAATGATTACACTCACTATAACTGATACGTTCGGTACGAATGCTAGAGCATATTTTTGATATTATTTCCTCAGAATCATAAGAGTTAACGATTTTAAAGCCGTTTTTAAGCTTGTCATGATATAGACCATATGGCTTCAATATCCACTCCAAACAAAACGCATGAATAGTACCGATCCACAACTGAGATGTGTCTACACCGAGAATTTCAATTCGCTCACGAATCTCATCAGCTGCTCTATGCGTGTAGGTGATTGCCGCAACCCATTTTTTGGGATCCGCTAAACCTGAAAGTTCAAAAGCAATTTTATAAGTAAGAGTTCTTGTTTTTCCACTTCCAGGACATGCGATTAAAAACACATTATTCGGCTCGTTAATCGCAGCAATCTGTTCATCGTTAAGATCACCTTCATCCCACATAAACATGATTAGATCCTTGCTAATATATCGTTTTGCTCAGAAGGTAAATCGGTCATTAGTTCGCTCTTAAGTATAGCTATGTCGCCATCAACTGGATTAAATGCTTCCCACTTAGGAGTGAATATTGCTAAGCCAGTCTCATATGGAGTCAAGTATGCTTCCCATTGCTGTTTTAGAGCTAAATCACCATCTGCATTCAGTCTTTCAATGGTTGTTCTGCCAAGTTTGACATGTTCGATGACCGAGTCGTAACGGTGCTTAAGTATTTTGAAAGTAAGTCCTGCATTGAAGTCTCCGTGCGCAAACTTGATTGCATCGAAAATGTACTCCGGAATAGCTACTTTGAAGTCAACCACTTTACCTAGTGTAAGGGCAAACCAACCTTTGCCTTGATAGTTTGCCATAGTTAATGCTCTGGAACCCGAGATAACAATATCAGATGAAGATAGTTCAGTTGTAGCAGTATTTATGGTGGCTTGCTTAGTGTAAACATCTCCGACAATTCTCTTGAGATAATTGCTGTTTGAGGATTTTATGAAATCAACCTCAAACGTATGATCTGCATAAAAAATCGAAATCCAAGGGTTATTTTGACAGAAGTCATCAAGTCTTTCTTTCCGAGCAAGACCTGTTTCTTGAGAACCGAGGGCTTTTTCTTTCCTCTTTATATCTGCGTCACTGTCTGTAGGATAAATCGTAGTATCAAAGAAAGCTTCATCTAGGTCTGTGATAATGCTGCAACGTTTTTTGATTCTTCGATTGTCAAATAACATGGCAATATTCTCGAAACCAGTGCTTCTGATGTTGACTAGAGTGATACCAATTTCATCTAAGCTCAATCCTAAAGCTTTTTTCAGTAAAATAGGAATTAGGATCTCTTCGGCATCTCCTTCGACTAAAACAACACTTCGTGCAAACAGTAAGTTGCTACGAATGGCATCAAGGTAGCGTTGAACGAATCCTACCTCATCGTCACTAAGCCCTACTGAAGGTTGAAATACTTCACAAGTACCATCAACCAAACCTAAAATGTTCATATTCTTAACATTACTCACTTCTGATATGTGTGATGAGTGAGTTGAATATATTATCTGAGTATTCTCATAGTTGATGTTATCGAAAAGTGACTTTTGAATATGTGTATGGATGTGTGCTTCTGGTTCTTCAATTAGTAAAAAGTTGGCAATAGATTGATTTGCTTTTTGGTATTTGAATTCTAGTAGCTTTAATGTAAGAAAGAGTAGGTTGGCACCACCTAAACTCATTTCATGTATGGTGCCTTCATAGCCATCATTTGACTCTGCGACAAAGAGTTTTAATGACTGAAATAACTGATCAGACTCGTCGCTTAAACTAGAACGAATAGAAATTGAATTAGGTGAATATGTATCGCCTACTGTATCGCTGACAGTGGTTACAATATCATCACGAACATCACAAATGTCTGATAAAGCTTCAATTTCATTGTTTAATGTCTTAATTAAATCTGCGATAGGTTGAAATTCAGTTTGACTAATATTTCCGGATTTGCTTTTTAATAGTGTAAGCAAAGGATTCGTCCTGTTGCTATGAAAATCAGATACCACATCCCTTAGTGCTTTAATAAAGGTAAACGAGACCTCATTAGGCATATTGAGGATGTTAGGCAATCGTATACCAATATTAGGGTTGTTTAACACCCTGGGGAAATCGACTCTCTCGAAGTCTCCAACAATGCTTTTGTATACAGTTGGATCATTGAAATTGGCGACACTTTTTCCAGTTAGAACGGTTTCATAATCATCAATAGTTATACCATCCAAATACTTTTCTAGAGCAGCAACATCCCCTATTGTAAGTTGTGCTAATGCTTGGCGGATGTTTGCCTTGGGTCTGAAAATCAGATTGTATGTTGCTCTAATGACAACTTCGTCCTCCGCATTCCCAGCACCATGAAGAAATAGTGACTGACTAGCTTCATCACCAGCAATGTCATTAAATTCAATACTAATAATGATCCAGTGACCACGCCAGTCACCTAACGCCCTACAAAAGTCTCCTTCGGTAAGCTTAGTTGCTGAGCGAGGCATTGAATTATCAAGCAGCAATCTCATCGCTCGGAATAAGTTAGTCTTACCAGAACCATTCTCGCCAATAATTGTATTTATACCCTTGTTAAACAGAAATTTTACGTTCTTAAAGTTTCTATAATTTACTAGGGAAAGCTTTGTAATGTGCATGCGTCCTCTGGATCCTGACTATAATTTATAAAAAATATTGAAATAATAAATGCCTACTTGCTTACTGGTTTTAAAGCAGTATTCACAATGTTAGAGTACTGCATGCACAAAGAACGATTGAGTCGTTTTTGAACTGGGTTCGTCTCTGTTTACCTACAATCCTATTTGTATCATTGTTCACAAATAAACGCGATTACAATGTGTTACGTAGAGATTTTGATTTTAAGGAAACATGAATCATAATCGCTTGATTTCCTGACTATACGATAGACTTGTAATTAACAAGTACGCAATGAGCAAATCGAGCGTATGCAGTTCGTTCTTAGTGACAAAATCATCAAATCAATTTTATCTATGGCTCATCAGACGTTAGCTGTTTTTACCAGATCACAACAGCTAGTCAGAAACACACACGATTCCTTCATCTATCTGGCCAATCGCTCTTACCGGGATCTTTAGCATGTTAGCTCTGTAAAAATTTCTGGAGCTGACAATGAGAACGCCTTTGTTACCTTGGTTCATCCTATGGGTGACCATCCCAATCATTATTTTCTTTCTATTCATCTTACCCGCCCATGCTAGTGATGGGCAATTCTATCAGCGCGGTCAGGAAGGCTGGTTTTGGTATCAGGTCATTCCTGAGCCAGCGGAGGCTGAAGAGCAAATAAAGCCAGAATCTGGAGTCATGGAGCCCACTAAGGACGAGCTAAAACCCTTCAGTGCTGCCTGGTTCCGAGAGCACATGCAGTCGTTCATGGACAAGGCAATTGATGAGCCGACGAATGAGAACGTCAGAGCCTATCTGTATCTCCAGCGCGTCATGATGGATAAGGGCTCACTATTTGCTGATGTTAGTCAGCAGGTGGTCATGGGCGATCCTGTTTTGGATGAAATCAGTCGCAGACCCTTGGCGACCTATGCTGCCAATCGGATGGATCGAGAAGCTGGCGCTCAACGAGATATTGCTTTAGGTGAAGTAGCAAAACGGGCTGGCTTGTTCTTCTTCTATCGTTCGGATTGCCCTTACTGCCATGCTCAAGCGCCTATCATCGAATCCATGGCTTTGAACTACGGTTTCGAGGTGTTTGCTATTGCTGTCGATGGCTTGCCTTTACCCGGTGGAGAGTTTCCCAATTACAAAGTCGATTCAGGGCAAGCACATTCGTTGTCCGTTACGACTGTTCCAGCGGTCTTCTTAGTAGACCCGCCTAATGTCATCACTCCGATTGGCCAGGGCGCAATGAGCCTTGATGAGCTCAATAATCGAATCATTCTTGCAGCCCATCAAGCCGGTTGGATTGACGATCAAACTTACTATGCCACCAGACCTGTTCAACCCGGCGTGTCACTCGCGATGTCAGCCCAAGAGCTTAACGAGAAGATATTACAGGACCCTGAGTTCCTTGTTCGCTATCTGCGTGCACAAGGAGGGTTGTAACGATGAAAAAAGTATTTCAAGTATCGCTAATCGCCTGTGCGATTGGTTTTTCGTCTATGAGCCAAGCAAGTTTGCAACAGGAGATGAACCAGTTGTTTGGTTCAATGACCAACAGCACTGCGCCTGGTGTATTCGAGAGTCAGCGGCGTGGCGTTATATCTGGTGGAAGTGTTGTTGTTCGTAACAGGATCATGAACGAAAACCTCGTCTCTATGGTGCCACCGTCATTCCAAGCCGGTTGTGGCGGCATTGATATGTTCGCTGGAAGTTTGTCATTTGTTAACGCGGATCAGTTTGTTCAATTACTTCGCTCTGTTGCTGCAAACGCCAAGGGGTACGCATTCCAATTGGCGCTCAGTGCTATGTGTGAGAAATGCTCCCAGCACATGGAGACACTGCAAAAGAAAATCCAGCAGTTGAACGAGTATTTTGGCAATTCCTGTCAAATGGCTCAGGGAGTCGTGAACGATACCCTGGCTGCTTTTGGTAAAAAGGGGCAAACAGAAGCCAGCATGTTGAGCTCACTTAAAGGGGCTGGAGACGTTTTTACCAGTTGGAGTGAGTCCAATGGTAAGAACCCATATGAGAACGCTTCGAGTGTCGCGGCATCTGATGTGAACAAAACGATTAAAGGCAACTTGGTCTGGCGAGCACTGAAACGTCATTCGGCATCAAGCTGGTTTGCATCAGGGGATGACCGTTTTCTTGAAGCGGTTATGTCAGTGACGGGTTCGATCATTGTTGGTGATTTGGCTAATGCGGCTGATGGTCAAGGTAAAGCCCCAAAACTGACCAGACTGAATGGCAATAAAGTGACTATTGAGCATCTAATTCATGGCGGTAACGTCGCTATGTACCGATGTGACACAGTGACACAAGACGGCTGTCTGAATCCGACAATCACTAACGTGACCCTAACCGGGTTATCAACCCAGGTAGAAAATTTACTGCTTGGTACAGGTTCTAGTAACGGCATTATTTTTAAGTTTGCTCGAAATACTGGGGCAGCTAGCACCACCGAAAAGGCTTTTATGACCTCGGCTCCTGCGAGCATTGGCGGCATGATTCGAACACTTTCTGCATTAAATGAAGGGGCCGCTAGGTCGTTTGCTTCAAGAGCGGCACCATTTATTGCTGTTGAGATGGCCCGAGCATTGGTTGAAGACATGCTCAATGCTGCTAGAAGCACCTCTGGTGTGGAAGATCATGCCTATGCGAAGTTGTTAACTGAAGACCTTGAACGTGCTCGTCGCCAAATAAATGAGGAATACGCTGCGTTACAGCGAAGATACGGTTCAGAGCAAGAATTGCTGGCGCATTTTAATCAGGTGATTCAGACCATTCGCAAGCAGCGTTATTACACCGTTAAATCTACAGCGCTGGGGGAATAGGTCATGTGGGAGATCTATTCCATCGGTGATTCGGCATTTTTAGAGCAGGTCTTGAACGCTGTCGCGATGATCACTGGTACAGGCGACTTTACTTCAATGGTTCGCATTGGCTTGCTCATTGGGGTATTGATGGTCTCTGTTCAGGCCTTAATGCAAGGTGGTCGTGGGATTAACTTTCAACACGTTTTAGTCTCATGGCTAGTCTTTGCAACCATGTTTGGACCCAGTACCCGAGTGAGCATTGAGGATGCGTACACGGGGCAAGTTCGAGTGGTTGATAATGTGCCCATCGGTGTTGCTGCCGCAGGTAGCACGATTTCAACTGTTGGCTTTCAAATCACGCGATTGTTTGAAACGGCGTTCTCAACTCCCGCGATGACGGAATACGGCTTTGCATCCAGTTTACAGTCACTGATTAAAGTGAGAAAACAGGTGATGGATCGCTCTGGGTTGGGTGACGCAAATCGTGTCGGCGGTTCGGACATAGAGCAATCGTGGTTTAACTACATCAAAGAGTGCACCTTGATTGGTATCGACATTGGCCAAAAGAACCTCGATCAGGTGCTGAGTGATCCTAACCCGATGACTGCGATTAGGTTTGATTCGCGCATTTATGGCACGCGCATCATGCTCAGTGGTAGCAGTAGCGATCTGGACTGCACCGATGCCTATAGCCAACTGAAACTCATGACTGAATCAACCTTCATTCCTAGGCTTAAACAGGTTCTGTCAGCCTCATTGGGGACTTCGTCAGCCACTGACACTGATGACGTGATCCGAAATGCGCTGAATAACCTTGGTTTGGCTTCGGTTAACACCCAAGAGTATATGACCGCGTCAGTGCTTTTGCCTATTTATGAGCAAAGCGTGACGGGCAAGTATATGGATGATCAAGCTTTCACCGCCGCCGTTATGGTTAACCAAGCGATTGAACAGCGCAATACACAATGGGCGGCGGAGCAGACTCTTTTCCAAAGTATCGTTCGTCCGATGATGACGTTTTTTGAGGGCTTCATTTACGCCATCACCCCTTTGATGGCCTTTGTGATTGCCCTTGGCCAAATCGGGATGCGAATGGCCGGGAAGTACTTGTTAATCCTGCTTTGGATTCAACTTTGGATGCCTGTCATGGCCATCATTAACCTATATATCCATTTAACTGTTGCTGGGAAAATGTCGGCTCTTGATGCCTTTGCAGGTACAGAAGTGCCATCTTTTGCTGGGATGATGCAGATGGATTCAGTGCTGCAAACCTGGATAGCTACTGGCGGCATGTTAGCGTCGAGTGTTCCAGCGATTTCGCTCATGCTCGTGTATGGCTCAGCAATAACCGCTACCCACTTGGCTGGGCGTCTTCAAAACGGTGACTCCATTGATGAAAAGATGGCAAGTCCAGATGTCGCGAAAAATGCCCCGGTAATGCAATCACAGTCAATGTTCCAAAATTCAGCCCTTACGGGTTCTGCTATGACCGGCGCGTCAAACCTACTAAGCAGTTTCTCTGTCGGAAACGCAGTGGGTTCAATGGTCGGATCTGCAAAAGAATCCATGACTCAGGCAACCCAAGCCTTTAGTCGTCAGGTTGGGAATACCATGAGTCGAACTTTTGGTGAAAAGCTAAGTTACGACAACCTGTCTTCGGTTGGACGTCAGATCGGCTCATCTAACTCCGCATCTAGCGCCGTTGTTAATCAGGTTACTGATGACCTGCAAACTCGGTATGGTTTTGGAGACGATAAAAAAGATGCTGTACGTGGCTTGGTATCGGGCGTGCTATCGGGAGGCCTAAGGGTCGGTGGCGATGGAACCATTACTAATCCCGGTGAGAAAGAAGTTGCTGATAAGGGCTTTCTTGGAAGGCTTCTTGGTACTGGCGGCAATGATTCTCCACAGGGCAACTTGCCAGGAGTCGATAAGCCAGACTCATCTCGTGTACCAAAACTATCAAGGGTACGAGCAGGGCTGGATTTAGGTGGTAACTTTAGTGGCCAAGTTGAGTCGTCAGAAGGCAGTTCTCGATCTACGACCGCAAATACGCTCACTGGGGAGATGCAAAGCTTGGCATCGAGTGATTCACGACGTGCTGAGTATCGCGATGCAATGGTTAAGGACCTTTCAGACTCAAGACGTTCTGGCTTTGAGATGTCCTTGTCTAACCAAGACTATCAGTCACTTCAGAGTTCAGCACAAGACGTTGTCACGGCATCAAATCGCTTTAGTGAGCTTGATCAGGCCAGCTACAGTCTATCAGGACAAAGAAATACTGATGGTGCGACGTTAACCCGATTAGCGGCGGACAATCCTGAAGTCATGGATTATTTAGGTCGCTATATGAACCAGCATGTTGAAGCAGGTAACCGTTTACGTGAAAACCTTCCAATGTATCAGCGCTTGTTACCTGATGATAATCAGGCGTATGTGGCCGCAGCTATGGAGTCTTTAACCTATAGCAACTCTTCAACGCCCGCTGAACGCGACAATGATTATCAAGCTGCAATGACGGTTATGGCCATGGCTACCGGAGCCGATTTACGATCAATTCAGCCGCGCTCTAATGAAGGCATGTCATCAACTGCACCTACTTTTGGTGGTATTCAAAGCCAAGTTGAATCGGGTGTATTGGGCGGATACGAGGGTGCAGCAACAGTTCAAACTCAGTTCAACGCAGCTCAATCGGCTTACCAAACCAATCTGTCTGGTATAGATGGACAGTTGAATGCGCATCAGCAGCAAGCTCAGCAGGCCGTAGCTTCTGACACAAGTACTTATCAATCTGGACTAAACAGTGAAGCTGGATCTCAGTGGCGAGCACGCATTATGGCTGATGATAGCGGAGTTTCTGGTGCTGAAATGTTCTTCAACAGCGCCAGTGCTATTGGTGATTTCAGTGGCAAGCATACTGATGCAGCACTGCATACCTTGAATCACTTTGGCGAAGACTATGAGAGTTACAAAGAACAAGCGCTTGAAGATCCTGGCTCACGAGGTTTCTTGCACAATGCAACTGTGGCCAGCAAATCAACCTGGGATGGCTTAAAAGCCGCCGTTGATGCCGGAACCTCTTTGGAAAATCCATTGACGGCGTTTAATGATGCATACAGTGGTTCGAGTTCGCAGTATGCCTCCGAAGTGAACTGGGGCACTAAGTCTGAAGCCATGTTGGCGGGGGCATTTGGTGCGGCAGTTAACAATCGGTATGGTGAGTTCTTAGAACAGTACGCCGATGATTTTAAACAGGAAGCATACAGCGAAGGGCAGAGAATGGGATTGACCCCGATTCAAAGTCAAGTGTTCGCTCAAGCTTTCAATGAAGGTTTGGCGGGGCGTGTTTTCAACTCTGAAGACTCATCGAGTTGGTCGCCTGAAATGCTTGGTCTAAGAGAGCAAATGCTAAATGACTATCGTCAAAAGGATGAGAGTGGCGCTTACATCCCTGATAGTGTGTCCGAAGAAGATAAAGCATTTGTGGATAAGCAGATAGCGGTGATCTCAAATGCATCCCTTGCGGGAGATTATGCTCAGAACAACTTGATCGATATTAGGGCCTATAACCAGGCATCAGGAAGGAACTGAAAATAGAAGGTAGCCAGCTTGTGGTGGGCTGGCTATTTTTTTGGCTTTTGGGGATACCTTGGATAAAAGCCATCAAAAAACGAATGGAGCTTATACCAATACCATTTTTCTTCAATGCTCAAAGTTCTACCCGAATCTTTAACTTGGCTGCTCAAGAATCTAATTCCAGTACAAATAGCTATAAAAAAGAGTCCCAAACCAGCAATTGTCCAACTCACTTGCCAATATGCGATTGCTAAAAACATAGTGGTGATGGCCATAAGGCCGATGGGGTTGCAGGTCGCTTTGAATCCCAAGTAGCTGAAAAAAACGACGGTGCAGAACAGAAATGGCAGAGCCGCTAACTTGGCAGATGCCGTTAATATTTCTGTTGGAAAAAAATGAGCCGCAGCCAAAGTCGCCAGAAAAAGCCCCAGTGATATAACCCAGCAACGTGCTGGTAAAGATTTAAGTAAGTTTTTCATCTTAGTACTCTCAAAGTGCACGGGCGGTGCACAATCAAATCATGAATCAGCATGTTAGTTCTCACAAAGTGCTCTAGTGGTTTGCTCGGCCATAATCTCGCACACAGGACATTTAAGCTGAATGCGCTGTTGAGATACCGTCAAATACAGACTGCCGCATCGACACCGGTGTAAGGATGCCAGCTGTGATCTTAAATCACGAGCTAGAACCCAACCTTCATTGATGGTCAGTTTTTTCCAAGGGATCTCAGCTGGAAGATCTGCCTCTTCTCTTGCAACCAAGTACGCATCGTAAGCCTTCATCAAAGCATCGATATTTAATTGCTTGTAGACATTATCACCACCAATATTGACATAAAGCGCCATCAGGAGGGAGCCTTCAACTAGGGCTCTTCTGCTTTTAACGATGGCATCAGATTCTGGCAATTGACCAGGACAAGGTGACTTGCCAGTCACTTCTTTGTGCAGCCTTCTGATAATGTGGATTGGCAAACCTGTATCGAGCGCGATAATGGTCGTTCGAAATCCATATTTAATAAGCAGCGAGGCTCGGGTAAACAGCTCACTTTTGGACAGGTTATCAATCATGCATCCCCCTTGTTGTTTAGGGTTGATAATAAATAAGCGATTCTTGGGATACCTGTGCCTTTGCTCTTCACCATCTCAATCAGTTGGCTTTGGTTACCCCTTGGTTGAAACAGCATGAATGATGAGGTCGCCACTCGTTGCAGGTCGTCAACACCGGCATTAATCAGTGCATCCACCACGTCGCGTGTAAGTCCAAAGCGCAAGACCGCCTCTTGCGGATCAATTCGCGCTAATTCTCGTGCTGCGTGTAGGTACGCCAAATTTAATTGATAGAAGTCTTGTTGATTGGTTGTCATTGACGGACCTCCAGTTCATGTAAAATATTGCGATAGATAGAAAGCACTCTTTGCCCATACCAGCGTGCACGCTCTTCGTTCCAACTGTGATAGCGGCCTATGCCAAGCTCTAAATCGTTTGGTGAAGACTTGATTGCTTCGGCCAAAATACTGGAGCCGACAGTAAGGTTGGTGATGGGGTCTAGCAGTTCTGCTGCTGAGCTCACTCGATGCCCATGCCAATGCAAATTGATTTGCATAAGGCCAATATCGAGCTGGTATTTTTCACTCTCTTGAAGTGCCTGGTTTAACAGTTGCTCCGCTTGTGTCTTAGATTTGGCGTAGGTTGCGTTTGAACCATTGCGAATTGCGTATGGCCATGGACTGGTCATGTTAAGACCTCGATGTGAGGCTGACTCAGCCAAGGCAACGGCGTAGAGCATGATTGGATCAATACCAACACTTTGTGCTGCTTTTTCCCACTGATAGCCCGGAAACGCATAGACTGAAGTGCTTGCGGACATGGCTATCACTAGGGCAACGGTTTTTGCTTTAATCGTTTTCATTTTTGTCCTCTAATTGATTTCCGAGAAGCGCCTGAATGGCTTTCGGGCTTATTCTTTTTAAAGGCACTGCGCTAAAATTGGCGATGCCTCTCGTGTAAACTTGAGCCGCTTTTGACCAGTCGCCCACGGCAACCGGCGCTTGCATATCAAATCCTTTTTGCTGGTTCTGATGGTCGGCAATACCCTGTAATAGCCTTGGGTATTCACCCACTTCGTCCCGCAGCAAGTAAGCCTGGTAGCGTGTTAAAAACTCTTTTTGCTTAAAGGGGTATTCCCTGTCATCAACCTTGCAGAGTTCAACCCATCCACCCATATCTGAAATCACGCGGTGGATAAGCGCATCGTCAAACATCACTGATGTCCAAGCGCCAACCTGACGAACAGCCTTGTCAACTTTGTTCCAAGCAACCATGGCTCTTGAACCCGAGTTGCCGTCGATATGCTTGATGACGTCAGCGGGCTTTGGAAAAAATTGCCCAGTATCCGGTGATTGAATATGCCGAGTCAGGCCGATTCGCACTTCTTCAATGCTATAAGCACGAAGGGCTTCAAATGCGATGGATAGCAATTGCGGTGATACGCTTTTGCCATACATGGCCCAAGCAGCTCCCCAAACTTCAGCAAACTCGCGTTTATCAACCTCCTGCACTTGAACGAACCTCCCGAATACCTGGTCCGGCCCAGCTTTCAGCGATGCGACGATTGCTTTCTTCAATATTCAATTGGTGATTGCTGCCCTTTAGGCTCGTCGATGATTGCTGTACTTCATCAATGCGAACGTACTCGTCTTCCCATTGCCGGTTTAAAAGCCAGTTATGTGGCATAGGGGTCTTAGTCCGATCTTGATACTGCAATCGGTTGTCACGTTGCTCTTTCCAGCGTGTTAGCACTTCCAAGGCGAGTTCATGGTCTTCATTGAGGCCCATGCGTAGCCATTCTTCTTTGGCTTTCGCTTTCTTTTCTTTGCGTATTTGTACATCCCAGAAGTCTTCAAACTGTATGTGGTCAACAGTTTTAACTGTTGGTTTATTGCTTCTCTCAGAGTCATCCGACCGTTGAGAGTCCCTTACCGGGTTGCCATCAGGCATAAACAATGATGAAAATTCTTCTGGAAGCCGAGCTTGGAAAGCGGCAAGTGACTTCAAAAGCGATGCCATACCAACGAAGTCGGCAGGTACATCTTTAAGTAACCGAAAGGCTGCCTTACCTTGGTTTGGGTTTTCGATTGGATTGTGCTTCAGAAAGCTCCGAATCAAAGTCCAACCGGATTCCTCGCAACGAATCAGGAACTTATCTTGTTCTAACTCACTTAAAGCCTTAGCAACTTGTTGCTCATCCCAGTTCAAGTCAGAAGCAACGTAACCAATCGGCAATCGAAAGCAGCCAAGCAAATTACAGTGTGGGCATGTAAGCAAATACAGTCCTAGCAACTTCGCTGAGTCACTCCAGGACAAAACGTTTTGCTTTAGCCAAAAGCGGGTATAGACCTTGCCATAATCACGCATGGAGGTACTCGCTTCTGTGTTTACGTAAAATGCTGACCATTACTTGCCCTTAATCCTACTGGTTACTGGCTTTCAGCTCGCTGGGGCATTCGGGATAGATGTCCGGTCTTAACTGAGATCGGGTTACCTGTCCTTGCGTAGCTTGTTCGATGGGTAAAACGAATTCAGCGGGAACACGCCCTGATTTATTCAACCAAAACCAGACGTTTTGCTGCTTTGAGTTGATGGCTCGTGCTAATGCTGATTGCCCGCCGACCAAGTCAATGGCACGGCGGAGATGTTTTTGTGTCGTGTTGAACACTTCCATACCGTCTCCTGTTACAATAAAAACTGTTACAAGATTGAATGTTACAGTTTAAACTGTAGGTAAGTCAACAGTTAAAATTGTTGAAAGGCTACAGTTTTATTTGTAGAATACGGGCTTATGAAAACTTTATCCGAACGACTAAACCATGCCTTGCAGCTTACTGGGGTGACTCAGTCTGAGTTGGCTCGTCGCATTGGTATCAAACAGCAGTCGATCAGCCAGATTTGCTCTGGTAAATCGGCTAGGTCTCGTTACACCATGCAGATCGCGGAGGCGCTTCGCGTGAATGCTCATTGGCTCGCCACAGGTGATGGCGAGATTGGCTTGGGGGTCGGTAATGTAGAAGTCGGGCCTGATATTAAGGGAAGAATTCCTCTCATTAACTGGGTTCAGGCCGGTGATTGGACTGAAATAGCGGAGGGATTTGCCCATGAAGATGCTGAGGAGTGGCGTGAAGTCACTGGGAAAGCACATGAGGGTTGTTTCGCACTTCGCGTAAAAGGCGACAGTATGGAAAATCCAAGCGGAAAAAAATCCATACCTGAGGGAGCAGTGATCGTTGTTGATCCTGAGTTACCTTACTCTTCAGGTTCATTGGTTGTTGCGCGTTTGGATGATTCGAAAGAAGCAACCTTTAAGCAGTTGGTTATTGATGGTGAACAGAAGTATCTAAAACCTTTGAACCCGCAATACCCTGCAATACCGATCAACGGCAACTGCACCATCATTGGTGTAGTACGACAAGCTATCATCGATTTTTGGTAGCGAAGGAATTTGTGGTTTAGCCACAGTTGTTCATGAGCTGAAGAAGCAACGATTGCAAACAGCTACAACTGAGCATTGGCGCACGCTGAGAGTAAATGGTAACCGATTAGATAACCATTGATTGTTTATAAAGTCAAGATCAGCGAAAATAGCGGCCAATTACGATTAACACGACGGATTTGACAAGCGAAGAACTGAAAAGAGAGTACTTCCAAAAGTGTGTACAAATCCGTGTACAAACTAAAAGAATTTATACATGGCAAACCAAGATTTTCTCAATGAAATCAATAAGCGAAGGACCTTTGCTATCATCTCTCACCCGGATGCGGGTAAAACAACCATTACCGAAAAAGTACTTTTATTCGGAAACGCGATCCAAAAAGCAGGTACTGTAAAAGGTCGTGGTAATGCACAGCACGCAAAATCTGACTGGATGGAAATGGAAAAGGAACGTGGTATCTCGGTAACCACTTCTGTGATGCAGTTCCCGTACAACGATTGCTTAGTAAACCTGCTTGATACTCCAGGACACGAAGACTTCTCAGAAGATACTTACCGTACTCTAACGGCAGTTGACTCGTGTTTGATGGTTATCGATGCGGCGAAAGGTGTCGAGGATCGTACTCGTAAGCTAATGGAAGTAACACGTCTGCGTGATACGCCAATCGTAACTTTCATGAACAAACTTGACCGTGACGTTCGTGATCCAATGGAAGTATTGGATGAAGTAGAAAACGAGTTGGGTATGATGTGTGCACCGATCACTTGGCCAATTGGCTGTGGTAAAGAATTTAAAGGTGTTTACCACATTCACCGTGACGAAACGATCCTTTATGAATCTGGCCACGGTCATGAAATTCAAGAAGTTCGCATCATCAAAGGTCTGGATAACCCAGAACTTGATGAAAAAGTTGGTGAAAGCCTAGCGGCAAGCGTTCGTGAAGAGCTTGAGCTAGTAATGGGTGCATGTCCTGAGTTTGATAAAGAACTGTTCCTAACGGGTGAATTGACACCAGTTTATTTCGGTACTGCACTGGGTAACTTTGGTGTTGACCATATGCTAGACGGTCTGACTGAATGGGCGCCAGCGCCGAAAACGCGTCAAGCGGTTGAGCGTGATGTTGAAGCGACAGAAGACAAGTTCTCTGGCTTCGTATTCAAGATCCAAGCAAACATGGATCCTAAACACCGTGACCGTATCGCATTTATGCGTATCGTATCGGGTACTTACACTCAAGGTATGAAGATGAACCACGTTCGTCTAGGCAAGCAAGTAAGTATCTCTGATGCGGTAACCTTCATGGCTGGTGACCGTTCACGTGCAGAACACGCTTACGCGGGTGACATCATTGGTCTGCATAACCACGGCACTATTCAAATTGGTGATACTTTCACGCAAGGTGAGTCACTGAAGTTCTCTGGTATTCCAAACTTTGCGCCTGAATTGTTCCGTCGTATTCGTTTGAAAGATCCATTGAAGCAGAAGCAGCTACTAAAAGGCTTGGTTCAGCTTTCTGAAGAAGGTGCGGTACAGGTATTCCGTCCACTGCAAAACAACGATCTGATCGTTGGTGCGGTAGGTGTGCTTCAGTTTGACGTGGTTGTGGCTCGCTTGAAGTCAGAATACAACGTTGAAGCAATCTACGAAGGCGTTAACGTAGCGACAGCTCGTTGGGTTGAGTGTGGCGATGCGAAGAAACTGGATGAGTTCCAGCGTAAGAACCAAGCGAACTTAGCATTGGATGGTGGTGACAACCTAACGTACATTGCCCCAACTATGGTTAACTTGAACCTTGCAAAAGAACGCTTCCCAGACGTTGAATTCCGTGCGACTCGCGAGCACTAATCAACCGCCGCGTTAAAGCAACTAGATTTTAAAACGCCCTTGGCTATAGACTTAGTCAAGGGCGTTTTTATATAAGGAAGAAAAATGAACTGGTTCAAACGTGGGTTAAAGCGTTACGACGATTGGTGTAAACAAATGGGATTAACGCCAGATCAAAAACGCAGCTGCGTCCCTTATCGAAAAGATCCTGCCCATCAAAACGAAGAGAAGGGCGAAGCTCTGTCTTTTTCTGACTCTCCGTCTGCTGGCGTCGATAAAAAGTCTCAAGATGAAGTTCTTTGATACGCACTGCCACTTTGATTTTGATGTGTTTCAAGATGACTTTGCGCATCAACTTGAGCTTGCTCAAACGCAAGGCGTCGCAAGAATTCTGATTCCTTCCGTCGGCCCGCAAAATTGGGCTCGTATTCAAACGTTGGCAGAGCAACACGCCAATTTGTATTACGCGCTCGGTTTTCATCCGTATTTTCTAGAAGATAACGTTGAGCAGCACCTTTCAGAACTAGAACGCTATCTCAACCAAAAATCGCCACAGTGTGTGGCAATCGGAGAGTGCGGACTAGACTTTGCAGTTAACGTAGATCCTGAGCTACAAGAAAGGGCGCTTGAAACTCAATTTGAGCTGGCAAGGCGTTTCAATCTTCCTGTCATTTTGCACAGCCGGAAAGCACACAATCGACTCATTCAAATGGTCAAAGCGGCGAAGTTACCTCGTGGTGGCGTTTTGCACGCGTTTGCTGGTAGTTATCAGCAGGGGATGGAGTGGGTCAGATTAGGTTTTTTCATCGGTGTTGGTGGAACCATTACCTATCCGAGAGCCCATAAAACTCGCGACGCGATTCAAAGATTACCACTCGAAAATCTAGTTATAGAAACAGATGCTCCAGATATGCCTATACTTGGTTATCAAGGGGAGCCGAATCACCCTGCCAAACTCATTCATGTATTCAATGAGCTCGCAGAGTTGCATAGTGTGCGAAAGCAATCGATTGCCACTCAGCTGTGGGAAAATAGCAATTTTGCTTTCTCTATCTGTGAATAAAATCTAAAGATGTAGTCTGAAATAGAAAACGTTTCCCTGCTTATTGTGAGATAACTCACAAAGGTGGGTGAATCAATGATGAATCTTATAAGAAAGTGTGAGGGTGGCATTACTTTAATTGATTCTGCGTGAGTATAATTGCCCCCGCTTTATAGCTCCATTTTGTAACACGCCAATAAATAACTTATAAGGAAGTCATAAACTATGAGCCTGTTTATGAGCCTAGTCGGTATGGTAGTGCTTCTTGCTATTGCATTTGCATTTTCTAATAACCGTAAAGCTATCAATCTAAGAACTGTGGGTGGCGCATTCGCTATCCAATTCGCATTAGGTGCATTCGTACTTTATGTACCTTGGGGCCGTGATCTACTGAACGGTTTCTCTACTGGTGTTTCTAACGTTATCAACTACGGTAACAATGGTTCATCGTTCCTATTCGGTGGTCTTGTTTCTGACAAGATGTTCGAAGTATTCGGCGGCGGCGGTTTCATCTTCGCTTTCCGTGTTCTTCCTACACTGATCTTCTTCTCAGCACTGATTTCAGTTCTTTACTACGTTGGCGTAATGCAGTGGGTTATCAAGATTCTTGGTGGTGCACTTCAAAAAGCGCTTGGTACTTCTCGTGCGGAATCAATGTCAGCAGCAGCTAACATCTTCGTAGGTCAAACTGAAGCACCTCTAGTAGTTCGTCCATTCGTTCCAAAAATGACTCAATCTGAGCTATTCGCGGTAATGTGTGGTGGTCTAGCTTCTGTAGCTGGTGGTGTACTAGCAGGTTACGCATCTATGGGTGTTCCTCTAGAGTACCTAGTAGCAGCATCATTCATGGCGGCACCAGGTGGTCTACTGTTCGCTAAGATTCTTCACCCAGAGACTGATCAGCCTCACGAAGATATCGAAGAAGCAATGGACGGTGGCGACGACAAACCAGCTAACGTAATCGACGCAGCAGCGGGCGGTGCGGCTTCTGGTCTACAACTTGCACTAAACGTAGGTGCAATGCTAATCGCATTCGTTGGTCTGATTGCTCTAGTTAACGGTATGCTAGGTGGCATTGGTGGTTGGTTCGGCATGCCTGAGCTAACTCTAGAACTAATTCTAGGTTACGCATTCTCTCCACTAGCATTCCTAATCGGTGTTCCATGGAACGAAGCAGTTGTTGCTGGTTCATTCATCGGTCAGAAACTAGTTATCAACGAATTCGTTGCTTACTTGAACTTCACACCTTACCTAGGTGACAGCGCTCAAGTAGTAGCAGCAACTGGTGAAGTAATGTCTGAGAAGACAACAGCTATCATCTCATTCGCACTATGTGGCTTCGCGAACCTTTCTTCTATCGCGATCCTACTTGGTGGTCTAGGTAGCCTTGCACCAAACCGTCGTTCAGATATCGCTCGCATGGGCATCAAAGCAGTTCTTGCAGGTACGTTGTCTAACCTTATGGCAGCGACAATTGCAGGCTTCTGCCTAAGCCTTGCAGCATTTTAATTAGAATCGGTTCTTAATATATAGACGCCGTTTTAAACCATGCCCTGTAGCAAGAGATTGCTGCGGGGCATTTTTCGTTTTTCAGGACCAAAATTTTTACGCTGAGTAAACCCAAGACATTGGTTTACGCAGCGAATGGAATAGCGGCTTGGAAATTTTGAGATACAAACCGTTTGCGCTCTATTTGGTGCTACAGTTTTGCGGTGAATATCTATAATGTAGTAATCACGAGATCATGGTTACGATAACCACTTAATCATAGAGTGAATATTACATACTCGATGGGCAAATGAATTGCCCTGCAATATCAGATCTAATAGGCGTTTCGCTGTGTGATGTGATATTAAAGACACCGCAATCATAGATTGTTGTGCCATAGGCCAAACTGGTACTGTGCGGTGACAAGGATAGCAATTGGCATATGAATTTTTCGCTGTATATGCCGAGTCTTCAGGGAACCAAGTCCGTTCATAAATAGACTGTTTAGCCAATTTCTCACACTATCTCGACTTGTTGATTATAGTTAGAGAAGTGATGTGAGGCTGAGTAGTGAATTTTTTGAATATTGATCGGAGATAGAAATGAGCGATTTAAAAGCAGCAGCGCTACGTGCACTAAAACTTATGGACCTAACTACGCTGAATGATGATGACACTGATGCAAAAGTGATCTCACTATGTCATGACGCGAAAACAGCAGTAGGCAACACAGCTGCAATCTGTATTTACCCTCGCTTTATTCCTATTGCTAAGAAGACACTTCGTGAGCAAGGTACGCCAGAAGTTCGCATTGCAACAGTAACGAACTTCCCACACGGTAACGACGATATCGACATCGCTGTTGCTGAAACAAAAGCGGCTGTTGCTTACGGTGCAGACGAAGTTGACGTAGTTTTCCCATACCGCGCGCTAATGGCGGGTGATGAGAAAGTAGGCTTCGAACTAGTTAAGCAATGTAAAGAAGCTTGTGGTGACATTCTTCTTAAAGTGATCATCGAAACTGGTGAACTAAAAGAAGAAGCACTAATCAAGAAAGCATCTCAAATCTGTATTGAAGCAGGTGCTGACTTCATTAAAACTTCAACTGGTAAAGTGCCAGTAAACGCAACACCAGAATACGCTCGCATGATGCTTGAAGTTATTCGCGACATGGGTGTTGCAGAAACTGTTGGTTTCAAACCAGCAGGTGGTGTGCGCACTGCTGAAGACGCAGCGGCATACCTAGCAATGGCTGACGAAATCCTAGGTGACAACTGGGTTGATGCTCGTCACTACCGTTTTGGTGCGTCTAGCCTGCTAACCAACCTACTAAATACATTAGAAGTGTCGGACGACGTCGCTGATCCAACAGCGTACTAATTCCAATAATACGTCTGAACGGTAGCACCTAAACGGGTGCTACCAAACCTCTTCTATCCTACTACAACCATGGCTCAAAAGAGCTTGGGAGGCACTAATGTATTTACCACAAGAAATCATTTGTAAAAAACGTGACGGCGAAGTCCTAACTGCCGACGAAATCAACTTCTTTATTCAAGGCGTAGCGAACAACACGGTATCTGAAGGTCAGATTGCGGCGTTTGCTATGACGATTTTCTTTAATGAAATGACCATGGATGAGCGCATCGCCCTAACGTGTGCAATGCGTGACTCAGGCATGGTAATCGACTGGAGCCACATGAACTTCGGTGGTCCAATTGTCGACAAACACTCAACCGGTGGTGTGGGTGACGTAACTTCTCTGATGCTTGGCCCTATGGTGGCAGCATGTGGCGGTTTCGTACCTATGATCTCTGGTCGTGGCCTTGGCCACACAGGCGGCACGCTAGATAAACTTGAAGCGATTCCTGGCTACAACATCACACCAACGAACGAAGTTTTTGGTCAAGTAACCAAAGATGCGGGTGTGGCGATCATCGGTCAAACGGGTGATCTTGCTCCGGCAGATAAGCGCGTGTACGCGACTCGTGATATCACGGCTACCGTAGACAACATCTCACTGATCACGGCATCGATCCTGTCTAAGAAATTGGCAGCGGGTCTGGAATCTCTAGTGATGGATGTAAAAGTCGGTTCTGGCGCATTTATGCCAACTTACGAAGCGTCTGAAGAGCTAGCAAAATCTATCGTTGCTGTAGCAAATGGTGCAGGTACGAAGACTACCGCAATTCTTACGGACATGAACCAAGTACTGGCTTCTTCTGCGGGTAACGCGGTGGAAGTTCGTGAAGCGGTTCGTTTCCTAACGGGTGAATACCGCAACCCGCGTCTACTTGAAGTGACGATGGCATCATGTGCTGAAATGCTCGTGCTTGGCAAACTTGCTGAGAGCACAGACGACGCACGCGCGAAACTGATGGAAGTGCTAGACAACGGTAAAGCAGCAGCTTGCTTCGGCAAAATGGTTGCGGGTCTTGGCGGTCCAGCTGACTTCGTAGAAAACTACGACAACTACCTAGAAAAAGCAGAAATCATCAAGCCAGTTTACGCGACAGAAACAGGTATTGTCTCTGCAATGGACACACGTGCTATCGGCATGGCTGTGGTTTCTATGGGTGGCGGTCGCCGTGTTGCAACTGATGAAATCGACTATGCGGTAGGTTTCGATAGCTTCATCCGTCTGGGTGAAGTCGCCGATAGCGATAAACCTCTAGCCGTTATCCACGCTCGCAGTGAAGAGCAGTGGGAAGAAGCGGCAAAAGCACTACGCAGTGCAATCAAAGTGGGTGGTGAATACACACCAACGCCAGAGGTTTACCGTCAAATTCGTGCAGAAGATATTTAATAGAACAAGTAATTACATAAGGCCTACTCAACCATAATAATTCGCCGAGTGGGCCTAAGGAAAGAGCAATGAAAAGAGCATTTATTTTAGTACTAGACTCATTCGGTATCGGTGCAACTGCTGATGCAAAAGAATTTGGTGATGTAGGTTCAGACACTCTAGGTCATATTGCTGACCAGTGTGAAAAAGGCTTAGCAGATAACGACAAACGCCAAGGCGCACTTCGCCTTCCAAACCTATCTAAGCTTGGTTTGGCTATGGCACACAAAGAATCAACAGGTCGCTTTGCACCTGGCCTAGACGCTGAGGCAGAAATCATCGGTGCTTACGGTCACGCTGCTGAGCTTTCTTCTGGTAAAGACACTCCGTCTGGTCACTGGGAAATTGCTGGCGTACCAGTTCTGTTTGACTGGGGCTACTTCACAGATAAAGCAAACAGCTTCCCTAAAGAGCTGACTGACCGCATTCTTGAGCGTGCAGGTCTAGATGGCTTCCTAGGTAACTGCCACGCATCTGGTACTCAAGTTCTTGATGACCTTGGTGAAGAACACATGAAGACTGGCCAACCAATCTTCTACACCTCTGCGGATTCAGTATTCCAAATCGCATGTCACGAAGAGACATTCGGTCTAGATCGTCTACTAGAGCTTTGCCAAATTGCTCGTGAAGAACTAGAAGATTACAACATCGGCCGTGTAATCGCGCGTCCATTCATCGGTCCTGGTAAAGGTCAATTTGAGCGTACGGGTAACCGTCGTGACCTATCTGTAGAGCCACCATCAGCAACGGTTCTACAAAAGTTAGTCGAAGAGAAACAAGGCAATGTGGTTTCTATCGGTAAGATTGCAGACATCTACGCAAACTGCGGTATCACCAAGAAAGTGAAAGCGACAGGTATTCCTGCATTGTTCGAAGCAACGCTAGAGCAAATCAAAGAAGCGGGTGATAACACCATCGTATTCACTAACTTTGTTGATTTCGACTCCGCTTACGGCCACCGCCGTGATGTAGCGGGTTACGCTGCGGCGCTTGAGTACTTTGATGGTCGCATCAACGAAGTGCTCGAACTGATGGGTGAAGATGACGTGCTAATCCTAACGGCTGACCACGGTTGTGACCCAACATGGCCAGGTACTGACCATACTCGTGAGCACATTCCAGTATTGGTTTACGGTCAAAAAGTGCCAGCTGGCTCTCTTGGCCGCCGCGAAACGTTCGCAGATATCGGCCAAACATTAGCGAGCTACTTCGGTACTTCTCCAATGGATTACGGTAAGAATTTCCTATAATTAGGATATTAAAAACTAGGAGCTGAATGCTCCTAGTTTTATGTTTGCAGTATGCAAGTACTGCTTGTCGGAAATGAGAATACTCTGGCTTACATCGCCTTAAGCGCGGAGCGCTAGAGAAAGGTTAAGGAAAAGAAAAATGGCAACTCCACATATCAATGCTGAAATGGGTGCATTCGCAGACGTAGTACTGATGCCAGGTGACCCGCTACGTGCAAAATACATCGCAGAAACCTTCCTTGAAGATGTTGTTCAAGTGTGTGATGTGCGTAATATGTTCGGTTACACAGGCACTTACAAAGGCCGTAAAATCTCTGTGATGGGCCACGGTATGGGTATCCCATCATGTTCGATTTACGCGACTGAGCTAATCAAAGACTTCGGTGTGAAGAAAATCATCCGTGTCGGTAGCTGTGGTGCGGTGAATGAAGACATCAAAGTACGTGATGTTGTGATCGGCATGGGCGCGTGTACGGATTCAAAAGTAAACCGCATTCGCTTTAAAGGCCATGACTTTGCGGCTATCGCAGACTACAAAATGGTTCGTGCAGCAGAAGATGCAGCAAAAGCACGTGGTATTGATGTGAAAGTCGGCAACCTATTTTCAGCGGAGCTTTTCTACACGCCAGATCCAGAAATGTTCGACGTAATGGACAAGTACGGCATTGTTGGTGTTGAAATGGAAGCGGCGGGTATTTACGGCGTAGCAGCAGAATACGGCGCAAAAGCTCTGACAATCTGTACAGTTTCTGACCATATCAAAACTGGCGAGCAAACCACATCAGACGAGCGTCAAACAACATTTAACGACATGATGCTAATCGCGTTAGATTCAGTATTGCTAGGCGACGCAGAATAAGCGACAAAGATTCGTCTTCGCTTTCAAGAACTAAAAAAACAGCCCGCTCAAAGCGGGCTGTTTTTTATTTGAAGTTGGCTGTTGGAATTACTTGGTCAGCAGCAAGTTTTCGGCTTTTTTACGGCGGATCGGCTGTCTACGTAAAATCATAATAAACAACATGCCACACACAAAACTCATCAAGACCATCATGTACATGTAACGATCACTCTTACGATAATGGTGATCAGAAATTGCCGTCACTCGGCCTGTCTCAAACGTCACACGTACAAAACCAATCACAGCACCATCAGCTAGGACTGGCTCGACCAATTGCTGGCGACCAATAGATGCGGTGGCCAGTGGGGTATCTAATCCTAGGACCTCACGGACAGACAGCGCCTCGTCACTCGATGCTAATCGCACACCTTGTGAGTCATAAATCGTGGCATCAAATACCAAACGGTCTTGCGCGAGCTGGTTGGTCAGCTTAAGCAATCGCTCTTGGTCTTTGGTTAATATCATTTCGCTGGCAGACAAAGATGCCTGCGAGATCAAAACCTTGGTGAGTGTTTCAAGCTGCTGCGCTTGAATCTTCTCGTTGCCCTTACTGATCACAACACTGTTTTTTATGGTGATGAATAACATCACGCACAGTAGGATTAGTGCCAGAATTCGCAGGGCATTCCTTACTGAGAACAAGGATTCACTCATGCTCTTTACTCATCCATTTAAAACAAAACAAAGACTTGCCTTTTTAGTTTGTTGAGGTAACGTTTTAGCAAAGTCATAAGGGATTATATACATGGACGCGTCAAAAAGCTTGCCTATCAGAAAACATACGACACTTTTAAACCGACTGCCCGAAACTCGATTTGCTACCCAGTTAGATAAAGCGAAAGCGAATTGGATCGTTTTTGCTGAATATCTTTCCCCTCGCCACTTTGAAGATATCGACTTCTTTACTGGTTTCTATAACCCGGTGTTAGAAACATGGAAAGTCGGTCAGTATGAAGTAGCATTGATGGCGGGCGAATTAACATCTCAACACGAAACCATCTTAAAAAGCCTCAACATTGATTATGCTTCTCTGAATGAAGTGCCGGATCTCTCTGCGCCTGGCTTAGTGGTGTTCGATATGGATTCCACAGCGATTCAAATTGAATGTATTGATGAAATTGCCAAACTGGCTGGAGTAGGGGAAGAAGTCGCCGAAGTGACTGAACGTGCGATGCAAGGTGAGTTGGACTTTGAACAAAGCTTGCGTCAAAGGGTTGGTAAACTAAAAGGTGCAGATGAAGCGATTTTAGAGCAAGTGCGTTCTGAGCTTCCATTCATGCCAGACTTTGAAGCGTTGATTGCGACCTTTAAAGCGCTCGGTTGGAAAACCGCCATTGCATCTGGTGGGTTCACGTATTTCTCTGATTACATCAAAGAGAAAGTCGGTCTGGACTTCGCTCGTTCAAATCAGCTTGAGATCATTGACGGAAAGTTAACAGGGCAAGTGATTGGTGACGTGGTATCTGCGCAAACCAAGTCCGATATTTTGGTTGAACTGGCGGATGAATACGAAATTGAACAGCATAATACCGTTGCCGTTGGTGATGGTGCCAACGACTTAGTGATGATGTCCGCCGCAGGCCTTGGTATTGCCTACCACGCGAAACCTAAAGTAGAAGCGCAAGCACAAACCTCGGTGCGTTTTGCTGGGTTAGGTGGGGTGCTCTGTATTTTGTCTGGCGCGCTCGTGAAGCAGCAAAAAATCAGTTGGAAAGCGAAGCCTTAATAGAATCAGAAAGAAAAACACCGCCTATCTTGGCGGTGTTTTTTATTCCGTTAGTTCAAGTCGCACGACGACTTCTTCGGTGATGTCTTCAAACTCGCTGTAGCCAACCAAAGCCGTCAGCTCCTTTTCTAGTTTACTGGCTTGATGAACGCCAAACTGAGTAAGGTCACTCAAGTCCTGTCGTAGCAGCGACGTCATAGGATCAAAAATGGGTGCCGTGGACATTCGAAATACATAGAAATCGCCCATCATGCGCGCTTTTTTGATGAACTGAATTCGCTCTTTCACGCTATTAAATTCTTGGTGCAGTTTGGATTCGATAGCCGTGATCTTATTGCCGATTTTCGCTGCACTAATGTAGATGTCTTGGTGTCTCGCTTGTGCTCCGTCGACACGCTTAATTGGTTCTGCAATCAGCGTGCTAGAGCGGCCTTTAAAAATTGGCTCTAAAGAGAATTTTTGGTCGTGACCTAAGCGCGCAAATAACTCAATGTGTTTTGGCAACGGCAGGTTCACCCCAACCACCGGAGTTTTTAGTGCCGACGCTGTACTTTTGCTGATAAAGATGGGTGTGCTTAACGTCCTTGATAGCAAAACGCTGTGCAGTCTTTCCAGTAATGCGTTGCTTGGTAACATCTCTTTTTGTGGGATCAGCTTATCTTGGTTGTGTTCAATGATGCTGTTGAAGAAAGCGATCACACGGATCGTTTTGCTGTTTTCATCAATAACCAATTGTACGCTGCAGCCGTCAGGGCTGACTCGAATAACGCGATATGGAACGGCCATGAGAGGCAGCTTTTTATCGTAAAGTTGTAACTCACGAAAGTTAACTTGCACTTCTTGTCCCGAGCGTAACATCGTTGGCTCATCTAAACGAATCCCCAAGCCTCGCTTAGAAATATCAACGGTTGAACCTGCTGCTTTTAACTCACCCGAACTGAGTTCAAGCGGCGTTTTGAATCGATAGCGTGGTTCTTTACGGCGCGATTGAGCATCGAAATAGATACCTTTGGGGTTGCCAGTGATTTTTCGAGGATGACGAAAGGCATTTAACGTGTTGGCTGGCAAACGCGGCTTTTCTGTTAATAGGTAATCTTGCCCCGACTTTTCGTCAGCGATTTCTTGCAAAATGCCGATATGAGTCAGTGACTGAGAGGTTTCGGCTAACTCTGGAGAGAATAGTGCAAGATCTTCTTTCTCTTGCTCAGACAACTCAAAAATAGAAATTCGAAACGCACGCCAACTTTCTCGCTTAGCCCCTAAATGCCAAAACAGCTGGCGTTGTTCGCGAGTCGCTTCGGGTCTAAGCATCGAGTAGAAGTACGTTTTGTTTTCATGTTCATGAGTAAACGAGTACAAAACGTTACTGGTGCCTTTCACGCCTTGTTTGATCAAAGAAGCGACGCGTTGCTCGTTAAACAAGGAGCCAAAGACTTGTTGATTTCTCTCATCGTGCCAGTACTGCCACAACTTTTGGTTGTTTGGTGTCAGCATCGCTAGCTTGAGTTCGTTACCATCAAAAAACAGTGGTAAGTTGCTCGTGTGTTTGAGTGCAATGTGCTCATAACCGCGTGTGCGTGCACGAATGATTTTATCTTGGTTGTCATGACGTGCGCGCTTGGCGGCACTGTTTAATGCTTCGTCGATGACGCGCGCAACGACATTGGTTTCCGTTAGACGAATGGTTCGTAGATAGCGCACTGCATCATTTTCATAGCAATCGTCTACGGCCAATACTCGATACGACAGTGGCTTTTCGATGCCTGCAACTTGCGACTTGCCTGCAAACTCGGTAAATGAAACGTGAATGATTTCACCAAGGTTGTATTTAAATGCGCTCGGGACTTTAAATTTCGCTCCAGAGCTCGACAAATCGATGCTTAATCCATGAAGGATTTGCCCTTTGGCGCGGCGAATTTCTACCTGGGACTGAACCTTCAACCGCTTTTCTTGGCGTTTTAAGTCGTAACCGAGGTGAACCGGTTCTGCGAGAAAGGGGCTTTTAGGATCGGTTAATGAATGAGACTTTTCCTGTGTGGCGAGCTTGCTCATCACACGAAAGTTATTGCGCGTGTTGACCAATGCTTCCCACATGCCTTCGGTGTAGGTGCCAAACTTTTTAATGTTCTTGTGATAAGCATTAAAAGCGACATCGTCCAACCAATGCGAAATGCCATCTAAAACATATTCACGACATTCGCCTTTGACGCGACCACGTAAATCAATGCTCTTCTTACATGGTGCCATAAGACGGTTCAGTTCCATCTTCACTAAGATTTTGGCCGACGGCGGCTCTTCCTCGGTCAATTGACCAAGGACAAAATCAAAATCTTCAGAACCATAAACGGGAATGAGTCTTTCAGCGAGCGAGAGAATTTCAGATTGCTGCATTATTTCTGTTAGAGTATGTCGTTACTTTAATTTGTATCGACTAAGTAAAGTAAAACTTAAGTATATCAATAGTTCATTTCAGATTAGATCTGACTTGGCTGTGCTTGGTCACATTTGTAGAAAAAATCGAGGCATCATGGCGAAAGCAAAACGAGCGTATGTTTGTAATGATTGTGGCGCGGATTTTCCACGTTGGCAGGGACAATGTAATGCGTGTGGTGCATGGAATACGATCACAGAGGTGCGCATTGCTGCTTCGCCAACCGTTGCTCGCAATGAACGCTTAAGCGGTTATGCTGGTTCGGCGACAGAATCGAAAGTCCAAACCTTATCTGAAATCGATCTGCAAGAAGTGCCGCGATTCACTAGTGGTTTTAAAGAGCTCGATCGTGTGCTTGGTGGTGGTGTCGTACCTGGCGCGGCGATTCTGATAGGTGGTAACCCTGGCGCGGGTAAGTCGACGTTGCTTCTTCAAACTATGTGTACGTTATCAGGGCTGATGCCGACACTTTACGTTACGGGTGAGGAATCGCTTCAACAGGTTGCGATGCGCGCGTCTCGTCTTGGTCTGCCAAAAGAGCACCTGAAGATGCTATCAGAAACCAACGTCGATAAAATTTGCCAAATTGCAGAGAAAGAGCAGCCCAGAATTATGGTGATTGACTCGATTCAGGTTATGCACGTTTCTGATGTTCAATCGTCACCGGGCAGTGTTGCTCAGGTGCGAGAATCTGCGACGGCACTGACGCGATACGCAAAACAGAACAATGTTGCGGTATTTATTGTTGGTCACGTAACGAAAGATGGTACTCTTGCCGGCCCTAAAGTCCTTGAGCACATTATTGACTGTTCTGTCTTGCTTGATGGCGGAACAGATAGTCGTTTCCGTACACTGCGCAGCCACAAAAACCGTTTTGGTGCGGTAAATGAATTAGGCGTGTTTGCGATGACGGGGCAGGGACTGAAAGAAGTAAGTAACCCATCGGCGATTTTCCTTTCTCGTGGCGAAGAAGAGACGTCAGGATCTTCGGTCATGGTTGTGTGGGAAGGTACACGTCCTCTATTAGTAGAGATTCAAGCGCTGGTAGACTACTCGCAATTGGCAAACCCTCGTCGCGTAGCGGTTGGTTTGGAGCAGAATCGTCTCTCCTTATTATTAGCCGTACTGCATAAGCACGGTGGTCTGCAAATGGCTGATCAAGACGTGTTTGTGAATGTAGTCGGCGGCGTTAAGGTAACAGAAACCAGTGCGGATCTTGCTTTAGTGATGGCGTTACTATCAAGCTTTCGCGATCGTCCGTTGCCAAAAGATGTGGTGGTATTTGGCGAAGTTGGTTTGGCTGGCGAGATTCGTCCGGTACCTAGTGGCCAAGAGCGTTTGAACGAGGCATTTAAGCACGGCTTCAAAAAGGCAATTGTCCCGGCTGCTAATATGCCAAAAGGTGGCATTCCGGGGATGCAAATCCACGGCGTTAAGAAGTTGTCAGAGGCTATTGAGGCTTTTGACGAGCTGTAATGCTGAAAAAGAATGGTATTTGTGGGCTCACAAACTGTTCATTCCGTCCTGAATATAGAACGAATAAAGTACATAAATCGCTATGTTTGACTATCCTTTGAGGACGGAAAATTCACGTTAAAATTTTTTTTCTTCCATCTGCACGCAAGGGTATCAGTATTGACAGAATGTGATATACTCTGCGCGCACTTTATACCTTATTAACAGAGTAAGACAATGACTGATTTATCAAAATACAGAAACATTGGTATTTTTGCTCACGTAGACGCGGGTAAAACTACCTCTACAGAGCGTATCCTAAAGCTAACTGGTAAGATCCATAAGATCGGTGACACTCACGACGGTTCAACTACTACTGACTTCATGGAGCAGGAAGCTGAACGTGGTATCACTATCCAGTCTGCAGCAACAACTTGTTTCTGGAACGATCACCGTCTAAACATCATCGATACTCCTGGACACGTTGACTTCACTATCGAAGTTTACCGTTCTCTGAAAGTACTTGACGGTGGTATCGGTGTATTCTGTGGTTCTGGTGGTGTTGAGCCTCAGTCAGAAACTAACTGGCGTTACGCTGACGAATCACACGTATCTCGTCTGATCTTCGTTAACAAACTAGACCGTATGGGCGCAGACTTCTACAAAGTTGTAGACCAAGTACAAAACGTTCTAGGTGCAACTCCTCTAGTAATGACTCTACCTATCGGTATCGAAGAAGATTTCGTAGGTGTTGTAGACGTACTAAGCCAACAAGCTTACGTATGGGACGAGTCTGGCCAGCCAGAGAACTACGAAGTTCAAGAAATCCCAGCAGACATGGTAGACAAAGCAGCTGAATACCGTGAAATGCTAATCGAAACTGCTCTAGAGCAAGACGAAGATCTAATGATGGCTTACCTAGAAGAAGGCGAAGAGCCATCTGTAGAAGACATCAAACGTTGTATCCGTAAAGGTACACGTGACCTAGCATTCTTCCCAACTTACTGTGGTTCAGCGTACAAGAACAAAGGTATGCAACTTATTCTTGACGCGGTAGTAGATTACCTACCATCGCCAACAGAAGTTGATCCACAGCCTCTAACTGATCCTGACACAGGTGAAGCGACTGGTGAAGTTGCAACTGTATCTGCAGACGAGCCACTAAAAGCGCTTGCGTTCAAAATCATGGACGACCGTTTCGGTGCTCTAACCTTCATCCGTATCTACTCTGGTAAGATGAAGAAAGGCGACACAGTTCTTAACTCTGCAACTGGTAAAACAGAGCGTATCGGCCGTATGGTTGAGATGCACGCAGACGAGCGTAACGAGATCGATTCAGCACAAGCTGGTGACATCATCGCTGTAGTTGGTATGAAGAACGTTCAAACTGGTCACACTCTATGTGATCCTAAACACGAATGTACTCTAGAACCAATGATCTTCCCTGAACCAGTAATCTCTATCGCTGTTAAGCCTAAAGATAAAGGCGGTTCTGAGAAGATGGGTATCGCTATTGGTAAGATGGTTGCAGAAGATCCATCATTCCAAGTTGAGACTGACGAAGAGTCTGGCGAAACTATCCTAAAAGGTATGGGTGAACTTCACCTAGATATCAAAGTTGATATCCTAAAACGTACTTACGGCGTTGAGCTAGAAGTAGGTGCTCCTCAGGTTGCTTACCGTGAAACTATCACTCAAGCAATCGAAGACAGCTACACTCACAAGAAACAGTCTGGTGGTTCTGGTCAGTTCGCGAAAATCGACTACCGTATCAAACCAGGTGAAGTTGGTTCAGGCTTCACGTTCAAATCAACAGTTGTTGGTGGTAACGTACCTAAAGAATTCTGGCCTGCAGTTGAGAAAGGCTTCGCTGGCATGATGGAAACTGGTGTTCTAGCTGGCTTCCCTACTCTAGACGTAGAAGTTGAACTATATGACGGTGGTTTCCACGCAGTTGACTCTTCAGCTATCGCTTACGAAATCGCTGCTAAAGGCGCATTCCGTCAGTCTATGCCTAAAGCTGGCGCGCAACTTCTTGAGCCAATCATGAAAGTTGACGTGTTCACTCCAGAAGATCACGTTGGTGACGTAATCGGTGACCTTAACCGTCGTCGTGGTATGATCAAAGACCAACAAGCTGGTACTACTGGCGTACGTATCAAGGGTGATGTACCTCTATCAGAAATGTTCGGTTACATCGGTACTCTACGTACAATGACATCTGGTCGTGGTCAGTTCTCTATGGAGTTCTCACACTACTCACCATGTCCAAACAACGTTGCTGAGCAAGTAATTGCTGACGTTAAAGAGCGTAACGCTAAGAAGTAATTCTTAAGTTAACTCTATGATTTTAAAGCCCCGCCTCGTGCGGGGCTTTTTATATCTATGGCCGAAAGTTGTTTGAAGAGTCATCAACGTTCATCTTTTAAGTTTGCTTTACTTTGACGCTGAGATGCTGGCTAACATTCATCACCGAACTTGGTCGTTCTCTTGCTATTTAGCAAAACTCCTTTTGAAGTAAGACTGCTTATTTATCGAGATCGATAATTTCAAAATCTTGTGTCACTGACTTTTCAAATGTGTCTATCTCTTCTCTTAACCACTGGGCAAATAGTTGTGCTTTTGGTCGCTTCAAGTAACCCTTGGGTGCACATAGGTAGTACGCAAATCTAGGTTTTATCGCGATGTCGCCAATACGAACCAGTTTACCCGTCCGAAAATATTGATGCGCCAAGCTGTGTTTGACGAGCGCTACGCCTTGTAGTGATAACGCAGCTTCCAACACTAAGTGCGAGCCACTGTATTTTAAAGCGGGTTTTGCCGCTAAGTGCCCAAGTCTTGCTAACCACATGTTCCAGTCGAGATCGGGCCAAACGTCTTCGATGAGCTCTGCTTTGCTTAAATCTTCGATGCTATAGATGCCATGTTCTTTCTGATACATCGGATGACATGCTGGGTAAAAGGCTTCGTCCATCAGCCACTGCGATTCTAAATTTGGGTATTTTCCTAATCCGTAGCGAACGCACAAATCTATCTGACTATCTTGAAAAGAGACGAGATCATTTGTGGGCTCTAGTAATAGGGCAATATCAGGATGACGTTGACGAAAGGCGGTGATTTTAGGCACCAACCAATGGTGGGCAAAGGAGGGCAGTGTTGATATTGAAAGGTGGTTCGGGTTTGGATCCTGGTTGACAAGACGTACGCCTTGCTGCAAATGGGCAAACCCTCTTTCTGCCTGAGTAAATAGCAGTTCCCCTTCTGGCGTCAGCACAATTTTTCTGTGTTGACGAACAAACAAGTCCGTCCCTAAAAACTCCTCAAGCTGACGAATTTGTTGGCTGATGGCTGCGGGGGTAACAAATAGATTCTTGGCTGCGGTTTTAAAACTGCCTTCCTTTGCTGCGATGAAAAAATAGTACAAGCCTTGTAATGGTGGCATCCGATCTTTCACATTAGTTTTCCTTAACTCAATGGCAGATTCTATCGTTTGAGGATATCAGCGTAGTCTCCGATTATTAGCTGGTCAATATTGTAATAGGAAGCCAAAACATGGAAAACGTGACGCAAACTTGTGAACAAGTGATCCCAGTCAGTCGTCAGACTTGGTTACAGTTAATTTATTCTAAACTGGTTGTTTGGCGAAGGAACTATCGGACGCGCCGACACTTGAGGGACTTACCTGAACATTTGTGGGACGACATCGGATTAGAAGCGAATGAGATTCGTGATGAAGTCAGCAAACCATTTTGGAGAGAGTAGTTTGAAGCAAGAATAAAGAGCACTCCCCAATAGCTTTGAGGAGTGCTTTGCTTGGTTACAAGTCTTCTTCCCACAAGACTAATTCATCTTTCGGCCAGTTGTGGCCAAGCTCGTGGTATTTTTGTTCCAATACATGGCGTTTGATTTTTAGTGTTGGTGTCAACACACCATTTTCAATACTCCATGGCTCTTTGATCATCAATACGCCTTTGATCTGCTCATGAGAGGCCAATTCTTGATTCATGCGCGCAATGACTTTTCTTGTCGTACGAGCATAACGCTCCTTGTCGAAATGAGGAAAATCATGCGGCACCACGAGAAGAATAGGGCCAGGTAAACCTAAGCCAATCAGGCACATCATTTCTACACGGCTGTACTCGAAGAGTTTTTTCTCAATCGGTACTGGAGAGACAAATTTACCCTTGGCGGTTTTGAACGTGTCTTTTTTGCGACCTTGAATGGTGAGGTAGCCATCTTTATCAATTGCGCCAATATCGCCTGTGTGCAGCCAACCGTCTGAATCAAAAGATTCTTGAGTTGCGATGTCATTCTTGTAGTAGCCAGAGAACAATCCCTTACCGCGCACCATGATTTCGCTGTCATCGGCAATTTTTAACTCAATGCCGGGACCTGCGTTACCCACGGTACCAATTTTATCTGCTCTAAATGGGTAGTTTATGGTGCTGTAAGCGAAGGATTCCGTCATCCCCCATGCTTCGGTGATGTTTAGGCCAACGCTGTGGTACCAATCTAATAGTGCGGGTGATACCGGAGCAGAACCACAACCCAAAACTCGCGCTTGATCTAACCCCAGCCCTTCGGCGAGCTTTTTCTTAATCAGCGAATTTACGAACGGTATTTTCAGTAAGAAATTCAATTTTTTCTGTGGAAGTTTGTCTTGAATGCGTTGCTGGAACAGAGTCCATAATCTCGGTACAGAAATGAACAAGGTTGGGCGGTGCATTTTCACGTCTTCGATAAAAGTATCGAGCGACTCTGGGAAAGCCGTTGGTACGCCACCCATGATGGATGAACCAAAAATATAAACGCGTTCAGTAATATGTGCCAATGGTAGGTAGGAAAAGAGTCGGTCGTTAGCTTGAATACCGATGTGGTTGATCAGCTGTTGTACCGACCAACTAAACGCTCCGTAAGTCAGCATTGCGCCTTTTGGCAAACCTGATGTGCCGGAGGTATACACCAATGACATCAACTTATCGTCGTAGTGTTGTGGACGCTCTTCACTTGGCACGGCATCCGCAATCAATGCGTTGAACTGGTATTGGCATTGTGGTGCTGAATCATACGGCAGCGCGATGCTGATAAGCTCGGGCATGGCATCAATGACTTGCTGAGTTGCTGCTGGGTCATCAAGCTTCCCCCCGATCAGCGCCTTACTTTCACTGTGAGTTACACAGTATTCAATCGTGTCGGCCCCTGCGGTAGGGAAAATAGGTACGCTTACGTAATCCCCTAGCATCATGGCCAAATCGCAGATAAACCACTCTGCGCAGTTTTTCGATACCAGTGCGACTTTATCGCCAGGCTGAATACCCAGCCCACGTAGTGCGCTGACGAGCTTGAGAGCCTGATCGGCGACTTCTGCGTAAGTAAACTCGACAAACTGTCGGTTAATGATTTGTTTTAGGTAGACCTCATTCGGGCGCTCCGCTGCCCATTTAAGAATCATTTCATTTGGTGGTGGGAGAGCGCAACCAGCAGTGCTATTTATTTTCGGCTGATTCATGTTTGGTGACTCCATGTCTTCTCATTGTATTTATAGTTGTTAATGCATTGTTAACTTTAGCATGTTGAATTACGACACGGGAACGCATTTTGATGAATTCTGTGGAGATCATAGCGATTTGCAATTGACGATTTTTTCTTCATCTCTAGTTGATGTCAAAGATAAGCGATTTATTTTAAAAACATTATTGCGAAATCTGAGAATCTATTCTAATCATTTATAAATGAGTAGTTTAATGTTGAATCACGATTCGGATACTTGTTGGAAGTGTTCTCATTATTGGCTCTACTATGAAAAGTAAGAGGCTTCTCTTTAAGGTGCAGCCCAAGTTTGCTTGGATTAGATCATTAGAAAAAGGAAAATGTGATGTTAAGGAAGAGTTTGTTAGGGAGTTATCTTTGTAGCTTATTTTTAGTTGGTCAAGCGTACTGTGCCGAGGGCGATGATATACCTCAGAGAGCACAAACAGTTGGTGATGTTATTGAGCGTCCAGGGGTCTTAACTCCCAAAGGGAAGTGGTCGTTTGATTCGTCTCTAAGTTATACGCAGAACTCTTCAAATAAAGTTTCTGTTGTTGGGTATACGGTGTTGCCAACGTTGATCGTTGGTCGCATCGAGGTTAGTGATTCGGATAGAACCACGGTAACAGTTGGATTAACCGCGCGTTATGGTTTAACAAATGCTACAGAATTAGAGATTCGAGTACCATACGTTTATCGTAATGATCAAGTTTCTACAAGACCTATTCAAGATGGATCTAATAGCAATGTGGTCAATACTACGGTAGATGGTGGCGGTCTAGGGGATTTAGAGTTTGCTTTGAGACACCAGTTTAACTTTGAATCTGCACCATACTGGGTTGGTGGTTTGAGAATAAAGTCAGACACAGGCCGCTCACCTTATGATGTGTCCATTGAAGATGGTAGCAACTCATTTAGTGATGTACCTACTGGCTCTGGTTTTTGGAGCTTTGAACCAAATTTGTCTCTTATTCATCCTGTTGATCCTGCAGTTTTGTTTGCTAGCATCAGTTACATCTACAACTTAGAGGATACTGTTAAGGTTGGTGACACAAAAGCTGATGTTGAACTAGGAGACACTATTTCTCTTTCGGGAGGGATGGGATTTGCTGTAAACCCTGATCTTTCCTTCTCATTAGGACTGAGTCATAAAACTATCTTGAAAAGCAAGGTGAATGGAAGCTCAGCAGATGATGCAAAATTGCTTCAACTAGATGCACTTACTTTTGGAATAAATTATGCGTTTAGCCAAAGATCGTCTATCAATATCAGTGCGCAGGCTGGGCTAACTGAAGATACTCCTGACTTTCAATTGACGGTTAGAGTACCGTTCAATTTATGATACTTAATTTCTGATAGCGTTTATGTATGTCGATCTAATTGAAGTACCATCGATGCACTTTTTACGTCAGGTTTACTAAGGTCTCATGTTGACCTTAATTTAGAGCATTTAATTTACAAAAACTAAGCATGTTAAATTGAGTTAGTGGTTATTTCTTCTTTAACGTTTAATCTACGATTTGAAAAAGTACTTATATTAGAAAAAATTTAATTAGGAACTGACATGTCATATTTTTTAAAGTTATAAAATATATGACATAATAAGTAGTAGTCTCGGTTTATAGGCTAAATGACATTTTTATTGCAAATGATTCAATAAAGCATCTTCGAGTTGTTGGTTTGCTTTGATTTCCCGTATTACCCCATTTACTTGAGCATCAATGTCTACGAGCGTGCTAAGTCCAATAATACTGTTATCTTTCGTGTTTTGAATAATATTGATAATGCTTGAATTTATAAAGTCTGAACTTATTATATTAGGATTTTGAGACGAAGGCATTTTTGGTGAATCTATAGAATCATCTCCAATAATATTTCCTTCACCAAATTGTATGATGTTAACAATACCCTGGTTGAAAACATCTCCACTTTGATTTTCACTATTTGCGCTAATGTTTTTTAAATTACCATTTTCAATTACTAAGTTGGCTATATTTGTGTTCAAAATATCATCGCCATTTATAGTCGTAGTAATGCTTAATCCAATATTAATAATATACTCGTCCGTAATTTGGAAACCACCTCGATATTCTTCTAAAGATGAATTTGAAAGAGGAGTAAGTTCTTGCAGGCCAACATCTTTAGCATTCACATTAAAATGAGGTATTAGCATACAAAGCACTAACAAAAATTTATTGTAGTTCATAATGCAGGCCTTTCAGGTTGTTAAGCTCTTAAAGTTATTTAAAACAATGTTATATTAATTTTCACCGGAAACTGGGAGAGTAATGCTAAATACCCCTAAGGAATCTCTAGACACTCCTGTTTTTAATGGTGATCTTTGATATACGGTGAAATTATCATTGGTTATAAAGCTAGACCGTCCCATTTCCGCTTCGTTACGGACCAGTAACACAATTCCTTGGTAATATTTTTCAAACTCATCCAGTTTCATTATCATGGTTCCTCTAGAAGGGTCTCCTAGAATAACTGAGTGATTGTTTATACCTCTGATGACAACAAAATGCATATACCCATCGAAATTAACGAGAGTAATCCCAGGGACGCCGACTTCTTTAATTTTCTCCAGTCCTACTTGAAAGCCGTCAGAACGTAACCCTATGGAATCCAAGTAAAACTTCATATCCAACAAAGAAAAACCTTTCTCTTTGATTTTTTCTTTATCACCTTTTTCAAACATGCTTTTGAAGATATCTTGTTCAGATGACTCTGTTGCATAATGAAAAGTGAGAAGAGAAGCCAGGGCGGCAGAGCCACAGCTGAAGTCATACTGTTGGCGAAAAACATCACCGAACACTATTTCTTTGTAGCTTTTAACAGGAACAGAGTAATGTGCTCGGTAAGGTAGCAGTTCTAATGAAATGGCTGATGCTGAATAAACGAGCATCAGCCAAATTAAGTTATTTAATACTTTCATATTGTTTACTTGAGTGTCAGGTTAACGACGGTAGAGTTCTGGATTAAAACGTTGTTTCCGCTGTTCTGAATTACGTTGGATATACCCGAACTGTCTGCGAACGCTCCACTTGATAGTATATTGTTACCACTCACGGTGTTTGACGCGACATTATCTGACGAAATACCATTGATATCTGATTCTGCATAAACCAAGTCGAGTTCAACATTTTGTCCACCTCTTGATTCATTCATGATATCCAAGCTAACTTCTCCGCCAGATAATGCAATGTCATCAGCGAGTGCAGTGCAGGCAACTATCATACTCAAAGTACAGATTGCCAAACGCATCGCTTTCTCCTACTAGTCGGTTACTCACCCCCAGTAAACACACTTGCATTAGTTGTAACAGATTGTTGTACAAGTGAATTTGAACCAGCATTCTGACCAACGGTAGTAATACCAGCTGCACCACCAAGACCACCAAGGGTGTTCATGTTTTCAACTCGAACTCGAGTATCATCCGCGTTAGTTGCATAAATAACTGATGCACCTGTAACACCACCCATTAGGCTTGAGCTCGCAACAACCATATCTGTATCCATATGGACTTGATTGAAGCTATCAACATTTGTTGAGCTCGAGTCACTTTGATAGTTACTATTGTCGTTAAAGCTGTTCGAGTTTGTTGTGCTTGAATCAGCGTAGCTACGGTTATCACTCTGGTTACGGTTGTCGCTTTGATTACGATTATCGCTGTTATCATTAAAGCTACCGTTGACGCTAGAGTCACTGTTGTCGTTGTGGCTTCTATTTGTGTTGATACTTGAATCACTACTATCACTAGTTAAGCTCACATCAAGATCAGCACTGGTACTATTGTCGTTGTGGCTTTGAGCTGTGTTCATGCTTGAGTTTGAATTGTCGCTGTTGTCATTAAAGCTGTCATCAACGCCAAGAGTTGCACTGTTGTCAGTATCGCTGTTGTCGTTAAAGCTATCACCGATACCCAGTGAAGCACTGTTGTCACTGTTGTCGTTAAAGCTATCGCCAACACCCAATGAAGCACTGTTGTCACTGTTGTCGTTAAAGCTGCCTGATAAACCGATAGCAGTATTCGCGCTGTCAGTCCATTGCATATTATCATTGCCATCATCGATCTCATTCGCGATTAGAGAGCCGCTAAATAAAATTGCTGACATTGCTAAAGCAAGCCCTGTTTTGTTTAGAGTCATAACGATTACTCCATTTCCTATATATTCCTGATTAAAAATGACTGCACTTAACTTCTTGCTGCTTCCTTCAAATGTTGTGGGAAGCGATGAAATTATAAGAAAGGATCAGTGAAAGCTGTTCTCATTATTGAGAATGATTCAGGCTGGAAGGGAGTATTTAGGTACGTCTCTTTAAAGTATTAAAGAAAAAAATAACATAATCATAATGTTATTTTTTGTATTTACTTTAAGTACTCATCAAGTATGAAATGAAGCCAATATAAAGAAGTAATTTGTTCTATTGCACTGAGCGGAGCAGTCATCCATTTTTTATAAATGGTATTTTATCCAATTATTATCTTTATTATTTAATATTATAAATCATATCCTTATGCTAACACAGGTTGAAAAGTATGGATTAAAACACAACAGGTTCATACTTTTTAAGTCTTTTTCGGTGCTGAAAAGCAATGCGATATCATTCTGAAGTGCTATATTTTCTACTTAAAATGAAGATAAATTCTCTTTGCTATCCCCAATTAATTTTCTAACGGGGTTTGGTGAAACAGGTAAGTTAATGTGGTGGGACTATGGAAAAGAAGCACTTGATACTGCTAGCTGAGAGTAATTTACAAAGTAACTTAATAAAAAAACAGCTGTCTTCCATTCATGATGTCGATGTAAAGATAATGCAACCAGATGAAGTGGTGTTCAGAAGTCACTCACTCAGTATCGATTTGATGTTTATTGATTACGATTTTATGCGTCAGCTTGAAATGCAAGGAAAGTTACCAGATTTTGATCTATTTGGGTGGTCCTTTATGCTTCACAACGTCCCTTGTGAAAAAGTACAAACGGACTTACTGCATTGGAAGTTGTTAAAAGGAATTTTGCTCCGAAGCGCATCAGTGACACATATATGTGATGGCGCGGAATACGTACTGAAAGGTGGGTTGTGGCTGCCAAGAATGTACCTAGAGAAGTTAGTCCTCAATTACCGGCATGCAAATTTGTCCGAAGAACAGCAGCATGATGAGTTAACATGCAGAGAAAAACAGATTCTAGAGCTACTTGTGTACGGCATTTCAAATCAACAAATTGCTTCAAGACTTTTCTTATCTGAAAGTACAGTGAAAAGCCATATATACAAACTGTATAAAAAACTCGATGTCCATTCTCGTCATGATGCGGTTAAGTTGGTACGAATGAACAATGGCTTAACCGCAAAAAGTTAAGTTGTAAAGCATACAACCCATTGATTAATGATGTTTTTGATTTAAGGGTTGACGTATCAGACAGGCATATCGTAGAGGTGATAAGGTCACATCCGCAACATTGGTGAGAAAAGGTTTAGGATATCTCAGGGTTCTGCTCGATATTGATAACTTAGAATGCATAGCACTCGCATTTTGAGAACATTTTGGTTTGATAATTAATTTCAAGGATATGCGTCAAGATAAAGTGTATATAAACGCATGACTTTTGCAACATAAAGGCGCGTTTCGGGAATTGGTAATTTCTGTGTGAGTTCAAAATATAGCGCTTCTTCACTCATTTTATTCACATTGCGTGAAAACATGAGTAACGAGTTAGTCCTGCTAAGCGTTTGCATTACGCGAGATAAACCACAATTATAGGCAGAAATCACGACAAGCCGCCGCTTTGTGTCGGACGTTATCGCTTGCAAATGAACATTGTTTAGAATGTGCAAATAAGCACTTCCTATATCTATGTTTACCTCGGGCCGATATAATCTCTCGCTCTCTACCTGATGTTCATCGTGGTATTTTTGTGCTACTTCTAACGCTGCACCTTGAGGCATTATTTGCATTAACCCAATGGCGCCTTTATCAGAGCGTGCTTTAGGATTAAACGCACTTTCAGCGTCAATAATGGCAAATATTAGCGCAGGTTCGATTTGCCACTTTTCTGCCGCTTGAGACACTAATGGAACGTATTCCCAAGCAGAAAGGAGTCTTCGTGAAAATTTTGGAGCGCGATTCTCTAGTATTTTTGCCTGGCCTTTTCCTTTAAGCTCAACCATCTGAGTAGCTGATAGAGACGGGGGCAGGGGAGGGAGAGTTTTACTTTCAAGAAAACTGTGTTGTTGCTTCTGGATTTCATCATGATCCAGTGTGGTTATTTTTGCTTGGGTAAATAGCGCGCAGCTAAGTAGCGTTATAGTCATGGATAAACGTCGTCGCCATTGTATGAGCTTGTTTAGCCTTGATAGGGGGAGTTTACTCCCATTTAAAACCATGTCTAATTACCTTACGTTTTTGTCCACCAATAACCAAATGTTGAGATCTTGTTGGCTTATTGCTAAACGTGAGGGATGTTCCCTTTTAGCCTGTCATGCAACCATTGATTGTATTTGCTGTACTCCGTATGAAGTGGCCAAATCAAAGAAGCGTATATTTGCTTGCTAAATAGACCAGTCTCATTGGGATATAGGGTCAGAATCTCAGCATATGGATTCTGTTCAAGAGCGTGCTGTGGTACAAAAGCAATGCCTTTTTGCGCGATACAAAGCTCAATCATTAATCTAATATCATCAAGCACCCAAACTAGATTATTGGCTACATTCGATAAATTTAGGATGTATTCGTGACCATCTAATAATAGTAGGCGAGATTTGTACGGTTTCGATACTTTGAGTTGTTGGGGATGCGTGACCCAATGACAATGTACGCAAAATAGCTCATCAATATTAAAGTTACGAGTAGTTCGGTGGTAAGGGTTGCCAATTGCTATGTCGATTTCATGTCTATCAATACAATCGACGAGCATGTGGCTAGGCATTGTTACAATGGTGAGCGCGAGCTCAGGAAAAGTATCGCACAAGGCAATCAAGGTCGATCTTACCTTAGGGCTAAAGACTAAAGGGTCAACTCCCAAACGTAAGCGCAATGATTGGCAATGCATTAATGACTCGGCGACGTGGTTCAAATCTCGGTATTTATTGACTAGAGGTGATACTAGTTGGTAGAGTTTTTTCCCCTGCTCCGTGAGCCCAATCTGTTGCGATTCGCGGTCAATCAAACGATAGCCAAGCATCCCTTCAAGGCTTTTAACTGCACCGCTTACGGTCGATTGTGATTTGCCCAACTTCCTCGCTCCTGCACTGAATGAGCCACACGTTACCACTGCATGAAAAGAGATTAGATTGTCGAATGCTAGTTTCATCTTGTTTCTCCTGTATCTATTGTAAGCGTAATGGATATTATTCTAATCGAATAATTTCTGGTTTTTTTGTGATCAATACCTTTTTTTATGTCATAGATATGTGACCTTTTTTTCTATTGCTTAACATGATTTGGTTCAAAGTGACCTTATTGTCACCATATGTTTATGATATTTAAGATTTTTAGATATTCGTGGAATAAAAATAGTGAATTTCTATCGGTTTTACCGATAGCTTGTTATTTTCGAGATGTTGAACCTCGGTCTATGCTCAAAGAGCAAGGCATTAAAATGCAAACAAGGAAGAGGATAACACCATGATTACTAAACTTTATGTCACCGCAAGCACCTACCTAAACAGCCTAAAAAACGATGAGCGTGGCGTGACCGCGATTGAATATGGTCTTATCGCCATTGCTATGGCTGCGATGTTAGCCGCTGTATTTTATGGTGGTGGGAATATTATCGAAGAGTTAAGAACTGGCTTTGGTAAAATCGCCTCGGCACTGAATTCAGCTAACACGGCAACTCCGTAAACCAATACTCAACATTTAAGCCTTATGTTGATGATTTATGCTCTCTTAGCTCTGCTCTGTGCGATGGTATCGTTTTCTGACCTTCGTCATCGCACGATAAAGAATCATCACGTAGGCATGATTGCACTGTTGGCAATCGTTATTGGCAGTGCGGACTATACACTCGACAGCACTTGGATACTGGGTATTTGTTGGTCTGCGCTGCTTGTTCTTCACATTTTTAATGTAATGGGAGGGGGAGATGTAAAACTCATTGCAGCCTTTTCTTTGGCACTTCCAACCGCTTTTTTGCTGCCCGCTTTAATGCTTGTAGCTGTGTTTGGGGGCGTACTTACCACATTTTACCTGTGTAAACGTTGGTGGATAACTAAGAAAAGCGCGCAAGAGCATGTACAAATCGGCCTCCCTTACGGCGTTGCAATTTGCTGTGGCTTTTTCACAGCACTTCTATTGAATTCAGCCGTTTAATCGGTGGGAGGAGCGTATGCGATCTCGTATCGGGTTAGTGTTGGCACTGTTAGCACTGGTGATAGGTGGTTACGGGCTGTTTAGCCAAATGTCGAGCCAAGCACCACAACAGGAAACCGTGGCCCAAGATAATAACTCTAATCAACCTCAAGTGCACTACGTTCAGGTATGGCGCGCCAAACACGATCTCACACGTGGCAGTGCCATCGGAATAGAAGACGTAGAAAGAGAGCAAATGCAGCTCGACATGGCATTGGAAGAGGGGATCAATAGCGATATTCAACTCGATTTTTCACCTTCCACGCTACTTATCAATGATGTGCCTCAAGGCAAAATTGTGTTTGCCGAATACCAAGTGGATGAGAATGACCCAAGGCATATTGATGTGCTCATTACTGCAGGTAAGGAGCCGTATTCACTTTTGGTCAGTACACGTAACTTAATCAAAGGTTATATTCGTCCTGGGGTGTATGTGGATGTGCTGTCAGTCGGTTCACCTCAAGAAAATCTTTCCGACGAGCGCAGGACGAGTATCGATTTTAACGGTGTGAGTGCGCGCCACATCTTACGTAACGTCAAAGTGCTCAGTGTGGGTAATTCCAAAGAGCCTGTGGACTCGCCTGTTAAATCCAACGTCAGCAGTGATGATGAAAAGCAGATCGTCATCGTGGTCGAAGTGGAGCCCAGTGATATCGCTAAATTATCCATTGCGCAAAAAACCATGTATCTAGAAGTATACAGAACACATCAATATCAAGAGCCAGTGTTCGCAGAAGTGCGTGACGTGATAGGAAATTACAGCGGTGTTGCCGAGTTAAGAGGCTCATCTCGACAATCAGCACAAGGAGAAGAGCTGTGATGGTAGGAATAATTAGAAACACTTGGCAATTTGGGTTGAGTGCATTGCTCTGCGTGTTGTTTAGCGCATCCCTGTGTGCTGCAGAGCAATACATTACCGTGGGGGATGGTCAGCACATCGCGGTAGAGGAAGCTATCTCTACCATTTTTATCAGCGATCCAGAAGTCGTGGATTACAACGTCGTAAATGAAAATACAGTAGTTGTGTTTGCCAAGTCTGTCGGGCAGGCACGGCTTATCGTTTACGGTAATTCGGAAAAAGTGCTGCTCTCGCAGAGGATCATCGTTGATGTGGATCTCTCGCTCGTGCGTCGTCAAATCAAGCTGATGTATCCAGATCTAAATGTCAAAGTCGAGTCGGTGGGGCAGCAAGTTGCAGTAAGCGGTATCGTCGATTCTGAGCAACAACGTGATGATATCTATCGCATGGTGGCGACACTACTGGGGCGTAAGAAGGTAGAGAAATGGGAAGATACCGACATAATTGAGTTTAAGGGCGATGGGTTTGATGTACAGGAACCTCAAAGCATGATCTTTGCTCGTAACATGACGTGGGAAGGCATTTTGGAGTTGCTAGAAGTTGCCACGGATCAGCAAGTTAACGTTAAGATCTCTGTAGCACAAGTGACTGAAAGTTTCGCGAAAACTGTAGGTGTTGATTGGTCTTCTGTTGGAGCTGATGTGGGGGAGTTCTTATTCCAACAATTTGATGCCGCAGATTTAACAACATTGATTACAGCACTCGGAAATGAAAACGTAGCGCAAATTTTGGCTGAACCCAATCTTACTGTGATTTCTGGTGAGTCGGCAAGCTTTTTAGTTGGAGGTGAAGTACCAATTGTCGTTAGTACTAATAGTAACATCAACATCACCTTTAGAGAGTTTGGTATTAAGCTTGATCTCACTGCCAAGGTGCTGCATGAAGACAAAATCCGTATGCGCTTGATCCCGGAAGTTAGTGAAGTGGAAAGATACATTCGTGCTGCAGGTATAGAAGTACCGCAGTTTGCTACTCGACGAGCCATGACCACCATTGAGCTAGGTGATGGCGACAGCTTTGTCTTGGGGGGCTTAATGAGCAGTGCCGATCTTGAAGAGTTACAGAAAACCCCTCTACTGGGTGATGTGCCTATCTTGGGAGCGGCATTTCGGAAAGCATCCACAGACCGACGCCATACAGAGTTGATCATTGTTGCCACAGTCAATCTTGTTAAGCCAATAAAGAATAAAGAGATTCAACTTCCATACATCAGAAAAACCTCAACTCTGCACCGTTGGTTTAACGTGGATACTAATGACGTTGGCAATAAAGGCAATGACCCCACCATCAAATTGCTTTCTCAGGGAGGATTCATCCAATGAGACGAACATTAATGACATTGTTAGGTATCATTCTACTCACTGGCTGTGCAGAGCGTTACTTTTCGGGCTCTGGCGTAGAGGCCCTAATTTACCCAGAAACGCATGTGTATCAATTAACGATAAAATCGGTATCGGAATCTGCAGAGCAGCTCGGAGACATCATCGACAAAGTCAGTGAGATCGATTCCGGAGGCCATTATTTATTGGAATATCGCAACAGCAAAGGGAAAAAAGTGGTACAGCATACCCTGAAAACGAGAGCTACATTACCTTTGCGTGCGGACTCGTTCGAACTAAAGCCTAATAGCACTATAGATAGCGATCTGCTACTAACAGTTACTTACCATGCCATGATGACACAAGCGTGTAAACCGGCAGAAATTGAACGCGCTAACCCAAGCCGAAATTGCTTTTCTGAAGTGGCTAGGATGAAGCAAGTCTCTCACAAGGAACGCATCGTGGAGGGGTTATAATGTTTGATTTAGGAAAATCTCTTAATCAAAGCAAACCAGCGGTCTTAGAAGGTAGTCATGGCCCTGTAGGTTGTGTTCTGCTCCATCAAAGCGACGAATGTGTTGCCTTGGTAAAAGAAATGTTTGAGTTTGAAGGTTGGGCAGCACCAACCTGCATCAAGCAGAGTGCGGTGCCGAAAAACTTTTATTCAGAGCAAAGCGGAAATATGGTCATTTTGGAGCTTTCTGAATCGCAGGATATTGTTACTGATGCGCAAAGGTTGACTAACCAAATGCCGACTCACAAAGGTATTGTAGTGATAGGTACGGAAGATTCGATCAGTGTATTACGTCAGTTAAAGGATGTCGGGTTTTACTACCTGTTTTGGCCAATCAATAAGCATGAGTTTGCAGATTTCATTATGAACGTACACCGGAATTTACAAACCTATACTGGGGTGAGTAAGCAGCGTCGGGCAAAGCGTGTGGCTGTTGTTGGTAGTAAAGGCGGAATTGGAACCTCTTTCATCGCGACCGAGATCAGCTCTAAATTGGCATCGAACGATATCGATAATATTCTTGTCGACCACCAGTACAACAACAGCAACATTGATGTGTTACTGGCGTTAGACGACTTTAAACCACGTTCGATAGACGAGTATGCCGTTCCAATACATGAACTTGATACAGAAGGTGCCAACAGCTATCTAACGAAAATACGTAAAAACTTGCGCTTACTGTCGTTAGGCAGTGATCGATCTCAAGCAGAGGTTTTTAATTACAGTCAGGCATTGTGTGAGTTACTCAGTCGTAATACCAATTTCATCATTGAGGACTTCTCTGGCAGTATTGATTTTCACGTCGAACCCCATATGTTGATAGAAAACTACGATGTGGTCGTCGTGATTTTTGAGCCTTCCATTTCATCGATTCGGAATGCTCGAACCCTACTCGAACAGCTAGAAAATAAGCAGATCTCGATGAGCAAACGGATTCGTATTATTACATTGGCCAATCATCACCGACCAGAGAACAACTTTGTCATTGAGCAAAAAGAGCTAAAACGATACTTAGGTTCGGAGGTGAATCTTAATATGGCCTACTGTCGTTCATTGTCGCATCTATTGCTCGAAGGCAAACGCGCTCACAAACACGATCGCAGTATTAGCCATACTATTGATGATCTCACACGTCTTATTAACGGGCAGCCAGCTCAGTACACTGGCGGTTTTCTCGCTAGGTTGGGGGTCAAATGAGTTCTAATAAAGAGGTTTATTCAGCGTTTAGAGCACAGATCTTCGAGGCACTTGATGTCGAAGCGATACAATCTCTTGCGCGCCCTGAGATCGAGGGGCAAATTCGCAATGCGGTAGATGTGTTAGCGACTAACTTTGATCGCCCCGTGACTAGTATGATGAAAGCAAGCCTTGTGAAAAGCATGCTAGATGAGTTGTTCGGTCTCGGTCCAATCCAGCCGTTGGTGGATGATAAAGCGATCACTGACATCATGGTCAATGGTCCGAATAATGTTTTTTATGAAAAACATGGAAAACTAGAAAAATCGGACATTACGTTTATCGACGAAGATCAAGTACGTACGATAGCCAAGCAAATTGCCGCGCGCGTTGGACGTCGTGTGGATGAGCTCTCTCCCACAGTGGATGCCCGTCTTAGTGATGGTAGCCGGGTTAATGTAGTGATTCCGCCGATAGCGTTAGATGGCACCGCCATCTCTATTCGTAAATTCCGTGAGCAAAATATAGGCTTAGAGGAGTTGGTCGAGTTTGGTTCTATGTCCATGGACATGGCAAGGCTCTTGTCTATCGCGTCTCGCTGCAGGATGAACATCTTGATCTCTGGGGGGACTGGGTCCGGTAAAACTACACTACTCAATTCGCTCTCTCAATATATTGGTGAAGATGAGCGCATTGTAACCATTGAGGATGCCGCAGAGCTGCGCCTACAGCAACCGAACTTGGTACGCATGGAAACCCGAGCTGAGAGCATTGAACATACAGGGCTAGTGACGCAACGGGATCTTGTGATCAACGCGCTACGTATGCGACCTGACCGTATCATCCTTGGTGAGTGTCGTGGCTCAGAGGCGTTCGAGATGTTGCAAGCGATGAATACAGGCCATGAAGGTTCCATGTCTACTTTGCACGCAAACTCACCACGAGATGCGATATCTCGTGTCGAATCGATGGTGATGATGGCGAATTTAAACCAACCGTTAGACGCTATTCGTCGTGCTATTGTCAGCGCTATTGAATTGGTGGTGCAAGTTAGCCGCTTGCGTGATGGTTCGCGAAAAATCACGAGCATATCAGAAATCATTGGACTAGAAGGTGATAGCGTGGTGATGGAGGAGATCTTTCGCTTCCAATATGAAGAAGTTGGGTATGGTGAAGCAGTCCGAGGCCGCTTTATTACTGAAGGCTTAATGCAACGCTCCGAGTTGGTGAAAAAAGCCCACTTTTATGGTCTCTATGACGAGCTAATGAAAGCGTTTCAAGGAGAAAGAAAATGATCTTATGGATATCTTTCATACTATTTTGTGTCGCGATTTTGTTCTTATTGAGTGGCAAAAAGAGCAAAGTAGAAAACTATTTCCCAGAAGTGGAGGTGGAGGAAGATATCATTACCGCAATTAACCTTAATGTGTTAATCGAACAAAAGCCGTGGCAACGTTTTAAAAACATGGTATCACCGGCAATAAAAGTGCTCGGACCCAGAGCATATGTGATCATTTTTATTTTCTTGTGTCTCTCGGCTTATATCAGTTATTACGTCGTGTATCAGTTACTGAATGTTGATTCGCGCTTGATGTCGTTTCTCATTTTTACTTTTTCAGTATTTTGGGGATATTTCTGGCTGCAAAATCGACGTCGTTTAGATTTTGAGAAAAAATTCCCCGATGCGTTGAATATTTTAATGAGTGCGGTGACCGCCGGTGAAAGTTTAATGCATGCCTTTTCGTTTGTAGGCGAGAATATGGATGGCGAAGTTGGACGTGAATTTAGGGAAATGGGTGAGCGACTTAAATTGGGAGAAAACCCAGAGAAAGTATTATTGCGCTCGTGCAAAGCATTCCCTTACCCTGAGTACGTTTTTTTTACCATTACGGTACGTGCCAACCTGAACCGAGGAGGACAGTTAAAACATGTATTAGCGCGTTTAATTCGAATTTTAGTTGATGCAAGAACACTAGAATCGAAAAAAATGGCAATGACGTCAGAGGCAAGAATTTCAGCCAAAGTGGTTGCAGCGATTCCTTTGGCGTTCGCTATCATTATTAGTCAAATTAATCCCGACCATATTGAATTTGTGCTCAATGACCCACGTGGACAATTAGTATTGTATTATGTTGTCGGTAGTGAGTTGATCGGTCTGTTTATTGTTTGGCTTCTGGTAAAAGGAGTTAGGCGATGATTTTAGCAATAAGTGTGTTTTTAATTGTTTGCGCGCTGACTTTTGTCTTTTATGACTATTACTCGACACGCAAGCGTGAAATCGCACTAAATAAATATTTAAAACACCAATCCAAAAAAATGAAAAAGCAAAAAATGGAAACGTTTATCGTTGCATTTGGGGAGAGTGGTAAAAAAGACTTAGAACAAAAATTGTTAAACGCGGGTTATTACAATAAGCAGCTAGCGAAGTACTACTTTCCTTTTAAAGCTTTTCTCTTTGTGGTGGCATCATTAGTCATTTTCTTTATTGATGTGGCCATTAATAGCAAAATCATTTTGCTCCTCATCGCAGCGGTAACCATTATTGTGTTACCTGACTTTTTACTCGAGTTACGCCGACGTTGGCTTGTGCGTAAAATTTCAAAAAACCTTCCCTACGTGCTCGATATTATGTCGGTGTGTGTGCAAACGGGTATGACCATTGAGGCATCTTTTGCTTATTTGGCCAAAGAGCTAAAAATCTTCGATAAAGATCTGTGCTATCAAATCAATAAGACGTCCGAGTCAGGGAAAGTACACGGGATTGAAAAAGCCTTGCATGATCTGTCGCTGCGCTTGCCTGCACCAGAGATCAATAGTTTTGTGCTTACCATTATCCAAAACTTACATTATGGCGCCTCTGTTGCTGGTGTATTAAGTGACTTGGCAGAAGACATGCGCCGAATTCACTTACTCGAAGTAGAAGAGCGAATGGGGAAACTATCAGCCAAAATGAGTGTGCCTCTTATTTTGCTGATCATGTTTCCAATCGTTATTTTTATCCTCGCTCCGGGTTTCTTGCAAATCGATTTCTCGACACTTTCAGGGAGTGGGTAATGAAAAAAATCGCATTGATGGCTTTAACACTTTTTTCTCTCATGGGGTGCAGCTCGACTGCGTACAACGAAGAAAGTACTGTTGAAAGCATGAAACGTGTACAAAATCATGCAGGCCTTATTGAGCATTACAAAGCGCGCTTAGAACAAAAACCCAACGATGTACAAGTGATGCAGGATCTCGCTTTTGCTTATCTGGCAAAAGAGGATGTGGAGTCTGCAAAATTTTATGTTCAGCACTTATCTGAATTAGGAGTTGAAAATGCGCGACTTGCACAGCTAGGTGGGCAAGTTCATAGCCTCGAAGGCGAAGATGCATTAGCGTTGGAACAGTACCAACGTTCCATCGCTATGGGTAATAGTAGCGGAGAAATTCAGGTACTAACCGGCATTGCGTATAGTAACTTGGGTGAGTTCTCTTTGGCTATACGGGCTTTTAATCAAGCTCGCCTGAAGGGGTTTAGTGATGTAGCCATTAAGAATAATCTCGCTGTGGTCTATTTAGCTCAGCAGCAATATCATGACGTAATCGCGCTGCTTGCCCCTGTTTATCAGGAGAACCAAAGCAATGAAAAAGTACGTTCAAACTTAGCCATTGCCCTTTTCAAGGTAGGAGAAGTATCGCAAGCCAAAGAGTTACTTGAGGGCACTTTTTCTGATACGCAAGTTGCGCAAATATCCAAAACGCTTCATCGATAAAAGCGATAACGATAAGAAACGAAATGTATTAAAAAGTTACATCATTGAAATATGGCATGGGATACAGCGAAAGCCACAAAAGTGACACCGATAATTAGGGTGGACAATATGAAACGATTATTGACTCAATTTCAAAGAAATGTAGCCGCTAAATCTCGATCTAAGAGTAAGTCATCATCAAGGCGTTCACGGAAAAAAATACAAGGGGTTACGGCTGTAGAGTTTGCGCTCGGTGCATTGGTGCTAGCGATTTCACTGCTGATGTTGTTTGAGATGGGACTACGTATTTATACAATGAGTGTGGTTGAGTATGCCTTAAGAGAGACGGTGCGAAATACTAAGATATTTGAGGGTGGGAGTAACTATAGCAGCTATAATAATACATTGAGAGCAGCGTTAAATGAGAGCGGAACACTTTGGTCTGCGCTGACTCCAGCGGACAATTTTAGTATTTCGGGTAAGTACTACTTAACCTATCCGGATCTGATCGCAGATAGCAGCTTTTCAGATGCGGAAATGATGGAAGATGATTTGGGCTATCAGATTGCTGAGATTACGTTAACGTACAATTACCGTCCGGTTTTGAATGTGTTTTCTAGTGCCACTGTGCCTATTGTCAGAAGCACTTTGATCAATTTAGAGCACGAGGGTTGGGAGGAATAACCATGAAATTGCGTTCCCGACAAAAAGGCTCCTTCGCCATTGAGCTTTTCTTTGTGCTTATAGCGATCGTCACCATTTTTTATTTTATGACTGATCTGAGCGATAAATTGATGACAAGAGCAAAACTTGATCGCAGTAGTTTTGCCTTAGTAAACATACTAAAAGAGCGCACTCGGTATTACGATGAAAGAGTGAATTTAAATGCAATTGATACCTCCCACATGCAAATTTTGGCAGCGCGTTTGCTCGGTACTAGCCCCGATAGTATCGCTATTAAGATAGAAGCATTGCACAATAAAACCGTTTGGGAGCAGTTTGTAAGTACGGAATACGAGAACTTAGGCTGTAATGCTGTAGCGTTGAATGAAAAAGTTGATCTTGTCCCAGTTGAAAATAGCGTCGTCTTTCCTCTCTACCAAGTAACGCTGTGCCAAAAGGAAACGTCTTGGTTCGCGACGCTTTGGGGGAATAGCGGCGGGTCCACAATGACAATCTCATCCAGTTCTGTTGTGGTGGGGAGGTAACAATGGGTTTCATGAATAAGCCACAGTCTTGTCGCTCAACGTATTTTAGTAAAGCTACAGGTCGAGTCCTACTGGCAAGACGGTCCATGCGTCACCAAAAAGGGGTTGCCGCCATTTGGTTTGCAATTAGCCTTGTCCCTGTACTTGGTATCACGTTTTTTGCCGTAGAGGGCACTCGTTATATTCACGAGACAAGCCGTTTACGTGATGCTGCACAAAGTGCGGCGTTGGCGATTACGATTGACGATAAAGCAAACCAAGCGGACGCCTTAGCTACTCGATATATTCAAGATTATGTGCGGGATATTTCCCATGTCGATATTACTACGCTCAGAACATACCAAGAGCCGGATGAGGACGCTGGAGTCTTAGAAAAAATTCAATATTCAGTACAAGTGACCACAACCCATAATTCTTGGTTTGCCAGTAATTTGATCCCCTCATTTAAAGCGCAGGAGAAACTGGCAGGACAAGCCGTTGCAGCGAAGTATCCGTACTATTTGGGTGACAAAATCATTGACTTGGTTTTAGTGAGTGACTTTTCGGGCTCAATGAATTGGAAGTGGCAAGGTAAAGTCAAAATCAACTTACTAAAAGGAGCCGTTGAGCAGATATCTGACCGTATTTTAGTCCCGAGAACCGGTGAAACCGAGGTGCTCAATCGGGTGGCGATTGTGCCGTTTAACTTGAGGGTACAAGAGAAAATGCAGGGCTCTCTTTTTTCAAGTAGTCAAGTCAGATACAGAAACGATGTGAGAACAAATGTCTCATCGGTAACCTATGAACAAGTGGACTGGTCAGCTTGGGCTAGTTCCTCTGAGAGAGATGTAGAGCGTTGTGCCGCTTGGTGGAGTTGGTGGTGTAATAGCCAGCAAAAAGAACAAGCACGACGAGTTCTCGACGTATTAGATCAAAATGGCAGCAGCAACTATCTGGAGGTGCCGGTTTACATTGATTACGCTACATCGGTGAATGATATGTTTAACGATAAGGTGTCGGATCCGAACATTAATTTCCATTTTGATTCCAACAACAACAACCTTTATAGAGATAGCTTAACAAGCCCTGGCAAGAATGGCTTTTATACTATTCCGCTTACTGCGGACAAAAGTAAACTTGCAGAAATGCAAGGAATGCGAGCCGGAGGTGGTACGGCTGCTTATCAAGGTTTATTGCGTGGTTTTCAAGCCATGGATAAAGGGCGTCCCGCCAGTGGAAGTACTGAGGATGAGATTGAACAATATAACGAGCGGCTGAAAATGCTGATCGTGATCAGCGATGGTGAGGAAGACCCATTTGGAAATATTTTGCCAAACCTTGTTGAACAAGGCATGTGCGATAAAGCGCGAGCGCACTTTGAATCAGCGAAGGGCTACTTATACATTGGCGTAATTGGGGTGGATTTTCAGGCATCGGCACAAAGCGGCTTCCAAGATTGCGTGCTGAACCCAGATGAAGACATTATTGATGTAACAGAAACGGAAGATTTTATTAAAAAAATCGAAGAATTAATTCAAAAAGGATCTCGTGGTACTGGTGAATCGAGACTATATGGGTGAAAGATATGACCAATAAAAAAGTAATGGCAGTAATGCTGGTGGTCGGTTTTACAACGTTAAATGCCAATGCCAATGCCAATGCCAATGCCAACGACATCAGTTCAACATTAACAGAGTACTGCGCCACTGCGTTTTATGAATATTCGCATTCAATCACAGTCGGAGAAGTGACGGGCGTTGGCACACATCGCAATGGTTTTTTGCAAGTGACCGAAAAAAGCGATGACCAAGCTCTTAAACAGGCACTGATGAAAAAATCATCACTGTTAACCGATCCGAGTGAATGTTTAACCTATATCTCAAACTTAGGTATTGCACAATTTAGTGGTGAAGTGGGTGACAAGGGACAACTGGTTGCACGGGTTCACTTTGCTTTTGATCGTTTCAATCTTTCATCATTGGCTAGAGATGTGTTAAGCAGTGTGGCGCGTCAATTGGCTCTAAGTAATTATCGAGTGACGGTTGAAGGGCATACTGACTGGATCGGTACCGATACTTACAACCAAGAGCTTGGCTTGAACCGCGCGCACAGCACCGCCAATGAATTGGTGAAATATGGGGTGAAACGGGAAAATACAGAGCTGAAGTCATTTGGTGAATCTGAACCGATTGCTAGCAATGAAACCCCCCAAGGACGCTCTAAAAACCGCCGAGCGGATGTCTACATACCAGCTGAAGAGCGAGAGTCACCAAGCCATAAAGCTATCCCATAACCGCTATATTACCCCCCCCCCCCCCCGTGCTTCTACACGGGGGGGGGGAGTTTTTTCCTTACTTCAACACATACTTCTATTAGAACTGGCGCTTTGGGGATCAATCTCAAACCGCCATGGTATTGCGTTTGATGAACCAACCAACTATCTTCCACAATAAAACAGTTAACAGCGTCCCCACATAGCCATCAATGGCGTAATGCCAACCTAAATGTACCGAGCCGATTTGTATCAGGATAGCAAAAGCGTAAGCAAAGTAACCGAGCTTTTTATTCAGTCTGCAAATGGACAACGCCATCAATACAGACATAGATACGTGCATACTCGGCATCGCGGAAATACCAGAGCCAAAACTATTGGCATTCTCTAGGTATTCATGCCACAGGTAGTCTTGTGTCGACAAAGACCATAAAGGGGATGCGCCAATGTTCTCCAGATACAGACTTTGAGCGGTGAGTAATTTCATCAACGGTGCGTACTGAGCGTCACCGGTCAAAAGTTCCATATAGCAAGGGCCTGCAGAAGAAAATAAGGTAGCGAACCATATACTATTTATCATCCATAGCAGTGCGAATGTGAGCAGAAATTGCAATCTCAATAATGGAAGTTTGTAATAGATGCAAAAAAAGAATGCGCTCCCCCACATTAGAAAAAACCATAGGTTGTAAGCAAAATTGATACTAAGTGAAGCCCACGGGCTAGAGAACAAGCTATGAGTCAATTCCCATGGTGCAACGCCAAAATGAAGCAGCCTATCAAGCTCAGCAAAGGTATGATCCCATTTGAATGGATTTATGAGTGGGATAAGCGATTTCAGAAACGTATGGTTAGTTACAATAAAATTGATAGCGAGCAACGATAAAAAAATAGAGATGGTTCGGTATAGAGGGAAAAATAGTTGATGAACTTTTTTCTTAAAATGATTCAAAGGACGCTTTTCTCGTTGGACCAGTAAATAGAAATAATAATACATACCTGCCCCTAAAATAGCGGCGCAAGTCGTAACTGTGAAGAGGTGGTAATAAGTAGAAAATGAGTAATTGATAGGGGAATCAAGGTACCAAGAGCAAAAGTAAATAATGGCAGTAGATCCGAAACTGTATAGATAAAAAATGATATCAGTACTCAGTTCATCCTTTACTGATTTTATCCAAGATGACGTTTTTTGCTGCCAACTGAGGTTGAGCTCGTAATTATTCTCTTGTTCCATCGATGCTCCCATCTTCTTATTTTTTATTAGAGGTATAAGTTTAGCTGAGAAAACGGGCATTTGTATTTAAGTGCCCGTTAAGAGTTTGTCGTTTAAGATTTTTAAATCATGCTCGTGACAAGGCCTGCCGCCACAAAAAACACGATCATCCACAGCACCGAAAGGTTGAGCTTTTTGTGTAGATAGTAACTCGCAACCACTAACGCCATGTCGATGGGAGCAACAACTGCGCTGCTAAATACTGGCTGGTAAAGTGCCGCGAGTAGTAACCCTACTACCGAGGCATTGACACCGTTGATGGCGCCGGAGACCAGCGGTTTACCTGCCAGTGCTTGCCAGTTTTTAAGAACGCCAAGCAGTAAAAGAAACCCTGGGAGGAATACGCCAAGCGTTGCGATCAGCGCGCCTAAAATTGGCGTATCCGAAAGCTCATAACCAATAAAAGTCGCAAAGGTGAACATTGGCCCCGGTACAGCTTGTGCAGCGGCGTAGCCTGTTAAAAATGCATCTTGGCTGAGCTGGTCGCCAACAATGTTTTGCAGAAGCGGCAGCACTACATGACCGCCACCAAACACTAAGCTACCAGCTTGGAAAAAATCACTAAACAGCCCAAGCAAAGGCAACGTATGAGCTACTAACGGTAAGCCGAGTAAAAGCACCGCAAATAGAGCCAATGGCGCGATAGACGGTTTAAACGGCTCGGCTGATGGCGCGGAGTCTTTCTTCAGATATCGCGTACCGACAAAACCTGCTGCGAGCAACACGAACATTTGCGTCATGATGCTTGGTGCCACCAGCAACGCAATCGCAGTCGCGACGCACAAACCCGCGGTCAGTTTGCTTTGGCAGAAGTTTTTGTACATGCCCCAAGTCGCATCCGCCACGACGACGACTGCGAGCAGTTTTAGGCCGTGAACGATGTTTTGGAACACTGCGGTGTCGGTGATTTGGCTGCTCACCATCGCCAGCGCCAACATGATGATCACCGAAGGAAGCGTGAATCCGACAAATGCTGCGCATGCGCCACCTAAACCGCCGCGTTTATAACCCAATGCAAAGCCGACTTGGCTTGATCCCGGTCCCGGCAAAAACTGACTGAGCGCGACAATTTGCGCGTACTCGCTGTCATCAAGCCATTTCAGTTTCTCAACAAAGGTTTGGCGAAAATAACCAATATGAGCCGCAGGGCCGCCGAAGCTGAACCAACCCAGCCAGAAAAAAGTTTTGAAGATGGTGAACATGTTGAGCCTGTTTATCTAAAAAGCATTGTTGCTAATTTATCGGATGCTCTAAAATGACTCAAATTGATAGATTTAATTTCATTTATGAATGAAATGGGATGAAGGTGTTGAGGTGAAAGAGGACATTCAGTGGCGCAACATTGACTTGAACTTATTGGTGACGTTTTCCTACTTGTATCGACATCGAAGCGTTAGCGTCGCTGCAGAGAAAAGTTACGTTAGCCAGTCGGCGATGAGTCATAGTTTGTCTCGTTTAAGGTTGTTGTTTGACGACCCGCTTTTTGAGCGAAAAGGACATAAGATGGAGCCCACCGAGCACGCTCACCACATCGCGCCAACCGTGCATCATTTGCTGGACTCTATCGCCAAAGACTTGCTCACTAAGTCTGCCTTCCAACCTGAAAATTACGCGGGTGTATGTCGCATTGGGTTAACGGATTATGCCGAGTTTATTTTTGCTCCTCGGCTTTATGACGAAATACGCCAGCGCGCACCAGAGGCCCAGATCAGTTTTATTAACGTCAATCGTAGCAACTACGTGGCATTAACTGAGCACGAAAAGCTCGATGTCATTATTGGCAGCATGCCGGTGTTAGATGACAACTTTGAGAGCTTGTACTTGTACACGGAAAAACACGTGTGTATGTGTGATAAACAGGTATTGAAAGGGGAAATACAGCTGTCTCTGGAAGCGTTCGCGAACATAGAGCAAGCTCTGGTAAGTCCCGATGGGAGCTTAAAGACACAAGTAGACCAAAAGCTCGCAGAACATGGCTTGAGCCGTAAAGTCACCGTGGCGTCGCGCAACTTTCTCACTATTCGGCATTTATTGAAAAAGCGCGATCTCATTGCCATCGTGCCAGAAAAAATGGCGTTGGCGGAGGGCTTTTCGGACGATCTCATTACTGTTAAGCCGCCGATCGCCGTTGCGGATTTTGATATTGCCATGCTGTGGCATTCCAGCCGAAACAATGAAGATAAAGGCATTTGGCTACGCGAGTTGGTTTCTTCGACCATCACCTCTCACATATAAAAAAGGGCACCAAAGGGTGCCCAGAATGTTTGTCATTGAGAGTCTGTGTTATACCGCTTGCGAAGCTGGCGCGGCTTCTTTTATACGCTCTTCCTGATTTAATGATTTTTCGTATTGGCTGTACTTCCACCAAGCAAAGCCAAGGAAAATCACGATACCGCCAACGTTGTAGAAAATGATGGTCATGATGTCGGCCCCAGTAGGGAAGGTCGATGCTAAGAAACCAACCGTAAAGATAGCGATCAGTACCGATACGGTAGCAATGCCCATTTTGCGTGAGCCCATTTTGAAATCACGCTCGACGTGATCCAGTTTCAAGCGCAGATTCAGGTACGCCAACATGATGAACAGCGGTGGCAGCATCGAGGCGGCTGCCGTCATGTTGATCACGGTGTTCATCAGATCTTGAGCGGTGTTAGAACCTAATGTTGGGATGATCATCAATGGAATAACGATAAGGAACTGATACCAAGCTGCGCGAGCTGGTACGCCGTTTTCGTTCAGCTCTACGGTTTTCTTACCAAAAATGCCTTCTGGAATCTCAGAGAAGAAGATTTTCACTGGCGTTGCCGTCCACATCAGTAGAGATCCAAACATAGCAGTGAAGGATACCAAGCCTACGAAGCGGTTCATCAATATTTCTGGCAAACCAAAGTACGCAGCCAAACCTTCAAATACTTGAACCGATCCGCCCGTGTATTTTAGGGTTTCGCTAGGAACAAACACGTTAATCAAAACAGACGCGACTGAGTAAAGCACACCGATAAAGATACCTGCGATGATGATGACTTTAACAAACGATTTCGAGCCGCCTTTCACATCGTTTACGTAAACCGCGACCGATTCCGCACCGCCTGCCGCCATAAAGATCCATGTAGTAATGCCTAAAAATGCCCAGCTGAAATCAGGGATCATCGCTTCTACGGTAATTGGATCAGCCGGTTCTACGCCGCCGATCAACGCAGCGCCAGCCAGTAAAATGTACGACATTGTCAGTAGCAGCATGAGGGAGGAGGTCACCGACGTAATTGGCCCCAACATTTTCGCGCCGTTTGTCGATACGTAGGTCGCAAACGCAAACAAAATCATACTGAGCACGGTAGTGGTGAATGGCGTCAGAATGTATTCATAGCCCAAGAACGCGTAAGACGCATAAGCGATAACACGCGGCAGCAAGGACGTGAAGAAGAATAGGTTAACGAACCAGTAAGTGTAGGCAGAGATAAACGCCCAGCGACCGCCAAGTGAGCTTTTTACCCATGCGTAGACCCCCGCTTCAGAATCTTTATTCAGAGATACGAATTCTGCGATGATCAAACAGAAAGGGATGAAATAAAAAATGGTCGCCAGAAAGAACATTGGCGCAGACGCTAGACCGATCTCGATGTTGTTATTGATTACGTTATTAAAGCTAAATACTGCAGCAAAGGTGAGGGACAACAACCCGAATTTGCCTATCGTATTACGTTTGGATTCAGACATGTTCTATCTCCGGTGAATCACGTTGGAATTGTAGGGAGGAAGGGCTTGTAATGCTGTGACCACAGCCCTTCTCTTGTTTTATTTATTTAGGAAGTAGCCATCTTCAATGGTCACTTTGAGCACCACTTTTCTTACGCGGTTGTCTCCATGGAAGCGGTACGCTTCACTGTTTTCAAAAATCGCCACTTGGCCTTCGCAAAGCTCACGTGTTTCACCCTGACCAGAAAAAAATTCGCGGTCGGTTTCATCACGATAAGCTTGTTCTAGTGTCAAAGCGGTTTTATCCGCGAACTCAACGGTTTCTCGGCCTTCGAGGTAGTAATGCACATCGAAGTAACGACGGTTACCGATGAACGTTTCGGTTTGTTTCGCGAGGCCATCTTCAACCATGTAAACCAGTGAATCGCCAATCGAGTGCATCACGCCATCTTTGATGTTGCCGATGTTGCCAATGGCTTCCACACAGCGGTTCCATTTACGACCGTTGCGATATACCTGTTTGAATTGCTCTAAGCTGTCTAACACGATCATGGGTTACGCCTCGTTGACTGGTTGAGTATTGGTTTGAGTGAAAAACGCGTTGTCGAAATCATGGTTTGCCATCACTTGTGCGTTGCAATCGCCTGCTTGCAGTGGCATCAGCGTCAAACCGTAACGGAATTCGTCTATGTACACGCGGTAAGAGTCGAGCACTTCGCTGCCCCATGAGTTCGAGCCTAACCCCATCACTTGATGGTCAAGGTTAAGGGTGATGTAGCCACTCTTTTCTAGCTCGATCGTATGTTGTGCTTCATGCAGATTTTGGTTGGTGTAGAACCACGCGCTGAAGTTGATTTCTTGCTGAGGTTTCACCAATAACCCTGTGCCACGACGGTTGGTGAGTGAGGCCCATCGCACGTGTTGGCGGTTGCCATTGTTTTGCGGGAACGGGTAGTTCTCGAACATGTCCGCCACGTTGGTGTGGTACAGATCGATGATGTTGGCTTGGCGGCTGTCTTGATAGTTCTCTTCAGGGCCGCGACCGTAGTAGCTCACTTGGTCAAAGCTGCCGTTGATGCCCAAATCCAAGCCGATGACCGGAATCACGTGAGGGTAGTCGCCGTAGCGCTCGCCACTCAGTTCCACATTTAAATGGCCTTGCGCGTTGATTTGGTAGCGGTAGGTACAACGCATGCCAAAATCGAACACAGGTGGCGCAACAATGCTGCTGGTGGTGATCAGGATGGCATCTTCGCTCGCTTCCACGCTCAGCGTGCGGAAGTGTTCCTGCATGATTTGCAGATGCGCAGGGTGCCACAACCCTTCGTACTCTTGTTTGTGGTTATCAATCATTGGTTTGAAGAAGTTCAATCTTGGCTCTGATTGAATCAACTCTTCACCATTCACACGCCATGAGGTCAGTTTGCCGTTTACTTTCGAGAAAGTGAGCGTGAAGTTATGACCTGTGATCACGTGCTCTAGGCGGCTTTCTTCAAGCACCAAGGGTTGAATATTGTGGTTGACCAGCGCAGGCAACGTCGCGGAGTTGTTTTTCAGTTGGAACTGATACACCGCAATTTCATGGTTGGCTTCGCTGTAAAGCGTGCGACTGTCTTTGCGTACGGTGAAGTTAACAAAGGCTTCGCGCTCATCCAATTCTGGCAAGTCGATGGTCACTTTACGTTCGCTGTTGGCGACCAAAGCTTCGACTTTGAATTGCACGCTACGCAGGGTTTCACCTTCGGCACGCACGTCAGCAGTAATGGTGTAATCATCGAGGTTGGTGAACCACAATTTGTTCTCAACGATAAAGCGGTCATGGCAACCTTCAACGGCGCGGATTTTCACCGGTGCAATGACTTGTTTGTATTCTTTCAGGCCAGGGCCCGGGGTTTGATCTGGGTAAATCAGACCATCCATGCAGAAGTTGTAGTTGTTTGGGTAGTCGCCATAATCGCCGCCGTATTTGTAGAACTCTTGGCCGTGCTCATCACGCGCTAGAATGCCGTGATCACACCATTCCCAAACGTAGTGACCTTGAATGTGGTCGTGCGCATAGAACACGTTTTGGTATTCGGTTAAACCACCCGGCCCGTTCCCCATCGCGTGTGCGTATTCGCAGATGATGCGTGGCTTCTCGTGTGGGTGTTCGCCAAAGTAATTCATCAGTTGAGCGCGTGAGTACATCGTCGAAATCACATCGACGACTTCAGCATCGCGGTCTTCTTCGTAGTGAACCAAACGGGTGTCATCAATTGCTTTGGTCGCGGTATACATCGCACGGATGTTACAGCCATAACCCGATTCGTTACCGAGTGACCACATGATGATAGAAGGGTGGTTTTTCTGTGCGTGCACATGGCGCACTGCGCGATCAACAAACACCGCTTCCCATGCTGGATCATTGGTGATACGGCTCAGGTCGCCAACGTTGGCAAAGCCGTGGGTTTCCACATCGGTTTCTGCCATCACAAACAGGCCGTAAATATCACACAGCTCGTAGAAGCGTGGGTCGTTCGGGTAGTGTGCGGTGCGAACCGAGTTGATGTTGTGTTGCTTCATCAAAATCAGATCTTTTTCCACGCGGTCCATGCCCACTGCGCGACCTTTTAGGTGGTCGTTGTCATGACGGTTTACACCATGCAGCATCACGTATTGATTGTTGATGTAAAACAGGCCATCGCGCACTTTGATGTCACGGAAACCCACGCGTTGTGGGATCACTTCCACTACGTTGCCTTGGTGATCTTTTAAGGTAATGAACAAGTGGTAAAGGTAAGGATTTTCAGCCGTCCAATGTGTTGGGCTCACCATATCAATCGCAAAGCTTGTTGAGTGGTGGTTTTGGATGGTCAGTGAATCGCATTGACCACTGGCTACGACAGTGCCTTTGTCATGCAGCGCGTATTCCAGCGTGTAGCCAGACGCGATAGCGGTAGAAAGATTTTCCAATTCGATTTGAGCACTGAGCGTCGCACTTTGGTAATCGTCGGCGAAATCGGTGTGAATGGTGAGATCTTGGACGTGAACGTTCTCTTTTCCGATTAGATAAACATCACGGAAGATCCCCGCCGTCCACCACATGTCTTGGTCTTCAATGTAAGTGGAATCGGCCCACTGCATCACGCGTACAGAGAGTAAGTTTTCGCCTTGTTGGACGAACTTGGAAATGTCGAATTCCGCTGTGAGTCGGCTGCCTTTGCTAAAGCCGACGTACTCGCCGTTTACGTACACTTCAAAGTAGGTTTCCACGCCGTCGAACTTGATGATGGTTTGTTGGTTATCCCACTGTGGACCAAGTGTAAATGTGCGTTGATAAGCGCCCGTTGGGTTGTCGGTTGGTACAAACGGGACGTCGATCGGGAATGGGAAGCCCTCATCGGTGTATTGCAGATCGCCGTGGCCTTCCATTTGCCACATGTTTGGGACGGTAATGTGTCCCCAGTCATTCATTGTTTGTGAGTAAAACTCATCAGGTACCAACATTGGGTTGGTGAAATAACGGAATGTCCATTGGCCGCTGAGCAACATAAAGCGGCGACTCAGTTCACGTTGAAAGGTTTGTGCGCTCTGAACAGAGTCGTAGGAGAAAAAGTACGCACGCGGTGCCATACGATTCTCGTGTAAGTGTTGGAAGTTTTCCCAATTGTTCACGTTTTGATCTCCCCTCGGCTTGGTGCGCTTATGTTGGAGTGCGGATTGGTTCCATCGCGGCTCAACATCAGTGCAAAAACAACGGCCGATGTATTGTGAAAAATGCTTATGAATAATCTGAGAAAGATATTAGTAAAAGTTTTACTAAAATAAATTAGTGAAAACGTTTTACTTTAACTTGGTCACGTTTTAAATGACCAATGTTGAGCAAGATGTGATCAGCGTAAAGGAATGCGTTCTAGATTGTTTTGGAAAGTAAAAACAGTAAAAATTCGGTAGAAAATAAAAGAAGAAATAAAAAAGCACTGAAAATTCAGTGCCTTATTTGAGCAGTTTTGAGGGTGTTTTTATCGAGTTGTGCCGCGTAGCTTGAGCTTGCTTGGAACGTACACTTGAAGGGGCAGTGCGCGTCCGTCACGGTATTTTTCTACTAACAAGTTCACGCCTTGAATACCCATCATTTCAGAATGAATACGAACGGTAGATAGAGGAGGGAAGGTAAAACGCGCGGTAGGAATGTCGTTCACGCTGATCAGCGCAATATCATCAGGAATGTTTAAACCAAACTCATGCACTGCTCGTAACACACCAATCGCAATGGAGTCCGAAGCAATGAACATCGCTTTTGGGAAATTGCCTTTGGCCAGCATCTCTTTCGCTAAGTCATAACCGGACAAGCTAGAGAAATCGCCACGATAAATGTCGTCTTCAGAAACCACACCTTTTAGACTGCCGTAGTCCACAAACGCATTTTCACGAATGTCTGCGGTGTTGGGCTCGTCTTGTCCACCAATAAATCCGATGCGCTCGTAGCCTTGTTGCACAAAGAAATCAACCACTTGCTTGCTGATTCTTACAAGGTCGATATCAACGCAATCGTAAGGGCTAGTTGGATCTGAAAAGTCGATGTAACAGATGCTATCGGCTAAGCGTTTAGGTAACTTATTGACTACCTTTTGGTCGACTTTCCCGACTAAAAGGACTCCCGTGATCTTTTGCGTTTCAACATCAATTTCGCTGTTGTAGCAATTGGTTAGCGTAATGCCGAGTTTATCGCATTGAGTTTCAATCCCATGACGAATCGACAAGTAGTACGGGTCATTCACTTCTGCTTCTTGTTTGTAATTGTACAAGGCCAAAAAGTGATGTTTTTGCTTGGCTTCTTTGGTGGCTTTCTTCGAGCTGCTGGTGCGGTACTCCAGCTTTTCTGCGATTTCTAAAATGCGGCGTTTGGTTTCTTCTTTAACGCTCAACGTCGGATCGTCATTCAAAACTCTCGATACGGTTGCAAGTGAGACGCCCGCTTCAGTGGCGATATCTTTTAGTGTTGCCATGTACATTTCCCGTTGGCATTGCTCACAGTCCAAGTGAGAACTCAATAATCTGGCTATTGTAAACAGCTACTTAGGGATGCACAAACTTTTAGTAAAATCGTGCGTTCCACGAAAGAGAGCGGTATCTGCTCGACTCATCTTCACTGCTCATCATCTTCCCGGTTTAATTTAACTAAAGTCTGCATCTAAAATAAGGCTTTCGTGCAATTTTGTGGAAACGTTTACACAATTTGAATTCGATCACGGATCTGGATCGAGATTGGTTGCTAGACTTTTAGCCAGTTAAGAAATGGGCGTACTGATTCGATGCAATGGCGATTGGCTTTTAGCGCATCAGAGTGAGGTATGAACAGAAAGCAGCAAACGTGGAGAAGCAAAAGTGAAAGTTCTTGTCACAGGCGGTATGGGATATATCGGTAGTCACACTTGCGTTCAGATGATTGAAGCGGGAATAGAACCTATCATCGTTGATAACTTGTGTAACGCCAAACTGGAAGTGTTAAACCGTATTGAAGCGCTGACTGGCAAACAGCCTGAGTTCCACCAAGGTGACATCCGTGACGAAGCCTTTTTGGATACGGTATTCGCGCAGCACGACATCCAAGCCGTGATCCACTTTGCTGGCCTCAAAGCGGTTGGCGAATCGGTGGCAAAACCACTTGAGTACTACGACAACAACGTCAATGGCTCATTGGTGTTAGCGCGCAGCATGCGTAAAGCGGGCGTGAAAAGCATCGTATTCAGTTCATCGGCAACGGTTTACGGTGACCCTGAAATAGTGCCGATTACGGAAGATTCACCAACAGGCGCAACCACCAACCCATACGGACGCAGCAAATATATGGTGGAGCAGTGCTTAAGCGATCTGTTCCATGCTGAAAACGACTGGAGCATCACCTTACTGCGTTACTTCAACCCAGTTGGCGCGCACCCATCGGGCTGCATGGGGGAAGACCCACAAGGCATTCCCAATAACCTGATGCCATTTATCGCTCAAGTCGCTGTTGGTCGCCGAGAAAAACTCGCGGTATTCGGTAACGACTATCCAACCCCTGACGGCACTGGCGTGCGTGATTACATCCATGTGATGGATCTGGCCGACGGCCACATCGCCGCATTGAAATCGGTGGGTGAGAAATCGGGTTTGCACATTTACAACTTAGGTACAGGTAAAGGCTCGAGCGTACTTGAGATGGTGGATGCGTTCGCGGCCGCTTGCGGTAAACCAGTGCCTTACGAGTTATGCCCGCGTCGTCTTGGGGATATTGCTGAATGTTGGGCAAGCACGGAAAAAGCTGAGCGTGAACTAGGCTGGAAAGCAACACGCACGGTAGCTGAAATGACTGCCGATACGTGGCACTGGCAGTCAAATAACCCTAGTGGCTATTCCCCAGAGTAATTGTAGTCGCGCGTTGCCATCTGCGCTTCTCACGGTTTTGGGAAGCTGAGTTTGAAGAATTTTAAAGAGTTGAGTAAGTAACATGTCGAATGTCGAATTTAACCCAGTGGATCATCCACACCGCCGTTACAACCCTCTGACTGGGCAATGGATTTTGGTTTCACCTCACCGTGCTAAACGCCCTTGGAGCGGCGCAGATGAAAAGCCCGCATTGGATGAGCTACCAAGCTATGACGGTAAATGTTTCCTTTGTCCAACCAACGAACGTATCTCTGGCGATGTTAATCCAGACTACCAAGGCACCTATGTGTTCAATAACGATTTTGCTGCGCTGATGGTGGATTCACCAGATGCACCGGAGTCAAACAACCCGCTATTCAAAACGCAAGGTGTGCGTGGTTTGAGCCGAGTGATTTGCTTCTCGCCAGATCACAGCAAAACCTTACCGGAGCTGCCAGTGGATAAAATTCGTGGCGTGATAGATACATGGAACGAACAAATTGAAGAGCTCGGCAAAGAGTACGTTTGGGTTCAGGCGTTCGAAAACAAAGGTGAAACCATGGGCTGTTCTCAGCCTCATCCGCACGGTCAAATCTGGGCGAACAGCTTCTTACCAAATGAAATCGAGCGTAAAGAGCACAACCTAAAAGCCTACTACCAAGAACACGGCAGCAACTTGCTGGTGGATTACGTACAAGCGGAACTCAAAGACGGTTCACGTATTGTGTTGGAAACCGAACACTGGCTGGCGGTGGTGCCTTACTGGGCTGCTTGGCCGTTCGAAACCATGTTGTTGCCGAAAACGCACATTCGTCGCATGAGCGAACTCAGCGATGAGCAACGAGACGATTTAGCGCGAGCGATCAAGAAGCTGACCAGCCGTTACGACAATTTATTCCAATGCTCTTTCCCTTACTCGATGGGCTGGCACTACGCGCCGTTTTTTGACGAAGGCACAGACATCGACCATTGGCAGCTTCATGCACTTTTTTATCCGCCACTACTGCGCAGTGCCACGGTTCGTAAGTTCATGGTGGGCTACGAAATGCTGGCAGAAAGCCAACGTGACCTGACCGCAGAGCAAGCGGCGCAGCGTCTGCGTGATGTGAGTGATGTCCACTACAAAGAATGCTAAGTCTTTAAATTGGACTGATTACGAATAACGGGATAGCGCGACTTTACAGATAGAAAGTTAGGCTCAATGCGCTATCCCACACAAATTACTATTTTAAGAGAACGTCCCTATGTCTGAACTTATCCAAAATGTGAAAGCGTCATTTGAGCAAGTGTTGGGCTACGCACCTAGCCATATTATTCAAGCGCCTGGTCGTGTGAACTTGATTGGTGAGCACACCGATTACAACGATGGTTTTGTCCTACCGTGTGCCATTAACTACCAAACGGTCGTGGCGGCGGCAAAGCGTGAAGACAATATCGTGCGTGTGGTTTCGGTCGATTATGGCAACGCAGTGGACGAGTTCGATATCACGCAAGCCATTACCTTCCAGCAAGATAAAATGTGGGCGAACTACATTCGCGGCGTGGTGAAGTGTCTTCTGGCGCGTGGCTACCAGTTTACTGGGGCGGATATTTCAGTCAGCGGCAACGTACCTCAAGGCGCGGGTTTGAGCTCATCGGCGGCATTGGAAGTGGTGATCGGTCAAACGTTTAAAGTGCTGTTTAACCTTGAAATCAGCCAAGCCGAAATCGCCTTAAACGGTCAGCAAGCAGAGAATGAATTCGTCGGTTGCAACTGCGGCATCATGGATCAAATGATTTCAGCGGAAGGGCGTGAAAATCATGCGATGCTATTAGATTGCCGTAGCCTTGAAACTGAAGCAGTCTCAATGCCAGAAGAGATGGCAGTCGTGATCATCAACTCGAATAAAAAACGTGGTTTGGTCGACAGTGAATACAACACTCGTCGTCAGCAATGTGAAGAAGCGGCGCGTATTTTCGGTGTGAAAGCTTTGCGTGATGTGACGATTGAGCAGTTCAACGAGAAAGTCGCTGAGCTGGATGAAATGGTGGCAAAACGTGCCCGTCATGTCATCACAGAAAACGATCGTACTGTGGAAGCAGCGCAAGCGCTACGAGCACACGACATGAAGCGTATGGGCGAGCTGATGGCCGAGTCTCATGCCTCGATGCGCGATGATTTCGAAATCACGGTAAAAGAAATCGATACGCTGGTGGAGATAGTCAAAGAGGTGATCGGCGATCAAGGCGGCGTGCGCATGACCGGCGGTGGCTTTGGTGGTTGCATCGTGGCACTTGTACCGCCAGCACTGGTTGATGACGTGAAAGCGGTAGTTGAAGCGAAGTACCAAGCAGCTACGGGCTTAAAAGAGTCGATTTATGTTTGCCAAGCCAAAAATGGTGCGGGTTTGGTTGAAGTGCTGTAAGGAATGATGATGAAAGCCTATTTTCAACAACTAGAACAAGCGATGGCGCAAACGCCGTCGTTTGATGGCCAAACTGCGACTCTGATTCATTTGACCAACGCGAATGGTATGACGGCGTCGTTTATGGATATCGGTGCGACATGGTTGAGTTGCACATTACCGGTAAATGGTGAAAACCGTGAAGTGTTGTTGCGCTCACCAAATATGGCTGAACACATGAAGCAAGACGCTTACTTCGGTTCCATTGTTGGCCGGTTTGCTAACCGAATTGCGAAGGGGCAGTTTGAGATAGACGGAGAGAAGTATCAACTTGGTATCAATAACGGTGAAAACTCACTGCACGGTGGCCTAGAAGGGTTTGATAAACGCAGCTGGAAGGTTGAAGAGCAAAATGATCAACAGGTCACTTTTTCACTTCGCTCCCCGGACGGTGACCAAGGCTATCCGGGAAACCTCGAAGTGAAGGTGATGTACACGCTCACTGACGAGAATGAACTAGCTATCGCCTATGATGCTAAGACCGACAAAACATCTCCAGTGAATTTAACCAATCACGCCTACTTTAACTTGGCTGGTGAGGCGAGCCGCGCGAAAAGTTTGGATCATACTTTACAGCTTAACGCTGGATATTACTTGCCAACGGATGCGGGGTTAATTCCTACCGGTGAACAAAAGCCAGTTTTGGGTACCAGTTTCGACTTCACCGAGCCAAAATCGATAGGCCAAGAATTTCTTGCCGAGCAAGATCAGAAAACTGCTGGTGGCTACGATCACGCCTTTGTCTTCATGCCTGAAGTGACCGATGGCGTATCTGTCGCTGCGGTTTTAATTGCACCAAAAGAAGATGTGGTGATGAAGGTGAAAACCACCAAGCCTGCCATCCAGTTTTATTCAGGTAATTTCTTAGCCGGTACGCCAGGTGCAAGTAAAACTTACGAACGCTATGACGGCCTAGCATTGGAAACGCAATACTTTCCAGACGGGCCAAACAAACCAGAATGGGGACTCAACAATGGGGTGTTGAGCTCTGGGGATTGCTATCAGCATCAAACTACTTATCAGTTTGAATTTTAGATAGCACTTCTACCCTTTGAACTTGCAGCGGCAGCGATGCTGCAACTCCAACGACTTTGGGTGTTATGGTGGGCTACATGCCCACCTTTTTTGTTTTTGTCGAAGAGGTTCGAACGATGAGCTCACCCTCTACTTTGCGTTTGTTAGAAAGCAACGGTTGCCCTTCAATCAGTGCCATCAACGATTCGATTGCGAGTTTACCCATGTCTGAGTAGGGCAGTTCAACCGACGTTAATGCTGGGAAGCTTTCAGAGGCGATTTGCTGATTATCGTAACCGACAACGGCAACATCCTGAGGAATCTTCAACCCCAACTCCGCTATCGCTTGGTAGCACCCCATTGCCATATAGTCGCTGCCACAGAAAATCGCTTCTGGCGGCTGCTCCATATTCAGTAGTGCCAGTGTTTGCTGGTGCGCTTCTTTTAGCGACCAGTTTGCATCGACTAAATACTCTGAGTTAGGAATGATGTCTGCATCAATGAGAGCCTGACGATAACCATCGGCACGTTGCTTACTGGCTAGCATCCAACTTTCACCAGACAGCATGGCAATGCGACGATAACCTTGCGCTGTGAGGTGGGAAACTGCTTTGTAAGCTCCAATCATATCGGCCGGCAAAATACTTGGCGTTTCGGTGTGTTCTTCGTTGGTGCAGTTCAGCAGCACAGTCGGTAAGGAAGTTGTGACGCGTTGCTGCTCCAACTCTCGCGTCATACTGGATGCGTAAACCAAACCTGCGTAATCACCGCCGTTTATCTCCGACTCAATCTTGCTTGCCAACACTTCATCATGGCTGTAATTGAACGTCACCAATATGTAGTCGTTCGACCACGCTTCTTCTCTCGCTGCATTGATGGCATCGATAAATGGGTCATAACTGGTTAAGCCATTGATCACCAATGCGATCTTTTTAGGGCGTCCCAAAGCATGGGCAACCTTTTTGTTTTTGTAGCCAAGTGATTCTGCGGTTTCGAGCACTTTACGTTTGGTCGCTTCCGCGATTTTTACGGAAGTTGAGCCATTCAATACCAGCGATACGGTCGACTGAGAGACGCCAGCCGCCGCCGCAATGTCACTCATGGTGATTTTTTTAGCCATTCTGTTCTTTTACTTAATTTCGTTAGCTAAAGATATTAGCTAAAGATTAAGTTCGGATCATCCTTTAAAGATGAAGATCACAAAAGTAAGTCAGAGCAACTTAAAAGCTGTGATTTTCACCACGTTTATTCTTTGAGCACCTAGTCATTAAATTATCAATTAATATATTAGCTAATATTATTAGTTAATAATTTAGTTTTAAGGTGAGTAAGATGAAAAGATGGTCGGAAGAGAAAGCGTGGCAATGGCAAAAAGAGCATGGCTGGCTACGTGGCTTTAACTATTTACCGCGCACAGCGGTTAACTGGAATGAGATGTGGCAAGCGGAATCTTTTTCTCCAGAGGTGATGGAACAAGAGTTAGCTTGGGCGCATGATGTGGGTTACAACACTTTACGTACCAACTTACCATTTATAGTTTGGCAAGCGGATCGCGATGGTTTACATGCGCGAATTGAGCGCTTTCTGGATATTTGCGAACGCAATCAAATCAAAGTGATGCTCACGCCGATGGATGACTGCGGTTTTTCGGGCGACCATCCTTATCTTGGTGAACAAAAAGCGCCAGTACCGGATTTGCACAACAGCCAAGCAGCAGCCAGTCCTGGTCGCAATGTGGTGATGGACAAATCTATGTGGGGTGAGGTCGAAGCGTATATTCGCGACATCATCTCTACCTACAAAAATGACCCTCGAATCGTTATTTGGGATCTCTATAACGAGCCAACCAACCGCATGATTTTCACCACTACGGGTGAGATCGCTTACGACGAAGAAATGGAAATCTTTAGTCATGAGCTGATGGAACAAGCGTTTGAGTGGGCACGTGAAGAAAACCCAACTCAGCCTCTCACCGTTGGCGCTTGGCATGCGCCAAGCATTCTTGACCGAAGCCTGCCGATTTATGAACACCCAACCGATCGCAAAGCGATGGAGCTATCGGACATCATTACTTTCCACGCTTACTTACCACTCTATCTGTTCCATAAAGCCGTTGAAGTTGTAGAAAGCTACAACCGACCAATGATGTGTACTGAGTGGCTTGCTCGTCATGCGCAATCGTACATGCACGAACAGCTTCCGGTCTTTAAACAGAAAAACATTGGCTGCTACCAGTGGGGATTAGTGAAAGGAAAAACACAAACGCATCTGCCTTGGCCAGAGATAAAACGTAGCGATGCAAACTATGCGAGTCAATGGTTCCACGATCTGCTTGATGAGCAAGGACAGCCGTATGACGCAAGCGAAGTGCAATTGATAAAAACACTCGCAGAAGTGGATTAATTGCCTGTGAGCCGACTCTGAGAAATGGGTCGGTTTCTTATTTACAATAAAATCAATTGAGACGTGAACAATGACTACTCTACAAAACAAACTCACTAATAAGGAGCTGATGTCTTATTTCGGCTATGGGGTAGGCCAGTGCTTTAGCTTTGGTCTAGTCGGCTCTTTTATTCTTTATTTCTATACCGATATTTTGGGCATTTCTCCAATTGCGGCGAGTACGATTTTTTTGATTGCTCGTGTGTGGGATGCGGTAAACGATCCGCTCATTGCCGGATACATGGACACGTTAGACTCTCGCTTTGGTAAATTCCGCCCTTACATGCTGTTTACGCCGGTTCTGATTGTTCTGGTCACGGTGGCCGCTTTCTATAACATCGATGCTGATACATCGACAAAAGTGATGTATGCCGGTATCACTTACATTCTTTGGGGTACGCTTTACACCATTTCTGATGTGCCGTTTTGGTCTATGTCTTCTGTTATGACGGATGAACCACAAGAGCGAGCAAAAGCGGCAACTTGTGCCATGTTAGGGGTGAATGCGGGTATTGGTGCGACTTTGGTTGTGTTCCCAAAACTGAGCGCTTACTTCGCTGATGGCCGGGCAGATCAGGGTTACTTACCAGCTGTGACTGTGTTGATGATTGCGGGTTTGTTCTTCATGCTGAACGGTTTTTACAACACCAAAGAACGCATCTCGACGAAGAGCTGCGAAAAAGTTACTCTAAAACAAACCTTTCAAGCTGTTCGTAAAAACAAGCCGTTGTTTTTTATTCTGGCAGCTTTTTTCATGAATGTGTTTTTCAATCTAGTGAATGGCCTGTACATTTTCTTCTTCACATACAACATGGGGGACGCAGGGTTAGTCTCTCTGATTGGTACCATCACTTTGGTAAGTGCGATTGCGTGTTTGGCTACGCCTGTGCTGACAAAGCGTTTCAAAAAGCGTGACATCTTTATTGCGCTGTGTGTTTTAGAGATCATCGCTCGCATTGGGTTCTATTTTACTGGCTATGATAATCCAACGGTCGTGATGGCGTGGTTAGCGGTGATTACAGGCATCTTTATGATGACCAACCCTCTTATCTCGGCCATGATTGCAGATACAGTAGAGTACTCGTACTACCACAGCGGCAAACGTACTGCGGCGATCACGTTCTCGGGACAAACCTTTACAGGCAAACTCTCTGTCGCGGTAGCGGGCGGCTTGACGGGGGTAATCTTGACGATGATTGGCTATGTACCAAATGCGGCGCAAACGGAAACCGCGCTCAATGGCATGTTCTTCTGTATTGCGTTGCTACCCGCATTGGGAGCTCTAGGGCGCATCTTCATTATGTCTCGCTACACATTTACCGAAGACCAACATGCGATTTTACGAGAAAAATTACAGCGTGGTGAGTTTGCGCAAGGCGTTGACGTTAAGTCTGTAAAACCGCATGAAGCCTTGAGCTAGAATCCATATCGTCTCGACAAGTGCTCAAAGAAAAGCCCACTCAATAAACTGAGCGGGCTTTTCGTTTTCAATTTACAGATTATCCACTATCAACAACGCTCAACAGAATTTCTTCGTACTAACGTTGGGCTAAAAATAATGGTTTCATCTTCAACTTTTTCGTCACGAGATAGCGCCAAAGCCAAACGGGCGGCGCGTTCTGCCATCATCTCGATTGGGTAGCGAATAGTAGTCAAGCTAGGGTGAACAAAGCGGGCGATCAAGCCATCATCGAACCCGACCATAGAAACCTTACTTGGTACGTCAATGCCATTTTGATCTAACGCTGCGAGTGCGCCAGCGGCCATGTAGTCGTTGTAGGCCACCACTCCAGTAATCTCCAAAGATTTGGTTAACAGGTTGGTCATCGCAACTTCGCCACCATCACTGTTGGGCTCACCGTATTCGATGTAGCTTTTGGAGAGTTCAATACCATGTTCTTTCAATGCGGCTTGGTAACCTTGCAAGCGTTCATCGGTATCTTCGATATCGTGGGATGAGGCAATGCAAGCGATTTTGCGATGCCCGTGACGAATCAAATATTCTGTCGCGAGGAATGCTCCTTTGCGGTTATCAAGGGAAATACAGCGTTCGGCCAGCTCTGGGATATGACGATTGATAAGCACCATACCTTTCACCTCTTGGGCGTAGCCAATTAGCTCCTCATCAGATAAGCCTTTCGAGTGGATGACTATTGCATCGCAACGGCTGTTGATCAGCAATTCTAGGGCTTGACGCTCATCTTCTGGATTATGATAACCGTTGCCAATCAAGATATGTTTGCCATTTTCGCGCGCGACATTATCGACGGATTTGACCAGCGTGCCGAAGAAAGGATCGGACACATCACTCACCAACACACCCATGGTATTTGTGCTTTGACTCACCAGAGCGCGAGCTGCGGCATTGGGTCTGTAACCCAATTTTCTCATTGCTTTGGTGACCGACTCTACCGATGATTGACTGGCTTTTGGGGACTTGTTGATCACGCGAGAAACCGTTGCGACCGAAACGCCGGCTTCTTTCGCGACATCCTTGATCGTTGCCATATAGAACCTTTAGTGGCTAAAAAATTTTGACTGAAAGTATTAAACACCCATTGTGTAATAAGTGCAATTTGATAGAGGATTTGCTTTCGGAAATGAGATCTTTACCACTTGTATTTATTAAGCTTACTGATAGTGTAAACGTTATCTTTTTAGTAAAACTTTACTGAGGTTTTAATTATGGAAACTATCGCTTACTCTGATTTTGCCAAATTAGAAATTCGTACCGGAAAAATCATTGAAGTAGCTCGTCATCAAAATGCAGACAAGCTGTATATTGTGCAGATTGATATTGGTGAAAAAACACTGCAAACCGTAACCAGCTTAGTGCCTTATTACACCGAGGAAGAGTTGATGGGCAAACAAGTGGTCGTGTTGTGTAATCTTGCCAAAGCCAAAATGCGCGGTGAAACCTCTGAATGTATGTTGTTATGCGCAGAAACGGATGATGAATCCGAAAGTGTGTTACTAACGCCAGAAAGAGCGATGCCGACCGGGGTGAGAATTGTTTAGAGTTTAATCAAGCAAACGTTTTATTGTTCGTGTTTATGTTTTGTGTCTCATTTTATAAATAAATCAATAGATATATATTCAACTCTATTTATAATCTCCGCGCTTTTAAAACTGTTTAACAGTATGAAAAATATAGGAAATTATAATGAAAAAAGTATTGCCACTATTGGCTTTAGGTGCAGTGGTTGCTTCAGCGTCAGTTCAAGCAAAAGGTAACTGGTATGTTGGCGCAGATGTTCTTAACTCTGATCTTAAAGTTGAAGGACACTCTTACAGCTCTTCGGCGACTGGCTTGGGTATTGCAGTAGGTAAAGAACTGCAATTTTCAAAAAACTTCAAATTGGCTTTAGAAGGTGAATACGTTTACTACGGTAGCTTCGAAGAAAAAAAATCGGGTGCGGGTAATTGGTTAGAAGCGACAGTTGAAGGTTATTCGTTCAACCTTAATGCTAAACCTAAGTACCAATTCTCTGGTACCGGTTTTTATGTTGGTGCCGTCGTTGGTCTTGGTGTAACGGGCGTTGATTTGGAGACAAAGTCAAACCTTTCTAGCCTTACTGGCAAGACTGATGGCAGCGATGCTGGCTTTAACTATGGTGCTGAAGTGGGGTATGAATTTGCTTCAGGCCTGATTGTTTCTGGTGGCTACCGTGCTTCGACAGTAACCATTGATGTTGAAGGTGGTGGCGATCTCGAATTTGATTTTGACAGCCTTTACGTTGGCGTTGACTACAAATTCTAAGTTCGCGTATGCAAATATAGATACTAAAAAGGAGCCATTAGGCTCCTTTTTTGATCAGATTATCAATCAACTCATAATGGTGCTCTTGCACGCCTGCAAGGTTGCCATATTTGGGTTGGTGGCGGTCATTTTCTTTCGCGTGGTGCCAGCCAATGGTGTGACGTACAAAATGCTCCGCAAACGCATGGGATACCTCCAAGCAACCTGCTAGCACGGTATCAACATAGCTTTGCATGATTGGGCTGTTTGCGCACGGTGGTAGTGGCTCGTCTTTTACGTAAACCCAAATCTCATGTCCTTGGTTAAAGTTCGCGTCCGTTTCGATTTGATCTGGCTGAATTTGAATACGATGATAGCCACGTTCACGGCGATCGAATTCTGCGAGAGCTTCTTCATTCACTTCGAGTAAAACGCCATTGACCTGTCCATTGCCTTGGTTCACAACCAGTGGAGACAGAGTGTAGCTGTCATCAATCTTTCCCCAGTAGCGAACCAGTCCATGAGCAATGACGGGAATGGCTTCTCCCGTTTGTCCGGTTAACTTGCGCGACGCGGAATTGATTAAACTGCCATAGCCAAATATGTACATCTTCGTTGCATCCCTTAACTCATTTTTGTGTCTTGGACTGTTTATACCTAACCAGCCCATGAAGCTCAAACTTTACCCCTTAAGTATAATCTTATTTTTAACATGTATTTTTTATGCATGTTTATGGTAGCATCAACATCGTAGTTGAGTTAACCAGCATCGAGAGACGCTTGAGGGCAAGATAATGCTGAACATCACCGATAAAAAAGTGGAAGAAAAAATCCCCGCATGGCTGCGATTAGGCTTTCGGCCGTTTTTTCTGTTTGGGTCGATTTACGCCATTGTTGCGATTGCGTTGTGGGTGTGGATGTTCCAAACCGGACAGCCAAACGCATTAGCTGTACCGGCATTGTGGTGGCACGTGCATGAAATGTTATTTGGTTTTTCGATGGCGATTGTGGTTGGTTTTGTATTGACTGCTGTACAAAACTGGACGGGCATTAATGGCACCAAGCATTACACGCTTTTGGTCATATTTGGCTTGTGGTTAGCACCTAGAATATTGCTTTGGACGCCAGTACCCTTGTGGTTAACCAGCAGCATTGAAGCGGTATTTTTACTGTTTGTTGCCTATGAGGTAGGCATTCGTGTTTATCGAGCCAAAGGCTGGCGTAATTTGTTTTTTGTACCGCTGTTTCTTTTGGCCATCTTTGCGAACTTTGCAAGTTACGCGACGATAAAAGGCATGCCGCCGTTTACTTCTTCTGCTGTGTGGCAGGCGATGTTGTGGTGGTTTACGTTGTTATTGTCAGTGATGGGCGGACGTGTGATTCCATTCTTTACTGCGCGTCGATTTAATTTCGAAAAAGCTCAACCACTGCCGTGGTTAGATTGGTTCGCGAACTTGCCGTTGGTAATGCTATTTGTGCTGAGCTTTTTCCCCGTGACGTTTGCAGAATTAGGCAATCCGTTGATGCTGTTTGCAGGAGTTGCTCAGTTGGTGCGTTTTGTTCGCTGGAAACCTTGGTTAACCCTGAGCGAGCCTTTAGTGTGGTCGCTGCATGCTGCGTATTTGTGTTTGCCACTAAGCTTAATTTTGCGAGGCGCTTGGGAAGATGCATTTGCTAGCCATAACCTCATTCACCTGTTTGCGATAGGTGCGTTAGGCGGTTTGATTTTGGCGATGATCGCGCGCGTGACGATGGGGCACACTGGTCGCATGATCTACAAAGGGCCAAACATGAGCCTTGCGTTTGCGGCGATTACCGCGGCTGCTTTGGTTCGCAGTTTCGCCGTGATCTTTGACCCAGCGAACATGATGCTGTGGATTGATATCAGTGGCGGATTGTGGATTGTCGCGTTTGGGCTGTTTGTGTGGCGCTTTGGTATGATGCTCGTGACCCCTCGTGTGGATGGTCATCCTGGATAAAGCGTTTAGACTTGAGTGGTAAAAAAGAGGAGCGTGTCGCTCCTCTTTTGGTTTCTGCGCTTTACGGTTTTATCGCTTATTCATCATCCGTTTTGTTCGTGAACCCTAAGCGTTTGAACAGCAACCACTCTAGGCCAAAGATCACAATCAAAGCGATGCAGAACCAAGTGAACGCCATGGAGGATTCTACGCCCGGCATGCCACCAATGTTGATACCAAGTAGTCCTGTTAGGAAGCTGGTTGGTAAGAAAATGGTGGCAACTAAAGTAAACAGGTAACTGTTTTTATTGGTCTTCTCGTCTCGGTTGTGTTTGATTTCGTCTTGGAAAAGCGCCACTTCGCCAAGGTAAAATTCAATCGTTTCGTTGATGCGAGTAATGTTGTTATGCGCGAAGCGATATTGGTGAGGTCTTGATGTTACCAATTCTGACTCTGACTCGATCAAATCACGAATCGCATATTGCTGAGGGCGAATAAAACGTTTGATGGAAATAAGCGCCTTTTGTGCCGCAATGTGGTTGTACGTTGACTCATCATTGACGTCAAACTCGTTTAACGTTTCTTCGATGGTGTCGAGATATAAGTCGATTTTGCCGTTCAACCCTTCGATGATTTGATTCAGTAAGCTCGCCAGGCTTTTCGGCCCTTTGTGCTCTGCTAATGCTTGGCGAATTTCCATGATTGCACGTGATGGGATCTTACGAGTCGAGATCAGTGCGCCCTGAAAATAGAGGATACGGATACTGAGCATGTCTTCTGGCGACGCATTCTCGTTCATGTTGATGCCTCGTAAGATCAGCATGAAGTTATCGTCATCCAAAGGATGGAAAGATGGTCGGCTCTCGTCGGCTAACAGATGATCGACCGTCGCACGTGGTACGTGATTGTCTTCTAGCCAGCCACGAATATCGGGATGAAGCCTTTCACAGTGGTACCAATGATTCGGTTGAATGTGTTCCGCCGCTGTTGTTTCTTGAGTCGCCATTGGGGTTGAGAAATCCCAATGTTCAATCATAAAACCCATTTTCTTTTCCTTGTATGAGCCTATACCCCAATAATTTCCAGATGCTTGACTTAGCGAGAATGACTTAGCGCACGACACGCCGCAATGTTCTCACGTCTTCACATTGAAGTCATGGGGGATAATTATTCAAATGAGTATGATTGCATTTTACGCCAAATGTCTATGAATAATTGTTCTTATTGGTAAGCAAGTGAAGCAATAAGAACCGCACAGTAACAAGGGGAAACAAAAAGCCTGCAACGAGGCAGGCTTTGTCATAGGTGAGGGGGAGGAGCTTTTTAGCTAACCTGAGAAAGGTTGACTACTTTTTGTTGCAACTTTTCTTTCAGGTAGTCGGCAAGTGCCTGTTTTTCTTCGTCGTTCATGTAAAGACCAAGTTTAGTACGACGCCATAAAATGTCTTCGTCGGTTAGCGCCATTTCATGATTCATCAAGTAATCGATCTCGCGTTGGTACACGCCGCCTGCTTGCTCTGAGAACGCTTGGCCAAGATCGGCTTCACTGGATGCGCCTTCCATCAAATCCCACGTTTGCGTACCAAACTGAGTCACATAGCGCAGAATCAGCGCTTGCGGTGCCCATGAGTATTTCGCGTGAATTTGTTTCGCTAACTGTTCACGGGTGCAGCTAAAGTTACCACCTGGTAGCGTTTGATTTGCTGTCCAGTTACCACCCATTTGAGGTAGGTACGGTTCCAGTTTCTTCATCGCCGCTTCACCGAGTTTACGGTAAGTCGTTAGCTTGCCACCGAATACTGACAACAATGGTGCTTGGTCGTACTCTGCATCGAGCTCTAGCGTGTAGTCTCGTGTGATCGCTTGCGGTGAGTCAGACTCATCATCACACAGAGGACGTACACCACTGTAAGTCCAAACCACATCTTCACTAGTAAGCTGGTGGACAAAGTGTTGGTTCACGATGTCGATGAGGTAATCAACTTCGTCATCCGAGATCGCCACTTCACGTGGGTCACCTTTGTATTCCACATCTGTCGTACCGATGATTGAGAACTTATCTAGATAAGGAATCATAAATACGATGCGGTTATCTTTGTTTTGAAGAATGTAGGCTTGCGGTTCGTTGTGGATACGAGGAACAACGATGTGCGAGCCTTTGATCAAACGAATGTTGCGAGGGGAGGTTTGCTCCAATCCTTCATCAAAGAACTGTTTCACCCATGGACCAGCAGCGTTAACCAGAGCTTTCGCTTTGCGCTCGAAGCGTTGGTCTGTTGTTACGTCATGGATTGTTACGTGCCATACGCCGTTTTCACGGTGCGCTTTTTCAACGCGACAGTAGTTACGTACTTCGGCGTGGTTTTCACGAGCCGCCATAACGTTCAGCAAGACTAAACGAGCGTCATCCACCCAGCAGTCTGAGTATTCGAAACCGGTTTTCATTTCTGGTTTTAGCAAGCCAGATTTTGCAAGGTTGACGGTTTTACTGCCAGGTAGAGTTGTGCGTTTGCCCAAGTTATCGTAAAGGAATAGGCCACAGCGGATCATCCAAGCTGGGCGTAGGAATGGGCGATGAGGCAAACGGAAACGCATTGGTAGAGCGACGTGTGGCGCTTTACGTAGAATCACTTCACGTTCTGCGAGCGCTTCCGAAACCAAACGAAACTCGTAGTGTTCAAGGTAGCGTAATCCACCGTGAATAAGTTTAGAACTTGCTGAAGACGTTGCTGATGCAAAATCGTTAGCTTCATATAAACCGACACTCAAACCGCGGCCAGCTGCATCAGCTGCAATGCCAGCCCCGTTAATGCCGCCACCGATAACGATCAAGTCTAAAAGAGTGGATGAGCTAGTTGTGGAAGTATTTTTTTGTATACTCATGAATTTGACCTCTTGGTGAGCGAACGAGCATTTTAGAACATGATTTAATCCTAGCTCAGGTTTCGTTTGTGATCATCTATTATTTTCGTTTGTGAGCGTTTTGTGTGATTTGGGTATAAAAAAACCTCTGTCTAATTAAGACAGAGGTCATTTTGAGGTTCAAATTTGAGCGATTTATCTATTCGGCGTCTGCTGATGTTACATTCGCTTCGACCACTTCGAGGGGAATTGCGGCGTCTTTTAAGATCGCGAGAATTTCTTCTGGTGGCTGTTTGTTAGTAAATATCATGTTCAGCTGCGCGATGTTGCCCAGTTTCACCATGGCATTGCGACCAAACTTTGTGTGGTCGACGGCGAGAAATACGCTGCGGCTGTTGTCGATGATCGCTTGCTTCACGCGTACCTCGTGGTAATCAAAGTCCAATAGGGAACCATCAAAATCGATGCCACTGATGCCGAGAATGCCAAAATCGAGACGGAACTGTTTCACGAAATCGAGCGTTGCTTCGCCTACGATACCGCCATCGCGGCTGCGGACTTCACCACCCGCTAAGATGACCTTAATCTCTGGGTTGGGGAAGAGAATGGTTGCCACGTTGATGTTGTTGGTGACTACGCGTAGCTGCTTGTGGCTCTTAGTGAGCGCACGTGCGACGGCTTCTGGTGTTGTGCCGATATCAATAAATAGCGTCGCGCCGTCAGGAATGTGTTTCACCACCTCTTCTGCAATGACATCTTTTTCATTGAAGTTAAGCGCTTTACGCGTGTTGTAAGATGTGTTTTCAGAACTGAGAGGGATGGTTGCACCACCGTGATAACGACGAATTTTGTTGTCGTCTGCGAGTTCGTTGAGATCGCGTCGGATGGTTTGTGGGCTGACATTGAATCTTTCTACCAACTCATCCGTGCTGACATAGCCTTGTTTTTTCACCAGTTCAACAATCTGCTGGTGTCTAGGTATTTGCTTCACTTACCACTCCCTTGTGCATTGGTAACGGCCAATGCTTCAAATTCGAAGCGCTATTGTGCTCGAATTTGCGCGTTGTGAGAAGTAAAGGCAGGTAGGAATCGGGGATAAGACGCAAAAAAGAGCGCTCAAATGGCGCTCTTTTTTCGTTTGGGAGAAAAATTAATCGTCTTCGTCGTGCAGTTCAGACCAAGTTTGCGCACATTTCACAGCGCGTTTCCAACCTTTGTAACGACGGTTGCGTTTTTCTTCGTCATCATGCGGTTCGAACGTACGATCAAGCACTGCTTTATCTTGCAGCTCATCAATGCTGTTCCAGTAACCAACCGCTAAACCTGCCAGGTATGCAGCACCAAGAGCCGTTACTTCAGTCACTTGTGGACGGTGTACTTCTGTGTTTAATACATCCGATTGGAATTGCATTAGGAAGTTGTTTGCTACCGCACCGCCATCAACACGCAAGTTTGCGAGCTTGATTCCAGAGTCAGCTTGCATCGCATCCAATACGTCACGAGTTTGGTAAGCGATGCCTTCCAGAGTCGCTCGGATAATGTGGTTTGAGTTCACACCGCGAGTAAGGCCAACAATGGTGCCACGTGCGTAAGCATCCCAGTATGGAGCGCCAAGGCCAGTAAAGGCTGGTACTACATAAACGCCGTTCGATGTGTCCACTTTTGTTGCGAAGTATTCAGAATCTTCTGCGCCGTTTAGGATTTTCAGTTCATCACGTAGCCACTGGATAGAGGCACCACCCATGAACACAGCACCTTCAAGTGCGTAAGCTGGCTCGCCTTTCGGACCACAAGCTAGAGTGGTAAGCAGACCATTCTTCGAGGTGACTTTCTCTTGGCCAGTGTTCATCAGCAAGAAACAACCTGTGCCGTATGTGTTTTTCGCTTGGCCAGCTTCCACACACATTTGGCCGTATAGCGCCGCTTGTTGGTCACCTGCAATACCTGCGATAGGAATACGAGTACCGCCTTTACCACCGATGTTCGTTTTGCCGTAAATTTCCGAAGAGCGTTTTACTTCTGGCATCATTGATGCCGGAATGCCCATCTCATCCAACAGCTTTTGGTCCCAACATAGGTCGTTGATGTTAAACAGCATGGTACGTGATGCGTTGGTGTAGTCAGTAACGTGAACGCGGCCTTGAGTCATCTTCCATACTAACCACGTATCGACGGTACCAAACAGTAGTTTACCTGCTTCTGCATCTTCGCGTGCGCCTTCTACGTTATCCAGAATCCACTTCACTTTAGTGCCAGAGAAGTAAGGGTCAAGCACCAAGCCGGTGTTGTCGCGAACGTAATCTTCTAAGCCGCGGCTTTTTAGGTCTTCACAAATGTCTGCGGTGCGACGACATTGCCATACGATTGCGTTGTAGACGGGTTTGCCTGTTTCTTTGTTCCAGACGATGGTGGTTTCACGTTGGTTCGTAATACCAATAGCAGCTAATTGGTCGCTTCGGATGCCTGACTTAGCCAAAGCTTCAACTAATGTAGAGCTTTGTGTTGCCCAGATTTCCATTGGATCGTGCTCAACCCAACCTGCTTGTGGATAAATCTGAGTAAACTCTCGCTGAGCGACGCTTACGATATTGGCGTCGTGATCAAGAATAACAGCGCGAGAGCTTGTCGTACCTTGGTCGAGGGCAACAATGTATTTTTGCTCAGTCATGGTAAGAATCCTTTTGTTTCGTTATTTATATTTTAGTAATTGGCAAGCGGTTAAGCTCGAGCTTCTTCTGTTTCTTCTTCAGTATCACATTGGTTTGGAATGGTACAACCGTGACCTTGGCGAGGGAGGTATGCCGCGATCGCTTTTGGATATAACCAACCACCAAAGCAAGCACCCGCAATAGGAGCAAGAAGGGGAACGATAAAGTAAGGGATGTCTTTAGCGCCGGTCAGTGCGTAATCCCAACCTGCAAAGTACGCGAACAGTTTAGGGCCAAAGTCACGAGCTGGGTTCATCGCAAAGCCAGTCAGTGGACCAAGAGAACCACCAATAACCGCGATCAGAATACCAATCAATAATGGGTTCATCGCGCCACGAGCGGCACCGTTGTTTTCATCACCCAGAGCCAAAATGGCAAACATTAATACAGCTGTAATGACGAATTCCACAGCAAATGCGCCAAAGAAAGAAAGAGAAGCGTGTGGGTAAGTTGAGAAAATACCAGCCGTTGCAAGGGCGTCTTGGCTGCTACGTACAAAGTTGTGTGCGATTTCGTAATCGGTGAAAAGGTTGCTGTACAAGCTGTAAACCAAAGCGGCAGAGAAAAATGCACCTAACATCTGAGCGATGATGTACGGAACCACTTTCGCTTTATCGAAACCATGAAACATCGCTAATGCAATGGTCACGGCTGGGTTGATGTGTGCGCCTGAAACGCCGGCAGTACAGTAGATCGCGATGGAGACACCTAAGCCCCATACAATACTGATTTCCCATTGTCCAAAAGATGCGCCTGTTAACACTAAGGCTGCGACGCAGCCAACGCCGAAGAAGATGAGTAGTCCTGTACCGATGAACTCGGCCAAACATTCTCCGAGCAGAGAGGGGTGTTTGTTGGTTGTCATGTTAAGAGTCCTATAGTTATTTTTGCTTATCCAGCACGATAGTATTGTGCACATATAAACGTTTGCGAAAATAAACGAGCGTTAAAAATGAGCGTTTGAGCATGAATTTGTTAACCAAACTCTTCGTTTTTGTTAAATGGCGCATCTTTTGACCAGAAAGGAAACTGATAGAAAGCTCTTTATAGGGATGAGTGAGTCATTTTCATCGCTCAAATTACCGATGTGAAAACAAATGCACAACTGGTAAGAGGAGTTTTGTGAAGCTGGTTCGTCAATGGTGGATTATCGTTCAATAGTTTGTGTAAAAATTAATCCCTAAGAGGTAGTTAAAGCCAGATATAGCAAAGGCTTGGGGGGAGATCCTGAAAGAAAATAACTAGAACGCACGACGATAAAATCGTACTCGCGTAGAACGAGAGTACGATATGGATTTTGCCTTCCAAAAGTGTGTTCATCGCGCTAAGTGTACGAAATGTGCACCTCAGTAGAACTTGGTTGTTTTTGGGCTCTTTATTTCGTTTGAAACTAAACACCAAACTTTTCCTTCACTTTTGTTATTACTGATTTTTCCTTAGCTTAATGCGTCATGCAGCATCATTTATCTCGAATTTGTGTTCCTATTCGATCCTTTATTTTGTTTAGTTTCGAATGTGAGTGATTAAATGTTCTTTTTTGATCAAGAAAAGATATTAACGAATTCTGAGTAAAGTTGAACGGCTGTCTAATTAATGGTGGCTAATTTACTGTATTTACTAATAATTAATTCCTATGCAACATTTATCACAGAAATTAAATCCTAACCTCATACAATGCAGAAACTTTCGAACGAATGTTAATTTTGTTTCGTTCGCTCCTTTTGGGTTCTTTACCATCGCATATACATAATGAGGTTCCTATGTTTGGAATATTCAAACCTAAGGCGCACATTGATCGTCTATCCCCAGATAGCATTGATAGCACCTATTCTCGCCTCCGTTGGCAACTGTTCATCGGTATTTTTGTTGGCTACGCTGGCTACTATTTGGTTCGTAAAAACTTCAGTTTAGCGATGCCGTACCTCATCGAGGAGGGTTACAGCCGTGGTGACCTTGGTGTTGCTTTGGCCGCTGTTTCAATCGCTTATGGCCTTTCAAAATTCTTGATGGGCAGCGTGTCTGACCGTTCTAACCCGCGCTATTTCCTCAGTGGCGGTTTGTTGATGTCTGCTTTGGTTATGTTCTGCTTTGGCTTTATGCCATGGGCAACAGGCAGCATCACGGCGATGTTTATTCTTCTATTTTTGAACGGTTGGTTCCAAGGTATGGGGTGGCCGGCCTGTGGGCGAACCATGGTGCACTGGTGGTCACGTAAAGAGCGTGGTGAGATCGTTTCGGTTTGGAACGTGGCGCACAACGTGGGTGGCGGTTTGATTGGTCCACTATTCATTTTGGGTCTGTGGGCATTTAACGATGATTGGCGCACCGCATTTTATGTACCTGCATTTTTCGCCACTTTGGTTGCAGTGTTCATTTGGATGACGGTTCGAGATACGCCTCAGTCTTGTGGTCTACCGCCGATTGAAGAGTACAAAGATGACTACCCAGATGACTACGACAAGTCGCATGAACATGAAATGACGGCGAAAGAAATTTTCTTCAAGTACGTATTCAACAATAAACTGTTGTGGTCGATTGCGATTGCAAACGCGTTTGTTTACTTGATCCGTTACGGTGTGTTGGACTGGGCACCCGTTTATCTAAAAGAAGCGAAGGACTTCTCGGTAGATAAATCGTCTTGGGCTTACTTCCTATACGAGTGGGCGGGTATTCCTGGCACGTTATTGTGTGGTTGGATTTCGGACAAACTGTTCAAAGGCCGTCGTGCACCTGCAGGCATCTTGTTCATGGTATTGGTAACGTTGGCGGTATTGGTTTACTGGTTCAACCCTGCGGGCAACCCAACAATCGATATGATGGCTCTTATCGCGATTGGCTTCTTGATTTACGGCCCTGTCATGCTGATTGGTTTGTATGCACTTGAATTGGCACCGAAAAAAGCAGCGGGTACTGCTGCTGGTCTAACTGGCTTGTTTGGTTACTTAGGCGGTGCGGTGGCTGCAAACGCGGTTCTTGGTTACACCGTGGACCATTTCGGTTGGGATGGCGGTTTCATCATTCTAATTGGTTCATGTATTACTTCTATCGTGTGTTTGACGTATGCGCTTCTAGGCGAACGCGCACACCACGAGCAAAAAGAGCGCGAAAAGGAACAAGAAGCGCTAGCGTAATATTTATTTAAAGAGGCAGTGGAATACTGCCTCTTCGCTTTATCAAGGATATAACAATGAAAACCAAGTCAGTATGTCTCACATTTTTAGCGCTTAGCCTATCTGCTGGCGCAATTGCAAAGCCGCTTGTTATCGCTCACCGCGGCGCTTCTGGTTATTTGCCGGAGCACACTTTAGAAGCCAAAGCTTTGGCTTATGCAATGAAACCAGATTACATCGAGCAAGATGTCGTGATGACGAAAGACGACCAGTTAGTGGTGTTGCATGACCATTACTTGGATCGCGTCACGGATGTAGCGGAGCGTTTTCCTGATCGCGCACGCGAAGATGGTCGTTATTACGCGATTGACTTTACTCTGGCTGAAATCAAATCTCTGCGAGTCACTGAAGGGTTCAATATCGACGAAAACGGCAAAAAAGTCGCCGGTTATCCAACCCGATTCCCAATGTGGAAATCTGATTTCACTGTACCGACGTTTGCTGAAGAGATTGAACTGATCCAAGGCCTTAATAAAACGTTGGGTTACGACATCGGTATTTACCCAGAAATTAAAGCGCCTTGGTTCCATCGTCACGAAGGCAAGGACATTTCTAAAGCGGTGCTTAAAGTCTTGAAGCAGTACGGTTACGACTCGCAAGACGACAAAGTCTACCTGCAGTGTTTTGATGCGAATGAACTGCAACGCATTAACAGTGAGTTGATGCCAGCAATGGACATGGATTTAAAGCTCGTTCAGCTCATGGCTTACACCGATTGGAACGAAACTATGGTGTACAAAGGCGATACAGCAATGCCATACAGCTATGATTGGATGTTCGAAGCCGACGGCATGAAGAAAGTGGCGAGTTACGCCGAAGGTATTGGACCTTGGAAGCCGATGCTGGTGGATGATAAGTCAACCAAAGACAATATCATCATCAAGCCGTTGATGAAGGCTGCAAAAGACGCTGGCTTGCAAGTTCATCCATACACGTTCCGTGCCGATCCAGGACGTATTTCTGTGTACACGGACAGCTTTGAAGGCATGATGGATGTATACTACAACCAAGTGAAAGTGGATGGTTTGTTTACTGATTTCCCAGATAAAGCAGTCAGCTTTTTAAATCAGTAATCAGCACTCACACATTTTGCTTTAAGCTAAAAAATCCCCCAACAGTTTCCTGCTGGGGGATTTTCGTATTCTTATTAGTTGTTTTTATGCAGTTCGCTGTTCAGTTCAACCGCGCTCTTGTTTGCAAGACACTCGATTTGACCTGTCACAGAGTTACGACGGAACAGTAGGTCAGAAACACCAGCAAGGTCGCGTGCTTTCACCACTTCGACTTCTTGACCTGCAGAATCTAGCATGCGCACTTTAGAACCAGCAGTCACGTACAAACCTGACTCGATAGTACAACGGTCACCCATTGGGAAACCAAGACCTGCGTTCGCGCCTAGTAGTGAATTTTCACCAATAGAAACCACAACTTTACCGCCGCCAGATAGCGTACCCATGATCGATGCGCCGCCACCGATGTCTGAACCGTTACCAACAACTACGCCAGCAGAGATACGGCCTTCAACCATGCTCACGCCAGTTGTGCCCGCGTTGAAGTTGATGAAGCCTTCGTGCATAACAGTTGTGCCTTCGCCAACGTGTGCGCCAAGACGAACGCGAGAAGTGTCTGCGATACGAACACCAGTTGGAACCACGTAGTCCACCATTTTAGGGAACTTGTCTACGCAATCTACGCTTAGCGTACGGCCAGCTAGGCGAGCTTCGATTTGACGCTCAGCCAGCTCAGGTAGGTCGATTGGGCCTTCGTTTGTCCATGCGATGTTGTGTAGTAGACCGAAGATGCCATCCAGTACCGTGCCGTGTGGCTTAACTAGACGGTTAGAGATAAGTTGAAGTTTTAGGAAGCCTTCAGCAACAGATTGTGGTTGTTCATCCGTAGCTAGAATAACCAGTACAAGTGGTTGTGCTGATTCTGCTGCTTTGGTTGCGAAAGATGCGTTTGCTGCATCGCCGTTTGCTTCGAATGCTGCCGCAAGTTCTGCACTTTGTGCCGCAGAGATCTCGATAGCTTGGTTGCCTTGCTCGTAACCTGCTACTGCAGCCAGTGCGTTAACAAGTGTGTCGCTTGGGTTAAGAACTGGGTTTGGGAAAAACGCTTCGATGATTTTACCGTCGCGGTTTTTAGTTGCCGTACCAAAGGCTAGAGAAAAGAAAGCCATAGTTGATCTCCATGTGTTGAGTCTTGTGTCTCGTCTGTTCACTGACAAGAAATTATTACGTTGTCAGCCATCATAAAGAGAGTATTGGGGAGTTTAAAGGGGGGAAATGGAGAAAGTCCGTAGATGGATACCTTTTGTCTTTTGGGAGATATGTCTGTCTGATGAGAAATGTGGCTACGAGGTGGTCTATTGGGAGAGTTTTGCTGAAATTAAGAAAAGGCAGTTTCTTGTCTCGGGTCTAGAAAGAAAGGGCGTTCTTTCATTATGCTCTATGCTTTCAGGCATAAAAAAACGCCACAAGATGCGGCGTTATTTGAAGGGCAGTCATTGGATTATGCTGCGTCTTCTTGCTGTTCTTCTTCTACAGCTTCAAGCTTTTTTGCTTTCTTTGGTGCAGGTTTACGTTTTGCACCGATTGCGTAAAGCAACTCTTCTTTGTTTTGCGCAAGGAACATCGCAAGATCTTCTTGCTTGCCTTCGTCTTCTAGAAGTTCACTTTTACCTAGCAGCGTGAATAGTTCATCTGCCATATCCAGCATTTTGTCGTATGCGTCAGCTTCCGCTTTAGAGGTAAAAGTCATTTTCTCTTCTCCATTGCGTTCTACCACGTACTTGACGATTACAGCCATGGTTGGTCCCCTAATTTGGTGTATTGATACTGGCTTTTTATACAGTTTTTGACCAATCAAGTCTAGCGACAAGCCTCAGAATGAGAGACACGTACAACTAACTGACTAGCATTTAAACTATCTTGGTTTCACTTTGCGGATTTATTCCCCAAAGGAAGGTTGGTTGGTCGTTCCCAATCTTGGCAAAATTCGATAAACGTTTTGAGCAATGGGCTTTGATATTTCTCTTTATGAACCAGTAACCAGAAGCGGCGTTTCATATCTAAAGGCATGTCGAGCAGTTTTACACGACCGTCACGAATAGCAGGTTCTGCAGACAAGCGTGACAAGCAGCCTAAGCCCAGCCCAGCAGATACTGAGTTGATCAACGCTTCGGTGGTATTGAGCTGAAAAGCTTCATTCCAATGTTCCAAGCGCGGCGCGACAACGCGCATAAAAAATTCGCGTGAACCAGATCCCGCCTCTCGCAATATCCATTCACTGTTTTCTAGCTCGGTTAAGTTTACTGGCCCTTCGTGCGCGGCTGGGTAATTGGGCGCGCAAATCACGCACATTTCATCTTCGCTAAACTGGGTGGACTGCAATTCAGGATGAAGTGTTTTGCCTTCAATGAGGGCTATGTCTAACTCGTAATCGGTCAGCATGCCGCAGATTTGTGCGGAGTTAGAAATGAACAGACTTTGAGAACGGTGGTTCGTTTGCTGACGAAATTCGCTAAGCAAATAGGGCGCGACTTGGTTGCCAATGGTGTCGCTGGCACCAATGCGAAGTTGGCCCGATAGCGCTTGGTCACCATCGAAAATGCTCTCGATGTCTTTGGCTCGGTTGAGTAACTCATCCGCCAGTGGCAGCAGTTTCTGACCTTCTTGGTTCAAAATTAGTCGGTTATTAACACGATCAAACAAGTGATGGCCGATCTGCTTTTCTAATTCTGAGAGTGCCATGCTCACAGCGGCTTTTGATAAAAAGAGACTATCAGAAGCTGCTGTGAGCGTTTTGTGCTGCGTGATCGTCGTAAACACTTTCAGTTGTTTAAGAGAAATGTGACTTGCCATATCCCACCGTTAAGTAATTTTGAACGTTTGTTTTAAATAATTAGATATATCGGAACGAAGTGCAAGCGTATTATACGCTCCATAAAGAGTGAGTCTGGTTGAGGTCATCATGATTCAAAGAACAAAAGCAAAAGTAATGGGAGCACCAACTCCGATGGCGGGTTTGGCTCTTGGCATTGCAAGCTTAGGCTGGAGTTGGGAAAACTTCGCCGAATTACATGGCTACGGACAGTGGATTAGTGCGGGTATCGCGAGCGTATTGTTGGCTATATTGGCAACCAAGTTTTTGCTACATAACCATCTATTGAGACAAGATCTTGCTCATCCGGTTGTGGGCAGCGTGGTTCCGACTTTTGCGATGGGCACTATGGTGGTATCGAACTCTCTCGGCCATTTTTACCCATTGGCTGGTGATGTGCTTTGGCTGATTGCGGTGGTTCTGCACATCGTGTTCTTGGTGAGCTTTGTTTACCATCGCGCCAAAGATTTTGAATTGCACCACATGGTTCCTAGTTGGTTTGTACCGCCTGTGGGTATCATCGTTGCGGATGTGTCTTTCTCTGGCAACCCGATGTTAGCACCAGTGGCACAAGGCGCATTGATGTTTGGTATGGTGGCGTACGCGATCATGTTGCCGATGATGATTTACCGTTTCATGTTTACCCATGAAATTCCGGATGCAGCGAAACCAACAATGGCAATCATGGCAGCGCCAGCAAGTCTATCATTGGCAGGGTACTTAACGGTCACTGCTACACCATCACCAGTGATCATCGCTATGCTATTTGGTATCGCGGTATTGATGACAGCCATCATTTACCTCGCATTCTTTAAATTGCTTAGACTGCCATTTAGCCCAGGCTATGCGGCGTTCACTTTCCCGATGGTGATCGGTGCGACGGCGCTGTTTAAAATGGCGAATTGGATGGAGTTGCAAGGATTGGCTGCGCACTATGTTCAACAAGTGCGAGCCTTAGCTGGTCTTGAGTTGATTGTGGCAACATTTGTTGTCTCTTATGTTGCATTACAATACATCAACAACTTGTTGATTCAGCCACGCTTGATGCACGCTCATCACGCTTAAATAGCAGATAGGAAAAAGCCTCTTGGTCTTACAAACCAAGAGGCTTTTTTATTTCAATCGGCGTCGATGTTGGACGCTAGCCTTTTTTGTAAAATCGCGACATCTCATCCAGAGAATGACGAATGATATCGACAGGAACTTTCTGTTCTTTCTCGACTTTTAATTGGCGATTCAGTTGCTGAGAGTGCCCGCCAGGATTGACCACAAGCATCAGTTCTTTGCCGACCAATGCATAGTTGTAGTAGCTGCCAGCAATATACCAATCGCGAGGGGCAGAGCTATCAAACAAGTTATGACCAACGCTGTATGAACTCGTTGTGCCTTGAACGTCAAACAGCGTATTCATCATGGTTGGCACGACGTCAAAATGGGTCGTGCGGTAATCAATTTGCTCTGGTTGACGATTTGGCATGTACACGTAAAGAGGCACATGTACTTGAACGTCACTGTAGTTACCCGTGTGGCCCCAATAATTCATCTTATGGTCGTTAAACTCTTCACCATGATCAGATGAAATCACCACAATGGTATTGTCTAAGTCGACGTTTTTCAGCACATCACCAATCAAGCTATCGATGTAGTACAACGAGTTCTTGTATCGATTGTGGTAAAGCGAAGCGTCAAAATCGTTGTTGAGCAAAATGTGGTCAACGCGTTCCCAGTATGGTTTGAATTTCGCAAATTCAGGTTCAGGAAACACCGTGCCGTGGGCGGCATCGTAGAACAGAAACCCAAAGTACGGCTTGTCGCTGTCTTGCTTTTGGAACTCGATGAACTTGTCTGTGATCTGCTGATCGCGCTCGACAGCTGTTTCCCCAGTTTGTTTCAAGGTCAAGTCCGACACTTTTTTGAATACCGTGCGAGAAAGTGGCGGGCTGGTGAGCGGTGCCGAGCCAAAAATGCCCATGCGGTAGCCTTCTGCTTGCAGCGTATCCATAAAAACAGGAGAGCGTTGGCTTGCGTAAAAGCTTTCCCAGTAGGTCGCGGGCAAGCTGTAAAACAGGCTGAAAATACCGGCTTGAGTTGAGTTGCCGCCGCTCATATGTTGTGTGAAATTCACCGTTTTTTCGGCGAACTTGCTGACATTTGGCATGACTTCCGGCGTCGCATCACTGTAGCGCCACGCGTCAACCAAGATAAACAAAACATTGGGCTGCTTCTCTTTGCTTTGCACTTGAATGGGTGCAAGCGGGTAGTTGAGTGAGCTACGTTCAATATTGGTTAACTCTACGCGGTTCTTCGATGCAATGTTCTCATCCACTAGGTCGTGTTTGTAAATAAATTTACGAGCCGTCAGCGGGTAGTAAAGTGGCCAGTTATTCGAAAACTGACTGACTTCATCGTCGTAAAGCGCGTTTTTGTACGCATGAATCATCTGTGTGCTGACCAATACAGCAAACCAGACGCTGATCAAAACGAACTTAGCTCGGCTTTGTGCCAGTTTATTACTTACCCAAACGGTACAGGCGAGCCCGATCACCAGAACGGCAACTTCACTGATGAAGATTAGCCAACTCATCCACGAAATATCGAAGACATCACCACCACCTTCGAAAAACATACGGATTAATAGGGCGTTGATGTGAAGTTTGTATTGCTGAAAAACGAGGATATCGACTTTAAACATGATCAATAGACAGATCGCGATAGCGATCACGATGCCTTTGAATGCTCGAGTCGGTAGAAAAGAGAGCAATAAACTCAACAACATAAATGGAAGAGCGATCAAGCCCAGCCAGCCATATTGAGTCGAAACCAAATAGTAACCTTGCAACAAGGTTAGCGGTTCATTCTGATTGTTAGACAACACAAAAGGATAACAAGCGATCGACAGATACACTGCAAAGCAAGCAAAAAAAGCAATCAGCCAAGCGCTGTTGGAAGACAGTTTGCGAAACATACTTTTTATATATTTATAAATTATAGGTAGCAAGAGTATAAAACAGTGTTTTTTATTATGGAATAGTTGCGAGTAGTGTCACATTTTGTATGGCTGTGTAAGATTTTGCTTACGCCTTGAAAAGGTGATGTTTTCTGTCCATTTTGAGCGATATGTAACCTTTTACTTTTTTCAGAACACGAGATCACTGCGGGTTTAAATAGGGCTGTGCTAAGCTAGCTAACAGTTTCAATCGGCGCTCGGTATTCCCAATTTGTTTACTGTTTATCACTCCAACCAAGTTGACGTTCTTAAATCACTCCTTGTCGAACTGATTCGAATCAGTCCGCTGGAAAACCCGTTCGAAAAAGAACAAATTCTGGTTCAAAGTCCGGGCATGTCCCAGTGGCTAAAAATGGAATTGGCCAAAGAGTTTGGTGTTGCCGCGAACATTGATTTTCCGCTCCCTGCTACCTTCATTTGGGAAATGTTTACGCAGGTGTTGCCAGACGTGCCAAAACGCAGTGCGTTTAACAAAGAAGCGATGACGTGGAAGTTGATGCATCTGCTGCCGGGGCTTCTCAACCAAGAGGTGTTTTCGCCGTTAGCGCAGTACCTCAAAGATGACAGTGACCACTCTAAGCTGTATCAACTGGCTGAGAAAATTGCCGATATTTTCGATGGTTACTTGGTGTATCGTCCGGAATGGATCGCAAGTTGGGAAGCTGGGCAGAGTGTGCCAGAGCTGGAAGATGAGCATCCGTGGCAGCCGATCTTATGGCAAGCGTTGTACGATCACACAGTGTCATTAGGGCAGTCTCCTTATCACCGTGCCAACCTTTATGAGCACTTTATCGACACGTTAGCGAGTTTTAACGGCAATTTTGACCATTTACCCAAGCGTTTGTTTGTTTTTGGCATTTCTTCGTTACCGCCTCGCTATATGGATGCGCTAAAAGCAATTGGTGAGCATATCGATGTGCATCTGATGTTCACCAACCCGTGTCGTTATTACTGGGGTGAAGTTCGAGATCGCAAGTATCTGGCTCGTTTGGCGGCGAAACATCGTCAGCACGTTGTGTGGCAGGACGATCACTCGGAAGTGCAAGGTGAAACTGAGCAACTGAAAGGCTCATTGGAAGATAATGTGATCGATGAGCTGCACACCGATGTGGTCGGCAACAGCCTGTTGGCGTCCATGGGTAAACTCGGGCGTGACAATATGTATCTGTTGTCTCAGCTGGAGTCTCATGAAATTGAAGCGTTTGTTGATGTTGAGCGCGACAGTCTGCTCCATCAATTGCAAGCGGATATTCTCAATCTTGAAGAACATCAAGATGACCAACAGATTGAAAACAGTCATCACAAACAAGTGGTTAGCTTGGGTGATAAATCACTGAGCCTACACGCTTGTCACAGCCCGATGCGTGAAGTGGAAGTGTTGCATGATCAACTGTTGGCGATGTTCGATGCTGACTCAACGTTAAAACCGCGCGATATTATCGTGATGGTCGCAGACATCAACGCTTACAGCCCTGCGATTCAGGCGGTCTTTGGTAACGCACCGGGTGAGCGTTTTATTCCATATTCGATTTCTGACCGAACCGCCGATCAAGAGAGCCCAATTCTGGCCGCATTTATGCAGTTGGTGAACTTACCCAATACGCGCTGTTTGGCATCAGAACTACTCGAACTTCTGGAAACGCCGGCGATATTAAAGCGTTTTGAACTCAGCGAAGATGATTTCTTACAAGCCAAACAATGGGTTGAAGAATCGGGAATTCGCTGGGGGTTGGATGCCAATACCGGACGCGAATTTGAACTGCCGGAAACCCGTCAAAACACATGGCAATTTGGTATTCAACGCATGTTGCTTGGCTACGCGATGCCAGAATCCGCAGGTTTGTTTGAAACCGAGCAAGGCAGTTTGTCTCCGTACAACGAAGTGCAAGGCATGGGCGCAGAGCTTGCGGGCAAGTTGGCACACTTTATCCAACAAATTAGCACTTATCGTAGCAAACTTTCTCATGTTCAGACTATTGATGGTTGGCGAGAGACTTTGGTTTTACTGCTGGATGACTTCTTCTCAGTTGAGTTAGAAGGCGAAATGGCGCTCAAATCCATTCGCGATACGCTCAGCCAACTCAAAGAGCAATTAGCTGATGCCGCATTTGATGATGCGTTATCGCCGTCGATCATCAGCCAATACCTTCAAAACAAATTATCTGGCACACGAGTCAGCCAGCGCTTCCTGGCTGGTCAAGTGAACTTTTGTACCCTGATGCCGATGCGCTCTATTCCGTTTAGAACCGTCTGTCTACTGGGGATGAATGACGGCGTGTACCCGCGTTCCATGCCGCCAGAAGGCTTTGACTTGATGACGGGAAGAACCAAACCGGGCGACCGTTCGCGCCGAGATGATGACCGTTACCTATTCCTCGAAGCGATGTTGTCTGCACAGCAAACGCTCTACATCAGTTATGTTGGCCGTTCAATCCAAGACAACACCGAGCGAGTGCCTTCGGTTCTGGTTTCTGAGCTGATGGAATACTGCCACCAAAACTATTGTTTAAGTGGTGATGAAGCGTTGCCCGTTGATGAGTCTGGCGACAACTTATTAAATGCGTTGGTGAATACCCACGCCATGGTGCCGTTTAGCCCAAGTGCGTTCCAAGGCACGCACGCCAGCTACGCGAAAGAGTGGATTCCAGCGGCATTGACTCAAAGCAGTCAATCGCAAGGCTATGTTCGTCGTGATTTTAATCGTGCATTAGACGACTATCTGTTAGGAGCGACGTTCCCACTTGAGCTCGACTTAGTCGAGTTGCAACGTTTCTGGCGCTTACCGGTGCAGTATTTTTTCAATCGTCGTTTAAAAGTAATCTTTGAACCGCCACTGCCGGTGATGGAAGACGACGAACCCTTTGTTTTAGGTGGTTTGGAAAGCTATCAAATGCGTGATGAGCTGCTAGAAACCTTGCTTGAAACGACATTGATACAGCCAGAGAAAAAAGCAGAAGTGCTTAAACACTTTATGAGTCAACAGCGCGCTCAAGGCAAACTTCCGGTGGGAGCGTTTGGTGATATCGAATTTGAAACCAACCGAGTTCAGGCGGAAGAGCTAGTGGACAAACTGGCGTTTTTATCTGGTGCGCCTCAAGACGATTTGGAAATCGACCTGACGTTTGATGCCTTGTTTGAGCGAAATGAAGGCGAAGAGAAAAACGTTCGCCTAACAGGTTGGCTAACTCAATACTACCAATCCGGTTTGATTCGCTACCGAAGCGGTAAGATTCGAGCGCAGGATTACCTTGCAGCGTGGATCGATCACCTTGCCATGTCGGCGTCGGGTCATGCTAAGAAAACCCACATCATTGGTTACGATCGTAAAGAAGGTGCGCTGCATTTAATCTACCCAGAAATTGCCGATGCGCAGTATGCCAAACAGCTACTGACTGAATTAGTTCGCTTATTCTTCGAAGGCATGACTAAGCCTTTGCCTTATTTCCCGAAAACGGCGTTGGCTTGTGTTGAAGCGGGCTTTAGCCGCGGTCAGTGGGTCGATGACGAAGAGAAATCTTTGAAGAAAATGGCTGACGCATTCAATGATGGCTTCATGAGCCCGGGCGAAGGCAATAATGCGTACATCTCTCGAATTTGGCCTGCTTGGAATGATGAGTTGGCCTCAGAAGTTCGTTTGCTGACAGCATTAGTACTGCAAGGTGCGCGCTTAGCGGTTCAAGACGCTGATGATGTAAAAGCGTGATAAAGAAAGTTGGATAAAGAGAAGGAAGAGTAGGGTGGCCGCCAGAAAATCATTATTTTTTGTAGGGCGTTCGCTGTACGGCCACAAGGTCAGAGGGACCATGATACTTTTGTTTAATTCATTTGAGTTGTGCCGCCAAAAAGGTTTGGCTTATCTCGTGGGGCGCATACTAACGGTACGTCTTATGGATAACCGTGAGAAAGATCTCACAAAGCTCTAAATTATCCAACTTGTTAAACATATTAATAGAATTTTTAACTATAGATCACATTTATTAGGTGATACGTCCTAGTAAATAATCCGGAGAGATTCAGCGTTATGGATCAAATGTCAGGTGCAGAGTGCCCTCTACATACGTTAGACCGTCAACCAACGCCACTAGAACCGATGACGTTTCCTCTGCACGGTGCGAGGTTAATCGAGGCATCAGCAGGTACAGGTAAAACCTTCACTATTGCAGGTTTATATCTGCGTCTTTTGCTTGGTCACGGCAGCGCGGAAACTCGACATCGCGTACCGCTTACGGTCGACCAAATTCTGGTCGTAACCTTTACCGAAGCGGCAACTGCGGAATTACGCGATCGTATCAGGGCAAGAATCCATGATGCGCGAATCGCGTTTGCGCGTGGACAGAGTTCCGACCCGGTGATCCAACCTTTGCTTAATGAGTTTGACGATCACAAGCAAGCCGCAGAAATTTTATTGCAGGCAGAGCGTCAGATGGACGAGGCGGCGGTCTACACCATTCACGGTTTTTGCCAACGTATGCTAACGCAAAATGCGTTTGAATCTGGCAGCCGATTTAACAACGAGTTTGTGACCGATGAAAGTCACCTAAAAGCGCAAGTTGTAGCCGATTACTGGCGTCGCAATTTCTACCCGTTACCATTTACCTTGGCTGGGGAAATTCGCCAGCTATGGAGTTCTCCATCTGCGTTGTTGTCTGACATCAGCAATTACTTAACCGGTGCGCCGTTAAGCCTTTCTGTTCCTGCAATGAAAGGCAGTTTGGCTGATCTTCATACTGAAAATCTGAAAAAAATTGATGAATTAAAAGCACAGTGGCGAGAAAGCCAAGATGACTTCTTCACGCTGATTTCAGATTCAGATATTAACAAACGCAGCTACACCAAAAAGTCTCTGCCGACGTGGTTGGAGGCGGTGAATGCTTGGGCGGCAACGGAAACCACAGGTTACGATTATCCAGACAAGCTGGAGAAATTCGCGCAAAACGTCTTGTTGGAAAAAACACCGAAAGGCAGTGCGCCGCAGCATGCGGTATTTGAAGCCATTGAAACATTTCTTGCCAATCCAATCAGCTTAAAAGCGCCACTGCTTGCTCATGCGATTGAGCATTGTCGTGTGATGCTGGCCAATGCGAAAAATCAAAAACAGTGGCTCTCTTTCGATGATTTGCTGACGCAACTTTCTGCTTCTATCGATACGGACGAAAGCGAGCTTTTAGCGGCGCGTATTCGTACTTTGTACCCTGTCGCAATGATTGACGAGTTCCAAGATACCGACCCGCTTCAATACAGTATTTTCAGCCGTATTTATCTGAACAACCCGGAATGTGGTTTGTTTATGATCGGGGACCCCAAGCAGGCGATTTATGGCTTTCGTGGCGCAGACATTTTCACCTATATCAAAGCGCGTAACCAAGTAAGTGCCCACTACACGTTAGGAACCAACTGGCGTTCTAGCGCAGATATGGTGCAGGCGGTGAACCAAGTGTTTGCCTTGCCCGATAGTCCATTTATCTATGATTCGGATATTCCCTTCTTACCCGTTAAGTACAGTCCCAATGCCGAAAAACGCATTTGGACTATGGGTGGCCAAAAGCAACCCGCGCTCACGTATTGGTTGCAAGAAGCGGACGATAAACCGCTACCAAAAGGCGAGTATTTGACTCGAATGGCAGAGGCGACCGCAAGCCAAATCCAAACCATTTTGACGCAGGCTCAACAGGGGCAAGCGTGTCTGGTGAATGGCGAAAAACAGAAAGCGGTTCAAGCGGGCGATATCGCAGTGTTGGTTCGAACAGGTAGTGAAGGTCGAATGATCAAACAAGCGCTGGCTGAACAAGGCATTGCCAGCGTGTACCTGTCTAACCGAGACAGTGTGTTTACCAGTTCAGTGGCGCAGGATTTACAGCGTTTGCTGCAAGCGGTGCTGACTCCAGAAAATGACCGTGCGCTGCGTGCAAGTCTTGCTTCTGAGCTGTTTGCCCTCGACGCAGCAAGTTTGGATGCACTTAATAACGATGAAGTGGTGTGGGAAAACGCCGTAAACGAATTCAAAGAATATCGCAAACTTTGGATTCAACGTGGTGTGCTACCGATGTTGCGCGCGGTGATCAGCAAACGCCATATTGCCGAGCGATTACTAGAAGAAGGTGCGAGTTCACAGGGTGAGAATGGTGAGCGAGTACTTACCGATTTAATGCACATCGGTGAACTGCTTCAACAAGCCAGTAATGAATTGGATAGCGACCACGGTCTGCTGCGTTGGCTCGCTCAGTCTATCAGTGATGCGGAAAACGGTTTGGGTGGCAGTGATGACCAAATCCAACGTTTAGAATCGGAACGTAACTTAGTGCAGATCGTAACTATTCACAAATCAAAAGGCTTGGAGTATGACCTCGTATTTCTGCCGTTTGTGTTCAGCTATCGAGAAGCCAGCGAAGCCAAATATTACGATGCAGCCAGTGACCGCACGATACTGGATATCACTGGCAACGATGCGTCCATGAAGCAAGCGGATAAAGAGCGTTTGGCGGAAGACTTACGCTTGATATACGTGGCACTAACGCGTGCTGTGTATGCGTGTTTTATTGGAGCCTCGCCTTTGCGCAATGGTCGTTCGACCAAAGAGCCAACTGGCGTACACCGCAGTGCGATTGGCTATTTGATTCAGAATGGTCAAGAAGGTGGCATTAACGATTTGCACCAAGGTTTAACAAAGCAACAAGACGAGCTTGATTGTGTCGTTGTGGCCGATCCGCCGCAGCAACTCGAAGACAACTACGTAGCGCCACAAGAAGAAATACACGATCTTAGCGCGAAAGAGCTGCAAAACCCTATCGACAGAAACTGGCGCATCACCAGTTATTCTGGCTTGGTCAAGCAAGGCTCTCATCACGCCGAGCATGATGCCACGATTGAGATTACGGGCTTTGATATCGACTCATCTGAAGAGCAAGACGAAGCGGATTTGGTGGAGCCAGAGCGTTCTATTTTTACCTTCCCTCGCGGTGCGCGTCCGGGTACGTTCCTGCACAGCCTGTTTGAGGAAATTGAATTTACTCAGCCAGCCACGACGGAAGAGAATACACAAATCATCCTTGGCTTGATGGAAAGCGAACAGCTCGATGAAGAGTGGTTGCCCATTTTACAGCAATTGATTGATACCGTACTCGCAACTCCGTTGGATGGTAAGTCTTTGCTGCTGAATCAAAAAGCACCGTCGCAACGTTTGGTGGAGATGGAATTTTTGTTGCCGATTGAAGTGTTGTCTGCACCGGCGTTAAACCGAGTCATTCAACGTCACGATCCGTTGTCGGCGAAAGCGGGGGATTTAGGTTTCCAAACCGTGCAAGGTATGCTCAAAGGTTTTATCGACTTGGTGTTTGAACATCAAGGTAAATACTACGTGCTTGACTGGAAATCGAATCATCTTGGCGACGATGTGACGCACTACCATGGTGAGGCTCTGAAATCGGCGATGGCTGATCACCGCTACGATTTGCAGTACCAGATTTATGCGTTAGCACTGCATCGTTTCCTACGCAGCCGATTGGCGAATTATCAATATGATCATCACTTCGGTGGCGTGTATTACTTGTTCTTGCGCGGTATGGATGGGCAGAGTGACCACGGCATTTTTGCCGCGAAACCAACCTTAGAGTTCTTACAAGAGATGGATCGTTTGATTGATGGTCAAGCACTTGAAACGCGCTCAACTCAAGCCGGGCAGATGGAGCTACTTTAATGACGACAAATCACAATCTTCATTCTGGCCAAGATAGTTTATTGGTAGTGCTGGAACGCTTGGCGCACAAAGGTGCTATTCGTCAGCTCGACTACCAATTCGCCTGTTTTATTGATTCTCAAACGCATGATGAACAGTCGGACAGTCAAGCATTGGCGTTTATCGCGGGTGTTGTCAGTAGTGAGCTCGGCAAAGGACATATCTGTCTGCCTCTGTTCGATGCACAAGGGCAATCTACGGATTTGGCTAGTAAGTTAGGGCTGTTTGGTGAGTCGGCATTGGCGCTTAATACTCAGCTTCAAGGTATAGACTGGATTCAAGTATTACAAAATTCCAGCTTGGTCGGCGCGCAAGGAGAAGCCTTGCCGCTGATGTTCGATGGCGAGCGTCTGTATCTGCACCGCTATTGGCATTATGAAGTGACACTGGCGGAAAAGCTCAATCAGTTGGGCGCCGCAGTTAACTTGCAAGCACAAGAGTTTGCGCGATTATCCGCGTTGCTCAACCATCTGTTCGCACGCCAATACCATTTTCTGTTTAACGCGTTGGGCAAAGCAGTAGAAGCGGGAAGCAGCAACCAAGTGTTGCGTCAACAATTGGTGTGTGATCACCTTGATGTGGTCGCAAGCGAATCGTTGGATTGGCACGCCATTGATTCCGTGCTTAGCAATGCGCGCAAGGTTCAAGATATGCAAACACTGGATGAACTCGTACCACTCTCAGCTTGTGTGAACTGGCAAAAAGTCGCGGCGGCGGTTGCGTTGACCCGTCGATTTGCTGTGATTTCTGGTGGCCCAGGTACGGGTAAAACGACGACAGTAACCAAATTGCTTGCTGCTTTGATTGAACAGGCAACGCACGAGAAAAATCTAACCATCAAGCTGGTGGCCCCGACGGGGAAAGCGGCGGCGCGATTAACCGAGTCCATTGGTAAAGCAGTGCAAGAGCTGCCAGTTTCTCCGGAGCTAAAAGCCAAAATTCCGACTGAATCGAGTACCTTACATAGGTTGCTGGGCGCGATTCCTAATAGCGCAGAATTTCGTCACAACAAGCAAAATCCACTGCATTTGGATATTTTGGTTATCGACGAAGCGTCGATGGTCGATTTACCAATGATGTACAAAGTGGTCGATGCCTTACCGAAGCATGCGCGGCTGATTTTGTTAGGTGATAAAGACCAACTTGCCTCAGTTGAAGCAGGGGCTGTGTTGGGTGATATCTGTTCGTTCCATGCATTGGGTTATGGCAAAGAGCAGGCGTCAGCCATCGCAAAACTGACGGGGTTCGATACTTTAGCGCATACGGGTAACAGTGCATCTAGCATTGCTGATAGTTTATGTATGCTGCAAAAGAGTTACCGATTTGATGCTCGCTCAGGCATTGGTCAGTTGGCAAAAGCGGTTAACTCCGGTTCTGCTGCGAGCGTAGATAACGTCTGGGCGCGTGACTTTTCCGATATCGAACATTTCGCCCTAAGTAGTCAACATTACAACCAAATGATGCAGACGTTGGTGCAGGAATACGGTCGTTACCTCAAACGCATTGGACAACAGGAAATCGATCCTAAAACCGGAGAGCCAGAGTCGCTAACGCACAAAGCCAAAGCAGTGTTAGATACTTTCAACCAATGCCGGCTGCTGTGCGCGATCCGTGAAGGTGACTTTGGTGTGGCTGGGCTAAACCAACGCATCGAGAAAGCGCTCGCGGCGCGCAAGTTCATTCAAGTTCAGGATGAAATTTGGTATCACGGCAGACCCGTCATGGTTACGCGTAATGATCACGGTTTAGGTTTGTATAACGGTGATATCGGTATTTGTATGCGAGATGACAGTGAAGAAGAACCGCGTTTGAAAGTCTTTTTCGAGTTACCTGACGGCAGTGTGAAATCGGTCTTGCCAAGTCGAGTACCTGAACATGAAACGGCTTACGCCATGACCATCCATAAATCGCAAGGCAGTGAATTTGATTACACCCTGATGATTTTGCCACCAGACTTTAGCCCGATATTAACCCGTGAGTTGATTTACACAGGCATTACCCGCGCGAAAAAGCGTTTAGCTCTTTACGCCGAACTCAATGTTCTGAAGCGAGGCATTAAGGTGAAAACCACTCGCGCGAGTGGGCTAGTACAGCGGCTTACTAACTAAAACAAAAAGACCGAGCTTATGGCTCGGTCTTCTTTTATGTACGTTGTGCAAAGGCATCGGTAAACGATACGCTGCGTATTTTGTATTGCTGTTGATAAGTAAGGATAAAGTCTCGAATGGCGTCATTCACCGGAAAAACACAGTGAACATCTAGGCCTTCTAAAAACTGATTGTCAGCCATATCCCAGAAACTTTGAAGCGAATTACAAATGATTGTTCTCATAACAGTGCTCGTCTCGGCTTATTGAAAGTCAGATTAACAACTGTCCTTGGTGTGCAATGCGGGCTAACTAGTTATCGACTGCCCAGCATTTTAGGGTGAAGGCTACGTATCATCACCTAGATCCATTTGCATTGGTTAAAAACCAATCACTAGCGCGCAGAGTATAGCCAACAGTGTGTATATTGAAAAGGTAAAAATGGAACTAAAATCAATGTAATGCTTTGCATATCTAAATTAATGATATTACTGCTTATGATTCATGGTTTTATTATTGAGATAGTCGGAGCATGGCGTTCCAAACCTCGGATTGAGGATTCAGAACGCATCTGTTAATGATGTTGAGTTTGTTTATAAGTCTAACGCTAAGATTTTGGACTTACGCTGAAAGTTGTACAGCCCTTGTTTGGCTCCTGGCAAGTAATCGACTCCAACTTCGTAGAATCCTTGCTCTCTAAACCAATGTAGACTGTGGGTGGTAAGGACAAAAATCTGGTTGATATTTTCTGATTTTGAACGATGCTTCATGTAGTTCAGCAGCAACAAACCTCGGTTGCCATCCCGATAGTCTGGGTGAATAGCAACACAGGCCATTTCAGCTTTTCGTTCTTCAGAATATGGGTATAAAGCCGCGCATCCGATGATTAAGCCATCTTTTTCAATGATGGTGAATTTACCAATCTCTTGCTCTAGCTGTTCTCTCGAACGCCTGACCAAAATGCCTTGTTCTTCCAATGGATGAATCAATTCCAAAATGCCGCCGATGTCATCAATACCAGCTTGACGAACTTGCTCTGCGCTCGCCATGACGACTTGAGTTCCGATACCGTCAAACGAGAACAACTCCTGAATCAAAGCCCCATCTACTTTGTAGCTGATGAGATGGCTACGTGGGACGCCAGCGCGACAAGCGGCGATGGAACCTTTGAGGAAACGCAAAGTGCCCGTGTTGTAATCGGAATCTGAAGCGTGGTTTTCTGAAAGCGTTTTGATGACGTGCTCTGCCTCGATAGGCAACAACTCTGCGACGGCATTGCCATTGTCGTCAATCACGCCTTGTTCTGAGCAGAAACCAATCAGTTTGTCTGCGCCTAATTTGATCGCCAGTTGCGTCGCGACTTCTTCAGAAAGTAAGTTAAAACACTCACCAGTCACGGAGCTCGCAATGGGGCCAAGTAGCACAATAGAACCTTGGTCGAGCGTGCGATTAATCGCGTCGGTGTCAATGCGGCGAATGCGTCCACTGTGGCAGTAATCGACACCGTCATCTACGCCAAGTGGCTGTGCAATGATAAAGTTGCCACTGACTACATTCAGTTGTGTGCCAGCCATTGGGGTGTTGTTTAAGCTCATTGAAAGGCGTGCGGTAATGGCTAGTTGAAGCTGTCCAGCAGCTTGCATAACTACCGATAGTGCCGCTTCGTCGGTAATTCGGATGTTTTTGTGGTATGGCGTAGTAAGGTCTTGTTTTTCAAGTAATTGATTGATTTGCGGACGAGCGCCATAAACGACAACGACTTTGATGCCTAAACTGTGCATCAAAGCAATATCATTGATTATATTGCCAAAGTTGTTATGGGCGACCGCTTCACCTCCCAGCATGATTACCATGGTTTTCCCACGGTGAGCGTTGACGTAAGGGGTTGATTGGCGGAATCCTTTCACGAGAGCGGTACTACGAATTTTCACTACTGCCATTCCTTGTGTTTATTTATGCTTAAATAATGTCTTTTTATTCAATTAATGGCAAGGCAATTTTTTGGAATAAAGCACAAACATCTGGAGTACGGTACTTTGTCCAGTTTGGTTATGGAGGTTACAATACGCGCGTCTATTTCAAATAAGTGAACCTCATGTCTTCAGTGGTAAATAAGAATGCTGCGATCACTGCTCAAAACGAGTCTAATTCATCTACAAAATCGTCACTTCGTAAGTGGGCGGAACGTTCTCTCATGCTAATGGCAGTGCTGGGTACGGTCATTGTTTGTATGCTGTATGGCGATTTGATCACTCGGTACATTAACCCTCCCATCTCTAAATCAATAATTTATGGCCGCTGGGTTGAGCAAGATGTAGCGCCTTACTCGAGGGAAGAGTTTGTGCTTAGTGAAAGGGGGGTGACCGTTAATGGCTCGACCATTGCAACCGATTTTGAATTTGATGGCGATTCGTTCTCATACAAAGTCGGTTCGACCGTACGCCATTTTGATTTTGTCGGAAAGCAACATACAGAAATGAAGTTGGATGCGCGGGCGCACTATCTTCCGGTCTTTCGTCTTGAAGGGCACGCTGGCATCGCCGTTCGTTAAATATTGTGTTTTCTATTTGAGCATTCGCCATTGCGCGAGTGCTCAACATTCCTATCTTTTTGATATCCACATCAGTTCAGACATTGTCTGGACAATTTCGTAAATATTCTCCTGTTATCATGTTGTTCGTCCCGAAATGGATGATTTAACAACAAGTAAACGGATTGGCTTAGTGTTGAAACATTTTGTCGTCGCTTTTCAATTGCGTCGTTTGCATTTGTTTGCCATCCTTTTGCTATTCTTTTTTACGGAAAAATCACGTGTTAAAAAAACTCCTTCCTATTATTTCTTTGAGTCTGCTATTTGGTTGTGCTCAACAAAATGATCGCGCTCAGCAATATCTCGATGGTGAGTTCCCTCAGATACTAAATAAAGTGGATGTAGTTGAATCCAACAAACCACGTGATTTTACTGAGTTTAATAAGCAAGCTGAGCAAGTGGTGATGAAGTCACCATCCATGTCGAAGATTTACCAACCGCTTTACCAAAGACTGAGTGAGTGGGCGCAGCAAAGCGGAGACACCAGCGCGTTGAGTGCGTTTGGCATTCAAGCCGCGCAATTGGGTGGTGGTGATAAAAAAGGTAATGTGTTGTTTACCGGATACTTTTCTCCCGTGATGGAGCTTCGTCATACACCAAACGACATTTTTAAGTACCCAGTTTACGGTAAGCCGAACTGCACATCAGATTGTCCGACTCGCGCGGAGATCTACAATGGGGCATTAGATGGCCAAGGTTTAGTGCTTGGTTATGCGCCAAATCGTATTGACCCGTTTATGATGGAAGTGCAGGGCAGTGGCTATGTGCATTTTGAAGATGATGATACGTTGGAATACTTTGCGTACGCAGGGAAAAACAACAAAGCTTACGTCAGCATTGGCCGCATTTTGATTGAACGTGGTGAAGTGCCGCGTGAAAAAATGTCCCTCAAAGCGATTAAAGAGTGGGTGATGGACAACGACGATGCGACAGTGCGCGAGTTGTTGGAGCAAAATCCTTCTTACGTTTTCTTTGCACCAAAAGCGGAAGCGCCTGTAACAGGCTCGGCTGGTATTCCGTTGTTGCCAATGGCCGCTGTCGCGGGCGATCGCTCTATCTTACCAATGGGCACGCCAATCTTGGCGGAAGTGCCGTTGTTGAATGCCGATGGTACGTGGAGCGGCGCTCACCAACTGCGCATGTTGATCGTGTTAGACACAGGTGGTGCGGTAAAACAAAACCATTTGGATCTGTATCATGGCATTGGTGCTAGAGCAGGGACAGAAGCTGGGCATTACAAGCATTTTGGTCGAGTGTGGAAACTTGGGTTGGAAAACTCACCAACTCAAGCGCCTTGGGCTTTACTGCCAGAAAAGCTACAATAGCCATCCAAGAAAGAGGAACCCCCTCTTATCTAGACATTTCATCAAAGAGTGCGTATAAATCGCACTCTTTGTTTTTCTATCGATCATCTGGACTTCAATATGCGTGAACTCGATACCCCTGCATCTGACGGCTACAACCAACGTTTTGGCGGCACACGTCGTCTTTATGGCAATAGTGAAGTGGACATTCTTCGCGCTGCACACGTTTGTGTGATTGGTATTGGTGGTGTAGGTTCATGGGCGGTGGAAGCGTTGGCTCGTACGGGGATCGGTGAGCTGACTCTGATTGATATGGACGATGTTTGTGTCACGAACATTAACCGCCAAATTCATGCAATGACGGGTACCGTTGGTCAAAGCAAAATTGAAGTGATGGCCGAGCGCGTCAAGTTGATCAACCCGGAGTGTAAAGTTAATCTGATTGATGATTTCATTACGCCAGACAATCAACATGAGTACTTAAGTAAAGAGTTTGATTACGTGTTGGATGCGATTGACAGCGTAAAAGCAAAGGCGTCTTTGTTGGCGTATTGCCGCAGCAACAAGATCAAAGTGATCACCACGGGTGGCGCTGGTGGTCAGGTCGATCCAACGCAGATCATGGTCGCTGATTTAACGAAAACGATTCAAGATCCTTTAGCGAAGAAAATCAAAGACACTTTGCGTCGTCATCATAACTTCCCTAAGAATCCGGCTCGTAAGTTTGGTATTGATTGCGTGTTTTCAACCGAGCAGCTGAAGTATCCTCAAGCAGACGGTTCAGTGTGTGGTGTGAAGTCGACAGCGGACGGTCCAAAACGTATGGATTGTGCTAGCGGATTTGGTGCGGCAACTGTCGTAACCGCGACGTTTGGCTTTGTTGCGGTATCGCGAATCGTTGAGAAGCTGATTCAAAAACACAAGAAGTAGTTCAGCCAAAAAGCATCAAACAGAAGGGCACATTATGATCGATTTTCCTGCATCTCCATTTGGAACAGAAATCACCAGCGAAGATATTGTCGCAACGATGCAGCAATTTAAAGGCTGGGAAGATCGTTACCGTCAGGTCATTCAGTGGGGTAAAAAGCTGCCACAAATGCCAGAAGAGCTGAAATCAGAACAAGTTACAGTATCGGGTTGCGAAAGCTTGGTGTGGTTAGTGAGCCAAGCGCAAAATGGCGTGTGGCATTTTTGTGCAGACTCCGATGCGCGTATTGTACGCGGATTAATTGCGTTGGTGATGGCGGCTTATGACGGTAAAACGGCCGATCAAATTCAAGCGTTTGATATTGATGATTATTTTGAGCAGCTGGGACTCATCGCGCATTTAAGCCCATCACGTGGTAATGGCCTGAAAGCTATTGTTGAGCAGATTAAGCACACTGCCGTGTAATGAGCCATTTCCCCAATTTTTAAAAAACGCCGAATAGCTTAGCTGTTTGGCGTTTTTTGTATCTGAGTTGAGACGTTTTTCGCGTGTGAATAAAAAATATGCAAATAGTCGACTATTTTGACTTTAATTGACCTTTCTATTGATCCAGATTCATTATATTGCCCACTTGGTTTTTATAGACTCAATTGTATTTAAAATTTGTCTATATTAGATAATAGACATATGCCCCATTCGCTTCTATTCCCCAATGTTGAAACACATTTGGAGGCGATTGGGTTACTTAGATACAAACGCTAGGAACCTCCCTGTATGCAATTCACCTTGGAACATGCGCAAGACGTGTTATCCGGAATGCCTGACCCCACTTTTATTTTGAGTGAAGATGGTATCTATATTGATGTTTTTGGAGGAACAGACAAAAAAGCCTATCACGATGGAAGCAATTTGATAGGTAAGACGCTGCACAGCGTACTTGAGAAAGAGCAAGCCGACTGGTTTATCGAACAGATCAATCGGTCACTCAATCAAGACAGTATTGTGACGATCGAGTACAAGATGTGCGCCGACAGCATTCAGGGAATAGATGCGAACAGTGGGCCAAAAGGCGACCTCTATTACGAAGGGAAAATCTGTCCGCTCACTATAAACTATCAAGGTCGTCGCGTTGTTCTCATTCTTACCCGCAACATTTCCAACCGCCACCGAGTCGAAACCCTTCTTCGCCACCAAAGCCAAATTGACGCTCTCACAAACATCTACAATCGACGTGTTTTTTTCGAAAAGCTCACAGAAGAAGTCATTAAATCCCAAACTCCTGACTACCAATCTGCTCTATTATTGTTTGATTTGGATTTTTTTAAAGTTATCAATGATAAACGTGGCCATGATGCGGGAGATTATGTCTTAGAAACATTAGCCGATTTGGTTTCTCACTTGTTGGTTAAAGACGAGATTTTTGCAAGAGTAGGAGGGGAGGAGTTTGCGATTATCCTGCCAGAAACCTCTCTATCGGCGGCGAAAGAAGTGGGAGAGGAAGTACGTTCCCATATTCAAAATTGCCAGTTTGAATTTGAAAAGATTGAAATTCCGGTCACGGTGAGCGTGGGCGTGGTCAAAATAGGCAGAAATGAAACCACCAAACGCTTGTATGCGCATGCAGATAAAGCACTTTATGCTGCGAAAAGAAATGGCAGAAACTGCGTGGCGACTCTGGATAGGCAGATGGAGTAACCTTGTTGGTTACTCCAAGTCGAAAGGTTGGCGTTATAACATGTCGACGGCTTTCTCTACGGCGGCGATGAGCCTATCCACATCTTCAGCCGTGTTATAAATACCAAAAGAAACGCGTACCGTTCCTTTGACGTTTAGCGCATCCATCAATGGGTGAGCGCAATGGTGTCCTGCTCGTACTGCAATGCCTTGTTGATCGAGCAGCGTCGCCATGTCTTGGTGATGAACGCCGTCCATTACGAACGTCAGTACAGAGGCATTCGGTTGATAGCCTAGAATATGGATGTCATCCAACGCGTTTAGTGCTCGGTAGGCCTTATCCTGAAGCACATGGAGATGATCCTCGACTTCGTGATGGTCAAAGCCTTGGTACCACTCAATGGCTTTCGCTAAAGCAATCGCGCCCGCTACGTTTGGTGTTCCCGCTTCAAATTTGCCAGGAAGTGCTGAAAAGGTCGTTTTCTCGAAAGAAACGCGTTCAACCATTTTGCCGCCGCCGTGCCATGGTGGCATAGCTTCTAACAACTCTAGTTTGCCGTATAGAACGCCAATACCTGCTGGCGCATACAGCTTGTGACCTGAGAAAACGTAAAAATCGATATCTGATGCCGATAAATCTAGCTGCTCATGCACGATGCCTTGTGCGCCATCAACTACAACTACCGCACCAACGCTGTGCGCTAGCTCGGTGATCTTTTCGATAGGTTGGCGTGTGCCTGTTACGTTGGTTATTTGTGCGCACGCGACGATTTTGCATCGCTCAGAAATCAGCTGCTCAAACGCCTGCAAGTCAAACTGGCACTCGGGGATCATTGGCACTTTCACTATTTTCGCGCCAGTTTGTTCGGCCACAATTTGCCACGGCACGATGTTGGCGTGGTGTTCCATCTCGCTAATCAAGATCTCATCGCCCGGTTGTAAGGTGCTGCGAGCGTAAGTTTGTGCTATTAAGTTAAGTGCTTCGGTTGCGCCTCGCGTCCAAATGATTTCTTTAGAGCTGTTTGCACCAATAAACGTTGCTACGGCTTCGCGAGCGGCTTCAAACTGGCTAGTGGCGTTTGCTGTCAAACTGTGGCTACCACGATGCACGTTAGCATTTTGTGCACTGTAGTAACGGCTAATCACATCGATCACGCACTGTGGCTTTTGTGTTGTTGCTGCGCTATCAAGGTAAACCAAAGGCGATTGGTTTACGTCTTGATTTAGAGCCGGGAACTGTTCGCGTACAGCGTTTACGTCAAACATTACTCTTCACCAAATTCGTGATAATGCAGTGTTGGGATAGTGACTAGCGGTTCTGCGACCATCCATCCATGCTCTTTACCGGAAAGTTTGATAATGATTTCCATTGCGAACTCAAGTGCGGTTCCTGGTCCCTGACTTGTCAGTAGGTTGTGATTCACATCCATGGTGACACGTTTAGCTCGCCATTTGTCTTCAGGAATATGAGATTGGAAGCTTGGATGACATGTCATCAAGGCTTCAGGGTAAAGGTTGTGGTGTTGCAAAACCAAAGCAGGAGCTGCACAAATTGCCGCCACCAGTTTACCCTCGTACATGTGCTGTTTGAGGATCTCAATCATAATGGTGCTATCACGGAAAGTTTCTGCGCCGCCCACGCCGCCAGATAATACAATGGCATCAAACTCGTCGTCAGCAATATCGACCAATTTGCAGTCAGCGGTTAGTGTTACACCGCGAGAGGCTTTCATTGTCAGTGCACCATCAAATGCAGCACTTGCAACTGTAACGTCATAACCCGCGCGAACCATCAAGTCGATAACGGTGACGGCTTCCATTTCTTCGGTGCCCGGAGCGATTGGCACTAAGATTTTCTTACTCATTCTTCTGTCCAGCTTTGTTCTATTTGTTTGATGCGTTGGTAAAGTTCTAAATTCTCAGGTGTATTGATGCGATGTTTCTCTGCCGCTTTTAGCAAGTACCCAGTGATAAAATCAATTTCGGTCGGGCGCTGATGAAACACGTCTTGCCTCATTGAAGAATAGTTCTCAGACGTTGCCCGCACCACTTGCATAATGGTCTCGAAAAGTACGTCGAACTGCGTCGCAATGTCTTCCTTATTCATCACTTCGACAAGTTCTTTCGTGATGTTTTTCAAGGTGTCTTGAAAATCACCGTGTGCAAGGTCGCCATTTTTACATTGATGCAATGCTGTAAGCGGGTTGATTGCACAGTTTATGGCGAGTTTGGTCCATAACGCGGCATTGATGTTTGGGTTCCAAACAACTTCTGGTAAAGCGTGCTGCATAACATCTTGCAAAAACTGGCAATGAGCGCCAGACGCATTAAAGCCGCCAACTTGAGTGATGCCTTGCCCCGTGTGCATTACGTGCTCTTTATTCGGCTTATAAGCACCATGGGTTGTGGTTGCGATAACGACGGGATTTGCGGATAGCATCTCTTCTACCTGCTCGGCCGTACCCATACCATTGTGCATAAGCATAACAATGGCATCGCGATGAATGTGCTCAATAAGAGGTTTGAGTGCAGTGATCACTTGCCACGCTTTCACCGTGACCAAAATCAAATCCGCTTGTTGTAAAGAGGGAATATGTTGGTTAGGAAACTCCATTGCAGGTGAGTCATCAAGCGTAAGGGAGTGTTGCGGCTCAGACGTTCTGCCCCACACTGATACTTGGTGTCCTGCCAATTGAAATTTTGTTGCCCACAGTGAGCCAATGGCCCCCGGACCTAAAATGAGAATATTCACCAAACGCTCTCAGTAAAAAGGTTTGCTGCAAGGATAATGAGGGGAGAGAGGAAAGCAAATAAAAATGGCGCCAATTGGCGCCATTTTTGAGGAAACTTATCGGTTCAATTAGAACTTGTAAGTTACTGCGATGTAGTGACCGAAGCCAGTTGAATCTACACCATTAACTTCTTTGATACCGTAGATGTTTTTGTAGCCTTTTAGACCGTAACCAACAGCAAAGCGATCAGAGTGCCAGTAGATACCGTTGAACATAGCACCGCCGTAGCTAGATGAAGAGTACTCATCTTTCATACCAAATTGCCAGTCGATGTAACCTTGGTAAGAAATGAATGAACCGTTCTCGAAGAAGTAGAATGGTTTGAACCAGTTAGTCGAGATTTGGTAACCGTTCCAATCTTTCTTGTTGCTATCGTAAGTACCGTATAGGTTTAGACCGATTTTACCTAACCAAGGTACCATCACGTCAGAACCTAGACCGATTTTTTGTGAGTTAACTTCAGAAGCACCGCCCCACTCCATTAGAGTAGAAACGTATAGTTCTTGAACTGGGCCGAAAGACAAGTCTTTACCAGTTACAGCATCTAGAGACATACGTGGAGCAAACTTCATGAAGATTTTTTCTTTGCCAGATTTGTCGCTGCCTGGGTCAGAAGCTAGGTTGAATACGTCAACGTAACCGTAAAGGTCGAAAATACCAGAGCGGCCGCCGAATTCCATTTCTAGGTAGTCGTGGTTCGAACCATCAGGGAAACCAGGAAGTTCGTTGAATGCACCCATTAGGTTAAATTGCATCCACTTGTAATCGTTTTTGTGGATATCGCCGTCAGAGTAATCTGCAGCTAATACTGGAGCTGATGTAGCCGCTAGAAGGCTAAGAGCTAAAAGTGATTTACGCATAAGGGGACTCTCTATGTTTGTAATGATTCAGAACACGCAATCTGTGCTGCGCTTTCCAATTGGCGGGAATAATAGCGATAAAAATCGCAAATGAAAGTGATAAAGGGTGCAAAAATGAACGTTTTTAGTGAGGTGTGTCACGAACTTATCTTTATTTACGGAACTTTTTGTTTGTTGCATTAACTTGCAATAAATATGTGATTTAGATCGTTTGCGTAAGCGATTTTATGACTTTTTAAGCCAGTCGATTAACCAACACAAATCGTTAGTGATCCGAGTAATAAGGCGTTCGTATGAATCGGAGAACCAAAGAGGACGTTTGAATGAAAGAAGTCATGTTATTCCCGCTCACCTCGGTTGTACTACCCGAAGGCAAGATGAATCTGCGTATTTTTGAACCAAGATATAAGCGCATGGTGAAAGAGTGTAGTCTGCAAAATGTGGGGTTTGGTGTTTGCCTAGTAGGAAGCGAGGGTGACCCTAAAGACGTGGGAAATGTTTCATCTATCGGAACTTTGGTCAGGATCGTTGATTTTGAAACACTCAGTGATGGTCTTCTTGGTATTACAGTCGCTGGTGAGAAACGCTTTGTTATCAAACGAGTTCGTGCGGACTCGGACGGTTTACGCCATGCAGAAGTCGAATGGTTAGACAATTGGCAACATCCAGACAACTCACCAGATTTTTTCTATTTAAGCCAGCAGTTATCCCATATTTATGAAGAGTTTCCGCAACTTGGAAACCTTTACCAGCATCGTTTTTACGATGACTCAGCTTGGGTTACCCAGCGCTGGCTTGAATTACTTCCTTTAGACTGCAATCTGTTCGAACAGCTCGTTGGCGCAGAGGACTGTATTCCTGCGTTGCAATTTCTGACAGAAGCCATAGAAGCCCCTTCAAACAAAGAGGCAAGGATATGAAAGGATTGAGCTGAGTCTGAGCAGAGCCGCTGCAATATTGGCAATGGCTTTAGGTTTAGCCGCTTGTGGTTCATCAGACACTGACACAATCGAACATTCCAGCAGGAGACTATCAAGTTAGATTAATCGTGGGCGACTCCGTTGTTTTTGATTCGGGTGCAGTCGCGCTTTCTGCTAACTCCAATTTGACCATTGCTGCTATTAATACTGGTGATTCAAGTAGCTCTTTACCAGTTAAGCACCTCGTTCCTGATGGTTCCTCCTCTTCTATAATTGAAATCACAGGAAACCAAGCTAAGTTCGAGTAGGGCATCTTGTCGATGGCACTACGAGTCATCCGATAATTGATGTTGATGGACTAAGGGTTGATGGCGGGAAATATGACAGCGTATATGCTGTCGGAGTTGTAAGCCCTTTTATTGCGATAGAGTCTTTAATGGTGAAGACATGAGAAGAGCGGTGGCAACCAGTGCGACGTTAAACGTGACTCATGCGGCAGCCAACCCAGTAGCAAAGATGGTTGATATCTACCTCACAACGTCAGTAGGGATAAAGGGCAGTGATCCAACCATCACAGACTTTGCGTATAAAGAAAGTGCGAAAGGATTGTATGTTGCGGCAGGCACTTACTACGTAACTGTCACCGTCGCGGGCAACCCTGACGCGGTCGCGATTGATTCGCTACCAGTAGACTTAATGAATGGTGTTGTCTACCAAGTGGTTGCTATTGATAACGGAAACAATGGTGGCTTCAATCTTCTCGTTGATGACATCACCGATTAGGAAGAAGGGAGGTGAGAGCCTCCCTATAGTAAAGGCTGATTATGATGAGTGATAGCCCACAAAAATTGGGGCGAAATGAATGGAACGCTTACATGGATAAAGTAAAAGCCAAAGATAGAGAGGCTTTTGCGTTCGTATTCCGTTTTTATGCACCCAAGCTAAAACAGTTTGCCTACAAGCACGTTGGTAATGAGCAAGTTGCTATGGAGATGGTTCAAGAAACCATGGCAACGGTCTGGCAAAAAGCTCATCTTTACGATGGAAAGAAGAGTGCGTTATCGACGTGGATATACACGATTATCCGCAACTTGTGTTTTGACTTACTCAGAAAACAAAAGGGTAAAGAGCTTCACATCCATTCTGATGACATTTGGCTATCGGAATATTATCCGCCAGATTTGGTTGATCATTATTCTCCAGAACAAGACATGTTGAAGGAACAGGTGGTGAAGTTTCTTGATATTTTGCCTAAAAATCAGAGAGACGTATTGCAAGCGGTTTATCTCGAAGAGCTGCCACATCAGCAAGTTGCGGAACTTTTTGACATACCGCTAGGTACGGTTAAGTCTCGGTTAAGACTCGCAGTAGAAAAGTTAAGGCACTCAATGCATACGGAGCAACTATGAACAAACATCCAGATAACAACTTGTTAGAAGCATACGCTTCGGGCAGCATTGATGCGGTTTCTGGTCTTGTGGTCGCCACACATTTAGAGACGTGCGCAAAGTGCCGAGCGTATGTAAACCAAGTAGAAGCAAGTCAAGCAAACACAGTTAGTGAAAGTCCATTAGAGTATTCACATGAGTTTGATGACATGTTTAACGACATTATTAACGCAGAACCTGTGAACGACAATGTGGTGATTCAAGATACAGCTTTCGTCAATGTCGCAGGTAAAAGCTTCGAGCTTCCAAAAACGTTAGTGCGCTTTTCTGATTTGGTGGGATCGTGGCGAAGCTACGGTGGGAAGGTTTTTAGTGCACAAATTGATTTGGGTGAAGATGCTCGAGTGAGCCTGATGTACATCGGCGAAAATGTACAAATCCCACAACACACGCACAGAGGGTTGGAATCCACACTGGTTCTGCATGGTGGATTTAGCGATGAAGACGGGCAGTATGAAGAAGGCGACTTGATGATACGAGATGCCTCAGTGAAACACAGCCCCTTTACTCAGGAAGGTGAAGACTGTTTGTGTTTAACGGTACTCACTGAGCCAATGATTTTCACGCAAGGTGTTGCACGAATCTTCAACTTGTTCGGCAAAGGGCTTTACCCGTAAGCTTCGAATCCCGCGTTTTGTATAGAAAAAACCACCGTATTGTGCAGTGGTTTTTTATTCTTACTTTTGCGCAAATTTGCGGTCGTTAGTGCTTATGCCGCGCTTTTTCCAAAAGATCCGTAAAGTAATGACGCAGTGAATACAACATGATCAAGCTCGGGATCACCATTACGGCCGTGAGAATGAAAAACGTGCTCCAGTCATTTAGGTAGTCAACCAATTCACCGCTGAATGACGCTAGCGTGGTTCGTCCAAAGTTTCCTAGCGACGCAAGCAATGCATACTGAGTGGCAGAGAACGCTTGCCCGGTTAATAGAGTCAGAAACGAGACAAAGGCTACGGTGGAAAATGCCGTCGTAAAGTTATCAACGATGATGGTCGCTAAATACAGATGCTCGTTAGGGCCAACAGACGCTATCCAAGCAAACATCAAGTTACTCGCTGACATAGCAATGCCGCCAATCATCAAACCGCGCACGATACCAAACTTCACATTGAACATACTGCCAACGAGAGTAAAGAAGATGGTGGCTCCCCATCCGATCAACTTCGAGTAGTAGCCAATTTGTTCGTTGCTAAAGCCAATGTCTTTGTAGAAAGCAATCGACATGCGGCCCAGGAATGCTTCGCCAATCTTAAATAAGAAGACAAACAGCAACAGGGTTATCGCGACGCGAACACCATTGCGGTTGAAGAAATCGAGGAAAGGCTCAACAACGGTGACCGTAAACCACGCCACAAGTTTTGAACCGACGACTTCTTTGTGTCTTTGTTCCGCTTCGGATTGGAGCTTTTCACGTTGTGTGACTGGTTCGCCCACTAACAAAGTGAACACCATGAGTACCACGACAACAGCTGCCATACCGTAATACACTCCGTTCCAGCCGATAGTATCGGCGTTAACAAACGCCAAGTATCCCGGCAATGAGTAGCCTGTCCACCATCCGATGACTGCCATAGCCGAAGCTTGTGGCAACTTAGATTCTTCCGATTTTGGAAAAGTATCAATTCGGAAAGCGTCGATGGCGATGTCTTGTGTTGCCGATGCCGTTGCAATACACAAGGCGAGCAGAGAGGCGAAAATGAGATTTTCCGCAGGATTGACCCCTGCAATGAATAATGTGGCAACCAGCACAATGCTTTGACAGAAAAAGATCCAACTGCGTCTTTGTCCAAGCAGAGGATACAACAGCGGTAACTTCACTCGGTCGACCAAGGGAGCCCACAGAAAGTTGATCGCATAGACCGCAAAGACACTACCAAAATAGCCGATTGCGGAAAGGGTCAAGCCGGCGTCTTTTAGCCAACCAGACATGTTTGAGCCGATAAGTACCCATGGAAAGCCGCTAGAACAGCCCAACATGAAAACCCACATGAGTCGCTTATCAAGGTAACTTTTTACCGTTTCCAACCAAGTGATGGAAGGTAATGAAGACATAAATCAATCCAATAAAATGAAGCCATGGAACGAGAAAGCCCTTCGAATATTCAAAGGGCTTATGGATTTGGTTATTTGAGTAGCGTTGCTTTAGTAATGACGATTTGCGTCTCTGGTACATCACGCATTCGACCTACTGTAGTGGTCGGCTGCTGTGCCATTTTTTCGATAACGTCGAATCCTTCAGTCACCTCACCAAATACCGCATAACCAGGTGGGCGAGCGCCATAGTTTAGGAAGTCATTGTCGACGAGGTTGACGAAGAATTGGCGAGTTGCAGAGTCTGGTGCATTGGTGCGTGCCATTGCGATGGTTGCACGGTCATTGTTCAGACCATTACTTCCTTCGTTTTTGATTGGCGCGTATGTTTTCACCATCTGCATGTCTTGGTTAAAGCCGCCACCTTGTGCCATGAATCCTGGGATAATACGATGGAAAATCGTACCTTCGTAGCTGCCGTCTTCTACATATTTCAGAAAGTTAGCCACTGTGATTGGCGCTTTTTCTTCATTCAGCTCGACGGTAAATGAACCTAACGTTGTTTCAAACGCCACTTTTGGCCCTGCCCAAACACTGCAGCTAAGTAATGCTAAAGAAAGAATCGCTTTGCGTAACATTAGAAACGCTCCTGCATGTACTGACGAAGCTCTGGGTCGTTAGCAATTTCTTTAAGCGTTAACGTCACTACATCATTCAGTGTTTCTTCAATATCAGAATCTGAAGCGCTTAAAGTGCCAGAGCGTTTTGCAGTACCTGTATAGGTTTTCACCAATTTGCCTTGTGGTGTTTCTGCTGTGATCTCTAGTATCACTTTGGCATCCATTTGGTTTTCCATCACGGAATGTTTGACGTTCACTAGCGCTTCTTGAACATTCAGTTCAATTGCGTTGTTGCTGTTTAAATCAGAGTGGAAACCTTGAGATGAGAACTGTTTCTCTAAAGCTTCTTCTAATGCAATGCGTAAGTTTTGTTTCGCATGAAGTGGTAGAATGTTTGAACGACCGTTATCAACCAAAGCTACGTACTGCGCTGCGCGCACGTCTTTGCTGGTCAAGCTGTATGTTTTGCCTTGTACAATAGGATTGGTGCTCAAGGTGCTTTCAGGCATTAGGTTCAGTTGCGGTTGTTGTGGCGCTGAACATGCAGCAAGCAATGCAACCGAAGCCGCGAGTAACAGTTTTTTCATTTTATTGTTCCTTGTAAACATTTTGCTCGGAGAGCTCTATTGTTTTGCGCTTAATTTAGCAGGATTTTTTGTTGCCTGTAAAATCACGAACTTATTGTTAGAAGCGATGAGTTTCACATTCTTATCGCCAAACAGACGTTTCAACTTGGCATCGTAGCCGAGGTGACGGTTTCCTATGACGAGTAACTTGCCATTTTGGTTCAAAATTTGTTTTGCATCACAGAACATTTGCCATGCGATATGATCGGTAATGGCTTGTTGCTGATGGAACGGTGGGTTACACATGATTAAATCGCAACTGTCAGGTTTGAATCCATCCAAACAGTTATTGGCCACGCACTGAATGTCGCGACCTTCGCCTAAGTTATCCAATAAGTTCTGCTTGGCAGATTCAAGCGCCATGAAGCTTTCATCAACGCAAGTCAGTCTTACATTTGGATTGAGTTGACCTGCTTTTACCGATAAGACGCCGTTACCGCATCCCAAATCGATAATGTGGTTGATTGAGGCGTCTTGAGGAATATGTTGCAGCATAAAACGCGCACCTAAGTCTAAGCTTTCTCCTGAATAGACATTTGGCAGGTTTTTAAGCTGAATGTGTTCTCCTTCGACACCCCAAGCCGTGATTGGATCTACTTCAATTCTTGGTTCCGCATTGGCCTGAGAAAAGACCAGTCGATGCTTTTTCCACGCCAGTGACGTTTTAGTCTCTCCAAGGTATTTTTCGAACAATTTTAATGTAGACGTATGGATTTCTTTGGCTTTGTTTACAGCAATCACAGGGCAAGCGGTTGGAAGCACTTTGCGAAGTTGGCTCAAAATCCAAACAAGATGACGATTACTTTTAGGTAGCTGGACTAACACAAGATCTGTATTCGCAGGAATACTGTCCATTGTGGTCAGAAATGCCACTTTATTACATTGATTGTCTTCAAGATTTTTTTGAGCGCCTTTGTGAGAGACGAAAGAATCGCTCATAAAAGTGACATGATGTTTTTCAGAAAACCAGCAAGCGAGGGCACCAAAGTTATCATTGATAACAACGATGTTTTGATGGTCAGGTAATGCCATTTCTTCGACGTGATTGATCAGGTACTCATCACCCGCATCCCAAGCTTGAAGCGTTTCGTTAGAACGCTTAGGAAAACGATGAAGCGTGAGGCTTCTACCGTGAAGATTCAATTCGGTTTTCATAAGTAAACGTAGGTTGATTCAATAAACTAGTGATTATTGTCGCAAATGATGGCCTACGTAGATACAAAAAGCTGTCAAATTTTATATTTAACTCGCCGAAATAGCGTAAAGTGGCAAGCTTGTGGCTCGTGCTTTAAACGCATCTGTGCTGAATGGGCTGAACCTTTGCCAGTATTACCGCGAAACAAAGTCGCAAAATGGAAAGAGTATCAAGTCTCCACCTCTTTAGGAGTTGGGTATATACTTATGGCATTTGCATCATTGAGGAAAGAATATGATCCAAGAAATCATAGAGAAGAAGTTACATAGTGAGCTGCAACCAAGCTACTTAAAAGTTATCAACGAAAGTTACATGCACAATGTGCCGCCTGGCTCGGAAAGTCACTTTAAAGTCATTGTTGTGAGTGACTTATTTGCCGGTCAGAGATTGATTGGCCGTCACCGTCAAGTTCATCAAATTCTTGCCGATGAGCTAGACAATCATATTCACGCGCTTGCGATCCATACTTACACAGAGGAAGAGTGGAAACGTGAGCAAAATGGTGCACCAGACAGTCCAATGTGTATGGGAGGAGGGCGTTAACCCCTTTCAACCCAGACGTTTTTAGAAAGATGGCTCAGGCCATCTTTTTTTGTTTTACATTTTGTGTGGGACAAAAATGTGGCACAAATGTTGGTTAAAAAATGTGTTAACAGCGTTTCAACAAATGAATATAAATTAAAGCATATTTCAGGCTGTGAATATTTCATTTCCATAAGATATGTGTGGAATATGTCATTTGTGCGTTCGGTCAAAGTTATGACTAATATTTGACCTTTTAGACCTGATTCTATCGAAATTACCCCTCTATTCTGATGATTGGTCATGGCATCAAGTTCCTAAAAAATGCTAGACTACCGCACCTGATAAATCTCTCATATTTCATGTGACGAGATTTTTAATAGGATGTTGCGATTTTGGTGTTTTAAACAACATCAAAACCGGACACTGATGTCGTGTCTAAAAGTTACGCAATCAAAAGAATCTTTTTCCCGATAAAAGTAGTGCAAGTGCGTATGATTACAATAAAGAAGGGCTTGGATCTTCCTATCGCAGGAACTCCATCCCAGGTGATTAATGATGGTAAGACCATCAAAAAAGTCGCCTTGCTTGGCGAAGAGTACGTTGGCATGCGTCCTACCATGCATGTCCGCGTTGGTGATGAAGTGAAAAAAGCGCAAATTCTTTTTGAAGACAAGAAGAACCCTGGCGTGAAATTTACTGCACCAGCAGCCGGTAAAGTGATCGAAGTTAACCGTGGCGCTAAGCGTGTCCTTCAATCTGTAGTGATTGAAGTGGCAGGTGAAGAGCAGGTGACATTCGATAAGTTCGAAGCCGCTCAACTATCTGGTCTAGATCGCGAAGTGATCAAGACTCAACTGGTTGAATCTGGCCTTTGGACCGCTTTACGTACTCGTCCGTTTAGCAAGGTTCCAGCAATCGAGTCTGCTACTAAGGCTATTTTCGTAACTGCAATGGATACTAATCCTCTTGCAGCTAAGCCTGAGTTGATCATTAACGAACAACAAGAAGCATTCATTGCCGGTCTAGACATTCTTTCAGCCCTGACAGAAGGCAAGGTTTACGTATGTAAATCTGGCACTAGCTTGCCACGCTCTTCTCAGTCTAACGTAGAAGAACACGTCTTCGATGGCCCTCACCCAGCAGGTCTTGCTGGCACCCACATGCATTTCCTATACCCAGTAAATGCAGAAAACGTGGCTTGGAGCATCAACTACCAAGACGTTATCGCGTTCGGTAAGCTGTTCCTAACAGGTGAGCTATACACAGACCGTGTTATCTCTCTAGCGGGCCCAGTGGTGAATAACCCACGTCTGGTTCGTACCGTAATGGGTGCTAGCCTTGACGACCTAACAGATAGCGAACTGATGCCTGGCGAAGTTCGTGTGATCTCTGGCTCAGTACTAACTGGTACTCACGCTACAGGTCCACACGCGTACCTTGGCCGTTACCATCAGCAGGTTTCTGTATTACGCGAAGGCCGTGAAAAAGAACTGCTCGGCTGGGCTATGCCTGGTAAGAACAAGTTCTCAGTAACTCGCTCATTCCTTGGTCACCTATTCAAAGGTCAGTTGTTCAACATGACAACATCGACTAATGGTAGTGACCGTTCAATGGTTCCAATCGGCAGCTACGAACGCGTAATGCCATTAGATATGGAACCTACTTTGCTACTTCGCGATCTATGCGCGGGCGATAGTGACAGTGCTCAAGCACTGGGCGCTTTAGAGCTAGACGAAGAAGATTTGGCATTGTGTACCTTTGTTTGTCCTGGTAAGTACGAGTACGGTCAACTACTTCGTGAATGCCTAGATAAGATCGAGAAGGAAGGGTAATTTCCATGGCTCTTAAAAAGTTTCTTGAAGACATCGAGCATCACTTTGAGCCTGGTGGTAAACATGAAAAATGGTTTGCCCTGTACGAAGCTGTCGCTACAGTTTTCTACACGCCAGGTCTAGTAACAAAGAAAAGCTCACACGTTCGTGATAGCGTTGACCTAAAACGTATCATGATCATGGTTTGGTTTGCGGTATTCCCAGCAATGTTCTGGGGTATGTACAACGCAGGTGGCCAAGCTATTGCAGCTCTAAACCACATGTACGCTGGTGATCAACTAGCGACAGTTATCGCAGGTAACTGGCACTACTGGCTGACTGAGATGCTAGGCGGATCGATTTCTGCTGATGCAGGCGTCGGCAGTAAGATGCTACTAGGTGCGACGTACTTCCTACCAATCTACGCAACAGTATTCCTTGTTGGTGGTTTCTGGGAAGTGCTTTTCTGTATGGTGCGTAAGCACGAAGTTAACGAAGGTTTCTTTGTAACTTCTATTCTTTTCGCACTTATCGTTCCACCAACGCTACCTCTATGGCAAGCGGCACTAGGTATTACATTTGGTGTTGTTGTTGCTAAAGAGATCTTCGGTGGTACAGGTCGCAACTTCCTTAACCCTGCACTTGCAGGTCGTGCTTTCCTATTCTTTGCTTACCCAGCGCAAATCTCGGGTGACGTAGTTTGGACTGCAGCTGACGGCTTCTCTGGTGCAACTGCTCTTAGCCAATGGGCTCACGGCGGTAGCGGCGCGTTGATCAACAACATCACTGGCGCTCCTATCACTTGGATGGATGCTTTCATCGGCAACATCCCTGGTTCAATTGGTGAAGTATCGACTCTTGCTCTAATGATCGGTGCAGCGATGATCGTTTACATGCGAATCGCTTCATGGCGCATCATTGCGGGTGTAATGATCGGTATGATTGCAGTATCGACACTGTTTAACGTGGTCGGTTCTGACACCAACCCAATGTTCAACATGCCATGGCACTGGCACCTAGTTCTAGGTGGTTTTGCATTCGGTATGTTCTTCATGGCTACAGACCCAGTATCAGCTTCATTTACTAACAAAGGTAAATGGTGGTACGGCATCCTAATCGGTGCAATGTGTGTGATGATCCGTGTAGTTAACCCAGCGTACCCAGAAGGTATGATGCTGGCGATTCTATTCGCGAACCTATTCGCACCTCTGTTCGACCATGTAGTAATTGAGAAGAACATCAAGCGGAGACTAGCACGCTATGGCAAGTAATAACGACAGCATTAAAAAGACGCTGGGTGTTGTTATCGGGTTGAGCCTTGTTTGTTCAATCATCGTATCAACAGCAGCAGTAGGTCTGCGTGATAAGCAAAAAGCTAACGCTGTCCTAGATAAACAATCAAAGATTGTTGAAGTTGCTGGCATTGAAGCAAATGGTAAGAAAGTACCTGAGCTATATGCTGAATACATCGAGCCTCGCTTGGTTGATTTTGCAACAGGCGAATTCGTTGAAGAAGCGGCTGATGGTTCTAAAGCAGCTAACTACGATCAACGTAAAGCAGCGAAAGACAACGCGACGTCTATTAAGCTTACAGCTGAGCAAGACAAAGCTAAGATCATTCGTCGTGCTAACACGGGTATCGTATACCTAGTGAAAAACGGTGATGACGTTTCTAAAGTTATCATCCCAGTTCACGGTAACGGTCTATGGTCGATGATGTACGCATTCGTTGCAGTTGAAACTGACGGTAACACTGTGTCTGGTATCACTTACTACGAGCAAGGTGAAACTCCTGGACTTGGTGGTGAAGTTGAGAACCCATCATGGCGTGCTCAATGGGTTGGTAAGAAACTGTTCGACGAAAACCACAAACCAGCAATCAAGGTTGTTAAAGGTGGTGCGCCAGCAGGTTCTGAACACGGCGTTGATGGCCTATCTGGTGCGACACTAACTGGTAACGGTGTTCAAGGTACATTCGACTTCTGGTTAGGTGACATGGGCTTTGGTCCTTTCCTAGCAAAAGTTCGTGACGGAGGTCTGAACTAATGTCTAGCGCACAAAACATTAAAAAGAGCATTATGGCGCCGGTGTTGGTTGGATAACAACCCGATCGCGCTACAAGTTCTTGGTGTATGTTCTGCTCTTGCAGTAACAACTAAACTAGAAACGGCGTTTGTAATGACACTAGCGGTAACATTCGTAACTGCTCTGTCTAACTTCTCTGTTTCTCTGATCCGTAACCACATTCCTAACAGTGTGCGTATCATCGTTCAAATGGCGATCATCGCATCTCTAGTAATCGTGGTAGACCAGGTGCTAAAAGCTTACCTATACGATATCTCTAAACAGCTATCAGTATTCGTAGGTCTTATCATCACCAACTGTATCGTAATGGGTCGTGCTGAGGCATTCGCAATGAAGTCTGCGCCAGTACCTTCTCTAATCGACGGTATTGGTAACGGTCTAGGTTACGGTTTCGTTCTTATCACTGTTGGTTTCTTCCGTGAGCTATTCGGCTCAGGCAAACTATTTGGTATGGAAGTACTACCTCTAGTGAGCAACGGTGGTTGGTACCAGCCTAACGGTCTAATGCTACTAGCACCATCTGCATTCTTCCTAATCGGCTTCCTGATCTGGGTAATCCGTGTGTTTAAACCAGAACAAGTAGAAGCGAAGGAGTAAGGGCGTCATGGAACATTACATCAGTCTGTTAGTTAAATCGATTTTCATCGAGAACATGGCACTGTCTTTCTTCCTAGGTATGTGTACTTTCCTTGCCGTATCTAAGAAAGTTAAGACCTCTTTCGGTCTAGGTGTTGCAGTTGTGGTAGTTTTGACTATCGCTGTTCCTGTGAACAACCTAGTTTACAACCTAGTTCTGAAAGAAAATGCGTTAGTTGAGGGCGTGGACCTTAGCTTCCTAAACTTCATCACCTTTATCGGTGTAATTGCAGCACTTGTACAGATCCTAGAGATGGTTCTTGACCGTTTCTTCCCACCTTTGTACAACGCGCTAGGCATCTTCCTACCGTTGATCACAGTAAACTGTGCGATCTTCGGTGGTGTATCTTTCATGGTACAACGTGACTACAACTTTGCTGAATCTGTTGTTTACGGTTTCGGTTCTGGTGTGGGTTGGATGCTAGCAATTGTTGCTCTTGCAGGTATCCGTGAGAAGATGAAGTACTCTGACGTACCTCCAGGTCTACGTGGTCTTGGCATCACATTCATCACTGTAGGTCTTATGGCGTTAGGCTTTATGTCTTTCTCTGGTGTTCAACTGTAAGTCGGGTAAACCGCAACAATTAAGGAATAGTCAATGGACATTATTCTTGGTGTAGTGATGTTTACTCTGATCGTACTTGCGCTAGTACTAGTGATTCTTTTCGCTAAGTCTAAGCTTGTACCAACAGGTGACATTACAATTTCTGTGAACGGTGACGCTGATAAAGCGATCGTTACACAACCAGGCGGTAAGCTACTGAGTGCTCTAGCTGGTGCTGGCGTATTCGTATCTTCTGCTTGTGGTGGCGGTGGCTCTTGTGGTCAGTGTCGCGTAAAAGTTAAATCTGGCGGTGGCGACATCCTACCAACTGAGCTTGATCACATCACGAAAGGTGAAGCTCGTGAAGGTGAGCGTCTAGCGTGTCAGGTGGCAGTGAAAACTGACATGGACATCGAACTACCAGAAGAAATCTTCGGCGTTAAGAAGTGGGAATGTACGGTTATCTCTAACGATAACAAAGCGACATTCATCAAAGAACTTAAGCTACAAATTCCAGATGGCGAATCAGTACCTTTCCGTGCTGGTGGTTACATCCAGATTGAAGCGCCAGCTCACCACGTTAAATACGCGGACTACGATATTCCTCAGGAATACCGTGAGGACTGGGAGAAGTTCAATCTTTTCCGTTACGAGTCTAAAGTTAATGAAGAAACAATTCGTGCATACTCAATGGCTAACTACCCTGAAGAGCACGGTATCATCATGCTTAACGTTCGTATCGCAACTCCGCCGCCGAACAACCCAGACGTACCACCGGGCATCATGTCTTCGTACATCTGGTCTTTGAAAGAAGGCGACAAGTGTACTATCTCTGGCCCATTTGGTGAGTTCTTCGCTAAAGACACTGACGCAGAAATGGTATTCATTGGTGGTGGTGCAGGTATGGCTCCAATGCGTTCTCATATCTTCGACCAGCTAAAACGTCTGCACTCTAAGCGCAAGATGTCATTCTGGTACGGTGCACGTTCTAAACGTGAAATGTTCTACGTTGAAGACTTCGATGGCCTAGCGGCTGAGAACGACAACTTCGTATGGCACTGTGCACTGTCAGATCCACTTCCAGAAGATAACTGGGATGGTTACACAGGCTTCATTCACAACGTTCTTTACGAGAACTACTTACGTGATCACGAAGCTCCAGAAGACTGTGAATACTACATGTGTGGTCCACCTATGATGAACGCGGCTGTTATCGGCATGCTGAAAGACCTAGGTGTAGAGGATGAGAACATCCTACTAGATGACTTCGGTGGTTAATCCCTCCAAGTGATTGTATTTATGGCTAGCTCTCAAGGGCTAGCCATTATTTTTTCTGAAATACAAAACCATATTCAACAGTTGCTATAGGAAATTGGATTGACGGACATGGTCCTATTTCCCATATCAATTCAACAACAATGGGAGTAAACAAGTGAAAAAGTGGCTTGTTGCATTCGCTTCTCTATTGATTTTGGCTGGTTGTGAACAGCCTGCTGATCAAATTCATCTAAGCGGTCCTACAATGGGGACTTCTTACAACATTAAATACATTGAGCAAGACGGCATTCCGACGCCGAAGGCTCTGCAAACGGAAATCGATCGACTGCTTGAAGAAGTCAACGATCAAATGTCGACTTACCGTGAAGACTCAGAGCTGAGTCGCTTTAACCAGCATCAAACAAGTGAGCCTTTCGAAGTGTCGGCGCAAACGGCAACCGTAGTAAAAGAAGCGGTTCGTCTCAATGGTCTAACTTTAGGTGCGCTCGATGTAACGGTTGGTCCTCTGGTTAACCTTTGGGGCTTTGGCCCAGAAGCTCGCCCTGACGTAGTGCCTTCTGATGAAGAGTTAGCGGCTCGTAAGGCAAACACTGGGATTCACCACCTGACCGTTGATGGCAATAAACTGTCAAAGGACATTCCTAATTTGTATGTTGACCTGTCAACGATTGCAAAAGGTTGGGGGGTTGATGTGGTTGCTGATTACCTACAATCGGTAGGGATCAAAAACTACATGGTCGAAGTTGGTGGCGAAATGCGTTTGAAAGGTATCAACCGAGAAGGTGTGCCATGGCGAATCGCGATTGAGAAACCAACGGTTGATGAGCGATCTATTCAAGAGATCATCGAACCAGGTGACATGGCAATTGCAACAAGTGGTGACTACCGTAATTACTTTGAGAGCAACGGTGTGCGATACTCTCACATTATCAATCCGCAAACAGGCAAACCAATCCATCATAAAGTGGTGTCTGTGACAGTATTGGATAAATCGTCGATGACTGCTGACGGTCTAGCAACGGGTCTTATGGTGCTAGGCGAAGAAAAAGGCATGGAAATCGCGAACGAAAATAACATTCCTGTTTTCATGATTGTGAAAACGGAAGATGGTTTTAAAGAGCTGGCTTCGGAAGCATACAAGCCATTCATGAACAAATAACATCAGAAGTGAGCATGTTCTTATGAGTACATTTCTAATTACATTTGCAGTGTTTGTTGCGGTGATCGCAGCGATGGCCGTTGGCTACATCTTCCAGAAGAAAGTAGTGAAAGGCAGCTGTGGTGGTCTTGGCGCAGTCGGCATAGAGAAAGTATGTAACTGCCCAGAGCCATGTGACGCGCGCAAGAAGCGTGAAGCTCGCGAAGCTGCTCGTGCTGAAAAGCTAGCTGCGTGGGAAAAAGACCGTATCGCGTAACGCGCAAGCATAGAGTGCTTATCATTTTTCTATAACCCAGCTTCGGCTGGGTTATTTTTTGCGTGTATCAAAGCGCCGTGCTTTCTACATAGAGAGTGAAATATTAGTACTTTCACGGGCGCATAATTGGGTGAGGTATATACTCAAATAAAGGTTCATTCGAGTCGGAGGACACAATGGAATTACATCAACATGGCATGGCTGATCTTTTCAATCAGCTCGGGTTAGGGAGCTCTTCCAAAGAAATTAAAGATTTCGTCAATACGCATCGACATAAACGTGAATCAGCACCTTTACACGAAGCGAGTTTCTGGACACTTTCTCAGGCCGCATTTTTAAAACAAGCGATTGAAGAAGATGCTGATTGGGCTGAGCTTGTGGATCAGCTCGATGTAATGTTGCGTGATTGAACCGCGATAAAAAAAGATAATTCAACCCTTTAGAAACTTGGCAATATGTTCTTTGAGCGGTGGTTTTAATCTTTCATTTTCTTACTTCGTTAATTGAATTATACTGTATTTTTAACCAGTATTTTGTCGGGTATGTCAGAGCGAATCAGAAAGATTATTCATGTCGATATGGATTGTTTTTATGCTGCCGTCGAGATGCGGGATAACCCAAATTATCGAGATATAGCGCTTGCGGTTGGCGGGCATGAAAAACAGCGCGGCGTCATTAGCACGTGTAACTACGAAGCACGCAAGTTTGGCGTACGTAGTGCCATGCCTACCGCTCGTGCGTTGCAGCTTTGCCCGCATTTGCTCGTTGTCCCCGGTCGAATGCATGTCTACAAACAAGTCTCACTGCAAATTCGAGCTATCTTCGAACGTTATACTTCCTTAATTGAACCTCTTTCTCTTGATGAGGCCTACCTAGATGTTACCGATGCGACAGCTTGCAGGGGCTCAGCAACCCTGATTGCGGAGTCTATCCGTAATGATATTCGAAACGAGTTGGGCCTGACGGCATCAGCTGGAATCGCGCCGATTAAGTTTCTCGCTAAAGTTGCTTCGGATATGAATAAACCCAATGGCCAGTTTGTTATTCCTCCTGAGAAAGTTCAAGAAGTGGTCGATAAGCTACCACTAGAAAAAATCCCTGGAGTTGGTAAGGTCAGTCTAGAAAAGTTACATCAAGCGGGCTTTTATCTGTGTGAAGACATTAAAAATAGCGACTATCGAGAACTGTTACGCCAATTCGGTCGCCAAGGCGCATCATTGTGGAAACGCAGTCACGGTATCGATGATCGAGAAGTTGTAGTCGAGCGTGAGAGAAAGTCGGTTGGTGTTGAGCGAACGTTTAGCCAAAACATCTCTACTTATGATGAGTGCTGGCAAGTGATCGAAGAGAAACTTTATCCTGAACTGGAAAAGCGACTGGAGCGTGCCAGTCCAGATAAATCGATCATTAAGCAAGGCATTAAGGTAAAGTTCGCGGACTTCCAGCTCACTACCATTGAACACATTCATCCTCAGTTAGAACTTGAGGACTTTAAGTTGCTGCTAAAAGACATTCTAAAGCGTCAAAATGGTCGTGAAATTCGCCTCTTAGGCTTGAGCGTTATGCTCAAGCCAGAAGAACAAGCTCGTCAACTTAGCTTCTTTTAATCTATTCCCGCACACTTTCAACCAATTGTAGTACCTGTTCGAAGGACACATTAGCCAATGCACCATACCCAGATAGCTTTGAGGCTTTAAGTTGGCTGATCAACGGTGTGCTGATGCCACATAAGAATCGGGCGATGGCTTCGTTACTGATTGCAGAAGGGGAAAGTTGGACAAACTCTGCAATCCAAGCGGAGGCGACTGCTGGTTCAGGTTGGTCGTAAATCCGAGGTGGGAACACCGCTCTCTGTCCTCGACACACAGAACAATGACCGCAGTGAGCAGGGGCGTTGTGGTCGGCAAAGTAACTGGCTAATTGATGACTTAAACAATCTGACGATTGGAATAACCCCAGCATGGCGTGAATTCGGTCGATGTCTTTGCGCTCTTTAGACTGGAATAGCTCGTACAGATGCTGCGTGATGTCTTCGATATTCTGTGTTTCGGGCAAGACGGAATACACATCGGTTAGCTGCTTGCTTTCCAGTTCAACCCAACCATTCTGATGAAAGTAATCCAGAGCAGCGACAACGCGGCTACGTTCCGAGTGATAATGCATCCAAAGAGCATCGAGATCGACTTGGCACCATACTTTCGCTTTGGTTGAACAAGTGAAAATGGCTTCTACAAACTCGCGTCGTTCTTCTTGGAATTGGTTAACGATAAATTGCTGATCTTGTAGGAATTTGAATCGATATTCGGCAAAGTAGCTAAACTTAGCTTCGATCACTTTCGCAAGCTCTAAATACACCAACAGCGTCTTGAGTGGTAACTGGCGGATATTGCTCTCGCGAGACAAACGTAGTGGCACGACTTCCCACTGAGGTTGGTGCTCTTTGATTTGACCCAATACATAACTAATCGAAGAGCGCTCAGGCGTGTCGCCAAACACAAAGTTTTCTAATACAGTTAACCCAGAAGTATTGCCAAGCAGAATGCATTCAGAGCGTTGTCCGTCGCGTCCTGCTCGACCTATTTCCTGGGCATAGTTTTCAATGGATTTAGGCAGATCAAAGTGGATCACTCGGCGAATATCGGATTTGTCGACACCCATCCCAAAGGCAATCGTGGCCACAATGCAGTCAATTTGGCCCGCCATAAATTGCTGTTGTATTTGCTCACGAACTTCACTTTTCATTCCCGCGTGATACGCATGAGCGTTAACGCCAATGTAGATCAATGACTTAGCTACTTGCTCTGCAGTTTGCTGTTGCGTTACGTAAACGATAGTTGGCAGTTTAGGGGCTGCGGCGATAATCGTGTTGAGTTGCGTTTGCTTTTCGGACTCTTCGCAAGGGATGACTGAAATATCGAGGTTCGAACGGTAAAAGCCAGTTACAGTAATGTGGTCACTCGCAATATCGAATTTATTTTTCATGTCCTCAATAACGGCGGGCGTTGCTGTGGCGGTCAGCAATAAGGTTTGAGGAATATTCAGTTCTCGCTGATATTGCGGCAACTTGAGGTAATCCGGACGGAAGTTATGTCCCCACTCAGAGATACAGTGCGCTTCATCGACTACCATCAAAGAGATTGGCACCTGACGAATGAACTCGCGAAAGCGCTCGTTTTTGAGGCGTTCGACAGAAATCATCAGAATTTTGATTTCACCGTTTTTGACTCCAACCATTACGCGTTGCGCTTCTTCTCTGCTTTGGCTGCTATCAATAGAAGCGGCGGCGATCCCTTTGCTTTGCAAAAAGCTCAGCTGATCTTTCATTAGTGCCAGTAATGGCGAGATCACTAAAGTGAGGTTTGGCAGCATGGTGGCGGGGAGTTGATAACAAAGAGATTTGCCCGAGCCCGTTGGAAATATTGCTGCTGCAGAGTAACCATTCATGACCGATTCAATAACTGGTTGTTGGCCTTGGCGTAATGAGTCAAAACCAAACACGGATTGAAGCGTTTGTAGTAACTGGGTACTTTGCATGTTAGGGAAACCTTTCTTCGGTGATAGACTAGGGTACATTAACATATCCTGCCTACTGAGCGCGCCTTCAAAAAGTATGAACAAAGCTGAGTTAATCCAAATCATCATTCATCAATTGGAAGAAAAACTTCGAATTGCACACGCTTCCACCCAAAGAGCCATCGATGCCGCAACGGACGAAGAAACAGTGCCCGAGCATAAGTACGACACGCTTGCATTAGAGGCTTCCTATCTTGCTCATGGCCAAGCAATGCGAGTACAAGAGAGTGAGGACGAATTGCGTCAGTATCGCTCAATGGTTATTCGCGACTTTACGGATGCGCCAATAGGTGTAGGCGCGTATGTGGTTCTCGTCGATGAGAATAATATCGAAAAACGCTTTTTCATCGGTCCGTGCTCTGGTGGACTAACGGTGGCTTGGCAAGATCAGGAAGTCTTTGTCTTAACAGCGAAATCACCATTGGGACGAGCGTTACTTGGCAAAGAGGAAGGCGAAGAGTTTGAGATGAAAATTGGCGATAAAACAACTTGTTACGAAGTCGTGACGGTGTCCTGACATCAAATGTATAACTGAGTGTTATGTTTAACAGAAGTTACTTTGAAGATAAGAGAATGACATGAAGAAACTTCTTACACTTTCATTGCTGATGGTTAGTGCAACAGGTTATGCAGCGCAATGTCGTGTGGACATCCATAATGAAGTTCGTATGGATGGACAGAGTTTGGAAATTCGCCAGACTTCTGGTGATAAAGCCGTCGTGGACGAAGACAACAACTTGTTCATCAAAGGTGAGTTGATTGAACTCGATGCAGAGCAGAAAGCCGCGATTGAAGCATATCGCGAAAAAATGAATGCCTATATCCCTCAAGCTAAGCAGCTAGCGAGTGATGGCTTGGAACTTGCCAATGACATCATTGATGATGTGGCAGCGAGTTTGGATGCGCCGGGCGCGTTTGATAACGTAAAAGTTGCAGTTAAAGACTTCTTTGCTGATGTGCAATCTCGTTATTACAAAGATGGTGATTTTATTTTGCCTGCAGACAGCTTTGAATCGATGACGCAGGGCTGGACGAAAGATTTTGAAAAGGCGCAGGAGATTTTTAATAAAGAGTTTCTGGCTAGCGCGTTCGATGCTTTATCGAAAAAAATGAAAGAAGAGGGTGGTTTAAACCTGACAGCACTCTCTGAAAGCATGGCAGAATTAAGTGCGAAAGTTGAGCAGCGTTTGGCTGAACATTCGAAAGAGGTGGAGCAACAAGCGGAAGACTTATGTGAATCTCTGGACAATATGGCAGGGCAAGAAGACGATTTGTTGAAGAAAATTCCTGAGTTGAAAGACTATCGAGTCTTTACCATTTGATGAATCGCTTCGCGTAGAAACAACATCTAAAAATACAAAGAAAGAGAGCGCCGTTTGGCGCTCTCTTTTCGTTTTAGTGGTTCCATCTTTTGGTTGAGTGCGAGGGTTTGACCAAACGCACCTAACCAGGTTAAAGGCGCTTATTGCGCGTTCATCTGAGTTAACTTATCACCAACAGGTTTTGAGAAGTTAAAGCCATCATGCTGATCCCAGTTGATAGACCACGTCATTACGCCAGCATAATTCGGGTAGTTGAACGCTGGTTTAACGGTGCCACAGGATGTGCCTTTCGTTAAACAGTCTAGTGCGTTGAGAATATTTTGTGTCGGAGCCTGACCTGAGTTTGCCGAGCTTGGGCCTGAAGGTAAACCGATCGCGACTTGATCATCACGCAATGGCGCAAACTGAGTGCCGTCGGCTAGTTCAAAACCTTCGATAAGCATCTTAGATTGAGCGACCATCATATCAACAGATCCTTCTGGTGCAGAACCTGGTAGGTACGGGTTTGGTAGACCGCCGTTGTTGTATAGCTGAACATGAAGCAAGTCGAGCGTGCTGCGAGTATCGTTGATCACTGGAATGTACGCTCCCCAAATTCCGCTGTAAGCGACGTAACCGCCTTGAACATAAGGGTGTTCAGGAGCCATGGTTAGGTACATATCGCCACCCATGTTTTGCTCAATTTGCAGCAAAGCACGACCAAGACGAGCTTGAATTTGTGAACCGTGTACTAGGTTAGATCCACTCTCTAAATCCACATCGAGACCATCAAAGCCCCATTCAGCGATAAGGCCAGTTAGACTAGAAACAAAGTTCGCTTCGTCTTGGTCAGTGTTTAGAGTGATAGTGCCTTCAGCGCCTCCAAGAGATAGAACGAACTTCTTACCTTTCGCTTGCAAGGCGGCCATATCTTGTTTGAATTGCGTTGGGTCGAGTGCAGGACAATCACTGTAAATATCGCCAGAATACAGGTTGAAGTGCACTGTGCCATCGCTGTTTCGGTCGTTTTCAGCAAAGGCAATATCAATCACATCCCAAGCATCAGCCATGTCTGCCAGTCTGATTGGGCAACCCGCACCGTTCACGAAGTTGTGCCAGTAACCAATCAGTTTATGACGTTTTTCTGTCTGCTCTACAACTGTCACCGCTGCCGCGTCAGATAATGCGGTGCTTCCGGCAAGATCGACGGCTTGAGCGCTTACGGTAAACTGTCCGATTGCGGCTGGTGTCCAGTTCGCAGAGTAAGGTGCAGTCGTATCTGTGGCGACAACGGCGCCGTTGACCATAAAGTCAACTTGCTTAATGCCTGAAGTTAAAGACGTTGCATCGGCGCTTAATGCGAGATTTTTGCCTAAGCCAACCGTTTGACCTGCGCTAGGCGAAGTAAGAGAAATGACTAAATCTTTATCACTGACATTTACGTTCACAACAGATTCTGACGTATTGTTGTCGTTATCGGTTGCAACGGCTTTAAGCTGGTTAGCGCCAATAAGTGTGGCGTTCCAAGTTACGGAATATGGCGCTTGAGTAACGACACCTAAGCGAGCGTTATTCGCGAAAAACTCCACTTGCGTAACCGTGCCATCGGAGTCGCTTGCGTTGGCTGTGATTTCGTTGTTGCTGCCTGCGAGCACGACTTGCCCATCAGTTGGGGCGGTAATGGTAACTTGAGGTGGTGTTGAGCACGCTCCTAGGCCAGTCCAAGCATCTTTCCAGTACAGGCCTTCACCTGGCTCGTAGGCCCATGTTGCATCGGACGAACACCAACCCGCAACGTCACAACGATATTTTTGGTTAAGGTTAGAAACCAGAGCACCTACTTCATAACGCGTGCCAGCAACGTAAGGTAGAGCATCAGCACACCCACCATTGCTTGTTTCTGAGTTCGCGACGACCAGCGCCACTTCTTGACTCGTGGTAGAGAGATTAGAGTCATCTGTTGCTTGAGCTTTAAATGAGTGTGTGCCAACACTTGCTGTCCATTGGTATTCGTAAGGTGCACTGGTATCAATGGCGACGGATTGGTTGTTAACAAAGAATTCAACTTGAGTAACTACGCCATCAAAGTCATCAGCTTGAGCCGTGACGGTTAGGTTATCCCCCACACTCAGTGTTTCCGTACCTGTTGGACTAGTGAGAGTAATGCTAGGTGGCGGCAGCTCTACTTGAGGCTGAACGACGATAGCAACCGTTGTGGAGGTTACGGCGCCTTCATTGTCTGTCGCAATTGCGGTGAGTTGAGAAACGCCTTGGGCTGCAGTCCAAGATGCCTCAAATGGCGCTTGGGTGACGATAGCAACGGTTTGGTCACCCGCTAAAAACTCCACTTGTGTGACCTGTCCGTCCTCGTCGGACGCATTGGCTAACAGAGTAATGGCGCTGCCTTCAGGAATTTGCGCGTTGTTCGTTGGAGAAGAGAAGGACACCGTTGGCGACAGATTACTGTTTCCTCCATCACATTGACCTAATGCCTTCCACGCTTCCCATGAGCCTGAGTTGGTGACGGGGTCGTTACCTTGTGTCCAATAAGCGGCCTCATAGGCGGCGCCTTCAGTTTTCACTTGAGTGCCTGAGGTGTAGATCGCAGTGCTATCCCAATCAGGCAGGCTTTGACAGTTGTAGGCTTGAGCTTGATAGCTAACACTGAGTGCAGCAACCACAGCTCCGTGAAGTAGAGTGACCTTCATTTTTCTCTCCTTGAGTCATGGATATAAATGAGAACAGAGTAATAACTAGCTGATAAATAGACATAAGGGGGAAAAAGCGAAGAACAATATTCTGCTTTTCGACACAATATCACGAGGAACTATTCGCCTCTTACAGTCGAGCTCATTATTTTTCGGCTCACTTCACGATGAATGAATCAGTGGTTTTTGCGTGGTGATACAGTCGATTTGATAGCAAATAACGGTTTGATAACGGCATGATGAATATGAGATGTATGTAAAAATTTACAAACTGAATGTCTGTCATTTGTATCGTTTGTCGAGTATTTGACCTGCTTGCTCTTGTTGATTAGTTAACATTGCTATAGTGTACTAGTTAGCTAGTTTATTGATATTTTGTGTGAGTGGTATGACACAACAAACTTCTTCTCAGCCTCGCGAGCATTTTGGCTCTCGTCTCGGATTCATCTTAGCAGCCGCCGGCGCTGCGGTTGGTCTGGGTAATATTTGGGGCTTCCCAACACAAGCAGCAAGTAATGGTGGTGGAGCCTTCTTGCTGGTTTACTTAGTGATGATTCTTATCGTTGCTTTTCCTATGCTGGTGGTTGAAATGGCGATTGGTCGTCATGGTCAAGCCAACCCAGTAGATAGCATGCGTGCATTAACCAACCACCCGACAGGCAAAAAGCTTGGCGGTATTGTGGGCTGGATTGGTTTGAGTGTACCAAGTGCCGTCTTAGCGTTTTATTCCATTGTTGGCGGTTGGTTGATCTGCTTTTTGCTAGGTGCGGTTACCGACATCATGGGAATGGAAGCGGCGACTCAATGGTTAAAAGGTTTTAGTGTAGAGCGCAACTTGTTCGGTACGATTACATTTTATGTACTTACCATTTTGATCGTGCAAGGTGGCGTTAAACAAGGCATCGAGAAATGGTCAACACGTCTAATGCCTGCGTTGTTCGTGTTATTCGGTTTGCTGTTTGTTTACATCATGACTCAAAACGGCGCGATGGAAGGTCTGAAGCATTACTTGGTGCCTGATTTCGAGAAAGTATGGGACCGTAAACTAATTCTTGCTGCAATGGGGCAGGGCTTCTTCTCACTGACGATTGGTGGTTGTTCAATGCTGATCTACGGCTCTTACTTGAGCAAGAAAGAGAACCTTCCCAAGATGGCAATGAATGTGACCTTGGTCGATACGGCTGTTGCCTTTATTGCAGGGCTAGTGGTGATGCCAGCGATGTTTGTTGCGATGCAAAAAGGTGTCCAAATCTACGCTGAAGACGGTTCTCTATTGAGCTCAGACACCTTGGTATTTACCGTATTGCCACTGATGTTTGATAGTTTAGGTTTACTTGGCCAACTGTTCTCAATCGTATTTTTCTTATTGCTGACGATTGCGGCGCTGACGTCTTCCATCTCAATGTTAGAGTGTCCGGTGGCGTTAGTGAGTGAACGTTTCAATACTAAGCGCAGTGCGACTAGCTGGGTGCTAGGTGGTCTTATTGCTCTGTTCAGCGTAGTGATTGTGTACAACTTTGGCGCGTTGTTTGGCATGGTTGCAACGGTTGCAACTCAGTATTTACAGCCAACGGCGGCACTACTGTTCTGCTTGTTTGGTGGTTGGGTATGGAATCGTAACTCTAAAATCAAAGAGCTTGAGCAGGGTTGTCCTGAATTCACACAAGGCTGGTTTGGTAAATTGTGGCCTGCGTATGTGAAGTTTGTGTGCCCTGTATTAGTTGCGACGGTGATCTGGGCATCATTCGGTTAACAAGCAAAGATACAGCATAAACGAAAAGGGCTTGATGTATACATCAAGCCCTTTTTCATGAATTTCGTTGGGGGTTGCCGTCGTGATTAACGGAACTGACCTGCTTCGGGTAAGAAATCAAACCCTGCCGTAGCCAATTTTGCTTCAAGCGCCGCGCGGTCTATATCAAAAAAAGCAACCAGCTTATCCAGATCACCGCCGAAGTCGTCACGTAGCTTCATGTTGACGATGCTCATCAGCATGACTGGGTCCATCGATTCAAAGTTCGCTAAGTTCATTACTTGTCCTCAAAATCTGAAATCAGCAGGTTTGCAGCCGCAAACGCCGCTTTCTCTCGTACTTCTTTTGGCAAAGATTCATCCGCCGCAACTTCGTTTAGCGCTTTTACTGCACAAGAAATTGCTTGAGGGATGTAGGCTTGATCGCCGCTACCAATTTGAGCATAAAGCTCACGAACTAATTCACAACAGCCGTATACTTGCATGTTTTCTTTCCACTAAATGATAACTTATCTCAATATACACATAGCGGATTTGAAACTCAAAGCTGAGAGTTGTTTTGGCTCAAGTTGAGGTGCATCTTGGACAAGCTTTAATCACTGCATCTGCGATTCTAATTGATACGTCACTTCCGGAGAAAGCTGAAGCTGCTTAGCCAGCTCTTGTAAGTAAGCTTTTTCCATGAAGTTTTGTTCATCGGCAACAATGAGTGACGCTAAATAGATCTCAGAAGCTTGCTGTGGTGTCGACGCTTGGCTTGCGATTTCTACTGGATCAAGTGGCTTATGCAACTCTTGCTGAACCAACTGACGAACGTGTTCATCTGCCCCCATTTCTGTAAGGGCTTGTTCAATCCGAGCCATTTCCACATCATCGACATGACCATCTGCTTTGGCTGCACCAATCATGGCTTTTAAAATTAATACGCTGTGTTTGCTATCTTGTGGATCGAAGGGTTCATGGACGCCTTGATCACTCTGCTTAGCTTGCCAATCGTTATACACTTTGTAGGCAAGTGCACCGAGTGCTGCCGCTCCACCGACTTTAAGCGCGCCAGAACCCATTTTCTTCGCCATCTTTTTGCTTTTCTTTGAGCCCATAAGCATGCCAATCAATCCACCACCTATGGCTCCTGCGCCGAGAGTTTTGAACTGGCTAGAGCTGGATGATGATTTGATGTTTTGAGTTTGCTTACCCAGGGCGTCAGCACCTTGTTTGAGTAAATCAGAGTTGAGCGCTTGGTTTAGAAGACTTTTTAAATCCATAACTGACCTCCTGTAAATGTTGAGATCAGTGTACAAACGACAAGCTGAACCAAAGATTAACGAAATGAATAGTAAAGAAATTAGGGGCAGTGTCATTTCTGAGGACAATAGAAAAGGGTTGACCGAAGCCAACCCTTTTATTTAATCGAAACCTTTTAGGCGTTTATTTAAGTTGAGATTTAACGTGCTCAACAATATCCGCCATCGCTACTGGAGTTTTCTCGCCAGTACGACGGTTTTTGTATTCGAAGTTACCTTCATCCATGCTGCGATCGCCAATCACGATAGTGTGAGGGATACCGATCAACTCGATGTCAGAGAACATCACACCTGGACGTTCTTTACGGTCATCAAATAGAACTTCGATGCCCATAGCAGTTAGTTCCGCGTATAGCTTCTCTGCTGCTTCTTTTACGCGCTCAGATTTGTGCATGTTCATTGGCACGATTGCTACTTGGAAAGGTGCAATTGCGTCTGGCCAAATGATGCCGTATTTGTCGTGGTTCTGTTCAATCGCAGAAGCAACAACACGCGATACACCGATGCCGTAACAACCCATCTCTAAGATTACGTTTTTACCGTCAGGGCCAAGAACGCTACAGTTCATTGCTTCTGAGTAAACGTTACCAAGTTGGAAGATATGACCAACTTCGATACCACGTTTCAGCATTAGCGTACCTTTACCACATGGGCTTGGATCGCCTTCTACTACGTTACGCAGATCTTCTACTTGACCCAGTTCAACGTCACGACCCCAGTTAATACCGAAGTAGTGTTTACCGTCGATGTTTGCGCCAGCGCCAAAATCGCTCATGACTGCTACGCTGCGGTCAACGATGAATGGCAGTTCAAGGCCTACAGGGCCAAGAGAACCAGGGCCAGCACCGATCAGTTCACGAATTTCTTCTTCTGATGCCATCTCTAGTGGAGAAGCCACTTGAGGTAGGTTTTCTGCTTTCACTTCGTTTAGCTCGTGGTCACCACGAACGATCAACGCAATGATTGGTGCATCGATTTCGTCAGACGCCTTAACAAATAGTGTTTTAACCGTCTTCTCGATAGGTAGACCGTGTTGCTCAACCAACTCCGCGATTGTTTTCGCGTTTGGAGTATCAACTAGTGTCATTTCTTGAGTTGGTTCTGCGCGTTCTACCGCAGGCGCTAACGCTTCTGCTTTTTCGATGTTCGCTGCGTAATCAGACTCAGTAGAGAATGCAATTAGGTCTTCGCCGCTGTCTGCAAGTACGTGGAACTCTTGAGAGCCACTACCACCGATAGCGCCTGAGTCCGCAAGTACTGGACGGTACTCAAGGCCCATACGGTCAAATGCTTTACAGTAAGCATCGTGCATTGCTTGGTAAGATTTCTCTAGACCTGCTTTGTCGATGTCGAAGCTGTATGCATCCATCATGCAGAATTCGCGTGCACGCATTACGCCGAAACGTGGACGACGCTCGTCACGGAATTTAGTTTGGATTTGGTACAGGTTTAGCGGAAGCTGTTTGTAAGAGCTCACTTCATTACGCACAAGGCTAGTGATCACTTCTTCAGCTGTTGGGCTAAGTACAAACGGACGAACATGACGGTCAGTAAAGCGAAGTAGCTCAGGACCCATCTTCTCGCTGCGGCCTGTCTCTTCCCATAGTTCAAACGGCTGAACAACGGGCATCAAAGTTTCGACTGCACCTGCATTGTCGATTTCTTGACGAACGATGTTTTCGACTTTACGCAGCACACGTAGACCAGTAGGCAGCCAGGTGTAAAGACCTGAAGCCAGCTTACGGATCATACCTGCACGTAGCATGAGCTGGTGGCTCACTACTTCTGCGTCGTTTGGAGTCTCCTTCAGAGTAGAAAGAAGATAATTACTGGTACGCATTAAATTTATCCGTTTATTAAAGTTAGTTACTCAAGCCAGAATGGACAGGAGTATGAAGGTCCCAAGAAGGGAAAATTGTAAGCCGTCTATAATATCAGCCAAATGGCTTTGTCAAAAGCTTTCAATCGCCGTAACTGTTATTAAGTTGCTATTCACGCTGAACTTAACGTTCAGATCGAACAAATTTACCGCATATTCCTTGGTATCCGGTTTGTTCTTCTTGTATGCAGGACGTGGATCCTGCGCCAGAACTTGTTCGATCACCGATTGTACATATTGAGTATCGGATCGCTTTGCTAGCATCGCCAATGCTTGAGACGAAAAGGTGACGTTCGATTTTTCAGGCTCCTCACCAGCGTAGCCGCCAATCGCTTCAGGAATGGCATCTGAGTAAGGAATATAAGGTTTGATGTCGACAATCGGTGTGCCATCGACCAAATCAACACTGCCAAGATCAATATATATTTGATCACCTTTCTTCGTGATGCCTTTCATTTCGACTGCCGACATTCCAATGCCATTTGGTCGAAAGGTAGAGCGTGAAGCAAACACGCCAATACGCTCATTTCCACCCAAACGAGGAGGCCGTACGGTTGGTTTCCATCCTGCCTCCAAATTTTGGTCAAACAGAAACAATAACCAGACGTGAGAGAACTGTTCTAATCCGCGCACCGCTTCTGGGCTATTTGCCTCGCCTAACAGTTTTACTCGCGCTTTAGCGGCTGGAATTAGGCGCGGTTGGCGAGGGACGGCAAACTTCTCTTTGTAAGGGGTTTCAATGATGCCAATCGGCTCAATCGAATACATAGCAAATTTCTTCAAGATTCATTTAAGTGAAAAAGTATCACAAATTTCTCTTGCATTTCTTATTGGGAATGATTATTAATTAAAATGTTATAACATAACAATTTAATTTGAAGGAAATTGAAATGAAACCAGGAATCCATCCTGACTATCGTCCAGTGGTGTTTCATGACACAAGTGTGGATGAATACTTTGTTGTCGGCTCAACATTGAAAACCGATCGCACCATTGAGTGGAAAGACGGAAAAACATACCCGTACTTCACATTGGATGTGTCGTCGTCTTCTCATCCGTTTTACACAGGCAAGCAACGAGTGGTTCAAGCGGAAGGGCGTATTGCTAACTTCAACCGTCGTTTTGGTCAATTTACTAGTGAGAAGGAATAAGTCATGAAAGTTGTGAAATCACTTAAAAGCGCGAAGAGCCGTCATCCTGACTGTCAGATAGTGAAAAGAAGAGGGCGCTTGTACGTTATTTGTAAGACAAATCCGAGGTTCAAAGCTGTACAAAAATAACAGTAGAAACGAACAACAAAGGGGTGTGTAGCGAAATTGAAGGTATTTTCGTCCATGACAACGGATGATTGCCTCAGCAGCTATGAATCTACACGCCCACCTAATACTCGCCAAGTGCCAACGTTTATTCGCTCGTGCTTGGCATGATTTTTACTGGCACGACTTCGTCGTTATTCAAGTCAAAATTGAACGTTTGCCAGACTGCTCGGCTCTTTGAGCTTACACCACACACTATCTTTGCATTCGACTTTATATAGGGATTAGGCATTCCTGCATATCTAATGGTTATAGCTTTGTTTAATTTATAATGTTGGTTAATTTGTTTTATATGGATGAAATATCTACATTTATGCAAATAACTGGTTATAAATTTGCCATTGATTTACAATTTGTAACGTTTTTGGCTTTTAATTGACTCTTTACTCAAGTACCCTTCGCTCGCTTTGTGACATTTTTTTCACAATTGCACAGGAATAAAAACAAGGAGGGAACAGATGAGTTCATCTGCTTCAATTAAACAAAACTCACCTAAGAAGCCGTTGTTTACGCGCTTTTTGGATACTGTCGAATATTTGGGGAACCTGTTGCCCCACCCGATCACACTATTTGCCATTTTCTGCTTAGCCATTTTGGTGATGTCGGGTATAGCTGGTTACTTCGAAGTATCGGTTGTCGATCCTCGTCCTGAGGGAGCAAAAGGTCGTGCTGCAGACGGCATGATTCAAGTGGTCAGCTTACTTAACGCTGACGGTCTAGAGCTTATTGTTACCAATCTAGTGAAAAACTTTGTTGGTTTCGCACCGTTAGGCACGGTATTGGTTGCGATGCTTGGTGTTGCAATTGCGGAATACTCGGGCCTACTTTCAGCAGCAATGCGTGGCCTAGTAATGGGCGCGTCACAACGTATGGTGACGGTTACGGTTGTTTTTGCTGGTATCATTTCAAATACCGCTTCTGAGCTTGGCTACGTGGTTCTTATCCCACTTGCTGCAATGCTTTTCCATTCCCTTGGTCGTCATCCTCTTGCTGGTCTTGCGGCAGCATTTGCTGGTGTATCGGGCGGTTACTCGGCAAACCTTCTAATTGGTACGGTTGACCCACTGCTTTCAGGTATTACTGAGACAGCAGCTCAAATGATTGACCCGACTTACACTGTTGGACCAGAAGTAAACTGGTACTTCATGTTTGTGTCGACGTTCTTCATCGCGGGTATGGGTGCATTCGTTACAGAGAAAATCGTTGAGCCGAAACTTGGCAAGTACAACGAAGAAGAAGCGGCTGAAGATTTGTCTAACGACAAAATGGGCAACCTAACTGACCTTGAGAAGAAAGGTCTGAAAGTTGCTGGTCTTGCTGTGTTGGTTGTGTCTGCTTTGTTGGCCTGGACGATTGTTCCAGAAGACGGCATCCTACGTTCAGACGCTGGCACTGTTGCAGGATCCCCATTCCTGAAAAGTATCGTCGCTTTCATCTTCGTATTCTTTGCTATCCCTGGCTTTGTATACGGTAAAGTCGTTGGCACGATGAAAACCGACCGTGATGTTATCGATGCGATGTCTAAATCAATGTCTTCGATGGGCATGTACATCGTGTTGGTGTTCTTCGCTGCGCAGTTTGTTGCTTTCTTTAAGTGGACGAACTTTGGCCAAGTATTTGCCGTTGCAGGTGCTGACTTCCTGCAAAGTATCGGTCTGACTGGCCCTATGTTGTTCTTCGCATTCATTCTGATGTGTGGCTTCATTAACCTGATGATCGGTTCTGCATCGGCGCAGTGGGCCGTGACAGCTCCTATCTTCGTGCCAATGCTAATGCTAGTGGGTTATGCTCCAGAAACCATTCAAGCGGCTTACCGTATCGGTGATTCAACCACGAACATCATCACACCGATGATGAGCTACTTTGGTTTGATTTTGGCGGTAGCGACTCGCTACATGAAGAATCTAGGTATCGGTACGCTGATCGCGACCATGCTGCCTTACTCAATCTGCTTTATCGTAGGTTGGAGTCTGCTGTTCTACCTATGGGTATTCGTATTTGGTCTACCAGTCGGCCCGGGCGCTGCAACGTATTACACACCGTAATACTTAGGGCACCTCACACAGCTCCAAAAAAAGCCTGCGATATTCGCAGGCTTTTTTGCATGTTTGAAGTACGAACTCTGTTGAGTCTTATTTCAGAGATGGATCATTTCAATGTTTGAATGAAAGCCCTTTATCGCTTCGCGAGGATTCTATCCAGATGGTTTGCAAACTCTCGGCGTTCGGTTTGCGAAAGTGCCGCAGGCCCGCCAGTTTGAATACCGCTTGAGCGCATGGTTTCCATAAAGTCACGAATATTAAGACGCGCTTTGATGGTGTCTTTGGTGTAAAGCTCGCCACGAGAGCTCAACGCTAGAGCGCCTTTAGTGATGACTTCATCGGCAAGTGGGATATCGGATGTGATGACCAAATCATTTGGCTCCACACGACGAACAATTTCGTTGTCAGCAATATCAAAACCTGCAGGGACTTGAAGTGAGTGAATGTTGGCTCTTTTTGGCACTGGTACTACATGATTGGCGACAAAGGTGCACTCTACGCCGGTTCGTTCTGCGGCACGCACTATGGTCTCACGGATCACTTTAGGACAAGCGTCTGCATCTACCCATAACTTCATTCTTATTTCTCACCCAGTTTTGCTTCTAGCTCTTCAATACGAGCGGTTAATTTTGCGACTGTGTTTTCAAGTGCCGTTAGGCGATCTTCTTCTTTCGATAGTGGCGCAGTGACTTCTACTTTTGGGACATGATTCGCGCTCTTCCAGCTTTTGATAACAGTAATGAGTGCAGGCATTGGGACTGGTGTCTTCATACGTGCTTTCACTAGTGCAACCGTTGGCTCTTTCCCTTCTCGTTGCAGCTGCTCCATCACTGCTTCCAGCTCTTTCGTGACGTCTTGAGTTAACATTTTCAATCCTTAATAACGATATAGCTGTCATCATACTTTGAGAGGTGGGATTTAGCGAATAGCAATTTCGGTAGTGGGTTGTGAGAGATCTCTTACATAGCGTGTAAGAGAAAACGATTTCGTCATCAGTTTTACAGAAAAGTTCCAGTGTAAGGTTTTGATAAATAATGATTTAACATGTTATTAACCGTTGTGAATAAAAAAAATTGTTTTAGGGTAGATTGTGAAAACTAAGGAAAAGCGTAAATTTAACCTTGTCAGCAGGAAGCAGACACGGAACAGGAAAGCACCAAGGATTTGGTTATCGTCAGGAAGACGATTTGGTTAATCAGGATGATTGATCAAGCATGGAGCGCAGGACATTGTAAGGAAACAATCATCAATAGGATGTTGATGACTAAGGATAGACAATGGACCCCTCATAGGATTGAGGTTATGGACAGCATCAGGAAGATGCAAGGGACACCGCTCAAGGAACAAGTGATGTGCGCTAACGGGGAATGTTAGCTATCAGGATGATAAGGACACCGCTAGGACGGCGACGTAAGGACTGAGCTGACGGAATCAGCCACTATTATGGATGATGCATGGAGCACTATTTAGTAGCCGGACTGCTGCGAGTAAGACCATGACCCCGATACATTCGTGTCGGGGTCTTTCTTATTTTCGATGGTAAAACCGTCAATGTCACAAAATTTATAAAATCCTAATAACACTTAATAAAAAACAATCCAGATCAATATCCTTTCCAATCAGTTGGTTTAACTTTCGGCTTCTCTACAAGGCGTTATCTCCCGCAGTCACTTGGCAGGCTCAGCTTCGCTTAGCTTGTGATATGCGGATTAATTAAGTTTGCTGTAATCAAGGAACAGATGTGGCCATAGTAACCAGAAGAATGCTTCTTCTACCCTACAATGAGTCGTTGCAACTAGAATTCGTTATGCTTAATTGCTGCGCGAAAAACCGTGCCGAAATGAATGGTCCTCATACAGTAGCCTCTGCCAAACAATTGTTTGAGAAAATACTGGATGACGAAAATATTTATAGTATGGCGGTACTTGAGAGTACGAGCCGTGACTATATGGGGCATGTATTCATTTCCCATCTCGATTCCGAACCCGAATTAGGTTTTATTTTTGATAAGGCGTATTGGGGTAAAGGGTTAGCGACAGAAGCGCTAAAAGCGTTTTTCCCTAAAGCGTGCCGCGAATTGGAACTACATAAGGTGAAAGCGAATGTAAACAGCAATCACCAAGCATCAATGGCGGTATTGGAAAAACTGGGATTTGTTAAAACAAGAGAAAGTAAGGACTTATTCGGCCCTTACTTTGAAATGGAATTTACAAGCGATGTGGCGGTAGGTGAAAGCTCTGCGGCCTGAATCCAACCATAGTCAATTGGCCTTGATAGCAGTCATCGCCAAGAGATGAAAATTCAAATTGATACACTGTGTGCCAACGCCAGACTCCGTCTGGCGTTTTCAGTTTGTGTGCTCCAAAAGCGATGCTAACGAGCTGAAGATCTAATTGCTCGCATTTTCGTGAGATGGCAACTTTGGCTAACTCAGATTGACGTCGTTGTTGCCAAAATAGAAAACAGAAAAAGCACAGTCCAAGTATTGCCAGTAGATCTCCTATCATCCTTAATCCTTTCTTATCCCTTTGTGGCTTGCTGCAATTTGATGAGTGCAGTGGCTAGCTCTTCCGATGGGCTAGAGTGCAGCAAAGGTAGCAATACCATTCTTAGTTCTGGCAGCATAACTAAATCGGCAAATAATTGATTAAACAGGGTTTGATGGCCTGTTTGTGCGAGTCGCAGCAAAAATTGTTCAGCGATTTTTGCATCAGAAAGAAGATGCCATGCTCGTCCCGCAATGCCGATCAGTACTTCTTGGTGACTTAAACGAGGGCTTTGCAAAATCGCTTCTAGTACTGGCAAAGAGATTTCAGTTGGAGCGCCTGCTAACGCTCGAGTTAATGCCGATAGCAAGAACAAATCTGGTTCTGTGCTGTGAATCTCTTGCTGCGCTTTTTCTGCGATACGCTGCGCTAGTCGTTCTTGTAAGTCGACATGCTCAAGAGCACCAAGCAGTGCGTATAGAGGCTCGTTAGGTAAATGATTGAGAGCTTTACGCAGAGTGATCGCATTTTGCTCTTTACCAAGGCGTGCGGCGATATCGGTGATTCCTTGCAGGCCAACCGTCTGCCAGTTTTCCCAGCCTAGATCGCCTGTGAAGTAGTGCTGTGTATGTTCGTAATATTGGCTGGTGGGTAGATCCAAATTTGCACGAACTTGGCTGTGGAATACCGCCATTTTGTCTTCAGAAGGTTTGAACGTGTATGGATTATTGGAGAGTTTTTGTTGTTGCTCTTCAGACATCTCTTCGCTTAGACGAGTGCCCATGGCTTCAACTACGTATTTAATGAAGTTGCCAATATCAGATTGCTTGAGTAAGCCGCGCTCATCCAGTTCAAACTTTAAAAACCAAATCCAAGGTTGTTTTTGTTCATTCCAATAAGCAATTGCTAAATGTGCTTTACGCTGCATTGGGTATGGGTAAGGGCACTGACCTTTTTCAACATCGGCGAACAATTGTGAATCGATCGTTTTGATGCGTCGACCAAGGTCGAAGATTTGATATTCACAATGACTGTTTTTCAGTAACTGGGTGAGGGTTTGAATGTTTTCCATTAAATACGACGTCCTAACGTTCTTTTGACAAGAAATGGTATCATTCTCGGCTAATTCAAGGTTCGAGATGTAAAAGTTAATGACTACAAGCACAAAACTGGTGGAATTACTGTACCAACTTGAAGCACAACTTCAAAAGCACGAGCTATGGCAACAAACCATGCCGTCGCCAGAAGCGTTGCAAAGCGTGGAGCCTTTCGCGATAGATACGCTTGATCCACATGAATGGTTGCAGTGGATTTTTATTGCTCGAATGCACGCTTTAGTAGAAAGTAGCCAACCTTTGCCAAGAGGTTTCTCTATTGAACCTTATTTTGCAGAAGCGTGGAAGCAAGAGCCGCAGTACGCAGAGCTTTTGAACACGATTCGAACTATCGACGAACTATGTAAGTAACTTCAATGTCAGAACAAGAAACATCACAAACCGTGGCTCCAGTAGAGTTGGAGATTGTTTATCAAGATGAGTATTTTGTTGCGGTGAACAAGCCCGCCGGCATGTTGGTTCATCGCAGTTGGCTAGATAAACACGAAACTCAGTTTGTCATGCAGACTCTGCGAGACCAAATTGGTCAGCATGTCTTTCCGTTGCATCGCTTGGATCGTCCGACTTCTGGTGTTTTGGTGTTTGCGCTCTCCAGTGAAGTGGCTTCTCAAGTGATGCCTATGTTTGCTGAGCACAAAATGGAGAAGACCTATCACGCGATTGTCCGTGGTTGGATTGAGGAAGAGGGCGTTTTAGATTACGCGTTAAAAGTCGAACTAGACAAAATTGCAGATAAGTTCGCCTCCCAAGAGAAAGAAGCTCAAGAGGCAGTAACCGCTTACAAACCACTGGCGAAAGTGGAAGTGCCTTATTCGACGGGCAAGTTCCCAACAACGCGCTACTGTTTGATGGAAATGAAGCCCAAGACTGGTCGCAAGCACCAATTGCGTCGTCACATGGCCCACCTACGTCACCCAATTGTGGGGGACACATCGCACGGTGATGGTAAACACAACAAATTGTTCCGTAACGAATTTGATTCACACCGCTTGCTGTTACATGCTTCGGAGCTGCGTTTTGTGCATCCGTTTACAAATGAAGAGCTGGTGATGAAAGCGAGTATCGACGATACGTGGCAGCAATTGTTTACTCGATTTGAGTGGGACGAAGAGCTCGTTAAGTAAAGAGGCTGTGCTCTAGCGAAGAGAAATAGAAAAGGGTTGGCGTGTTTACCAACCCTTTTTGTTGTTTACCGATTCTTAAAGGCTATTTGAGTTTTTCTAGATCCGCTTCGATCTCGGCGATCTTGCTAGAAACGACTTTTTCTAAATGGCGAAGATCAGAAAGAATCTTTTGTTTTACATCCAGTTCAGACACTTTCGCTGGTTTTGTGATCTTGTTGAGTTCGTCGATAACCAAAGTAAGGTTACGGTTGATTTCCGTTACTTCCTTGTATTTATGACTACCGCTATCAACTAAGACATTTTTTACTTGGCGTGGGTATTTGAATTTGACGCTTTTGGCAAAGAACTCGCCTTTTTGCTTATGGAAGTAGATTTTGAGCACGTCTTTATGTGCTTCTTGACGTAGGGAATAACGTTCAATCTGCTTGGGATCATGAATACCCAAACCAGTGAGGTGGGGATACATAGGCTACCTCTATTACATCTAATTGATATTGATATAACTGTAGCAGCCTATGTATGAGCTAGATAGCTGATATTTAGCCAAATTGCTCAACTTGTGGACAAGATCGCCCTCACTCTGAACCGGATGTTTTGGCAGTTTCGAATTAGGCAGTGACGGCGTCAGATAACTTCTCGATCAGTTTGTCTCTCAATTCATTTTGCTGTTCTTCGCTGAGTCTACCGCCAGCTTCGCTAGTGAGAATAAATAAGTCCTCTGCTCGTTCGCCGATGGTCGTGATCTTTGCGCCGTGGAGGTTGATATTTAAATCGGCAAAAGTACGTCCGACTTTGGCTAGTAGTCCCGGAGTATCGAGTGCTACAAACTCCATCAAGGTGTGTTTCTTCCCTTTTGTTGGTAAGAAATCGACTTTGGTTTTCACATTGAAGTGTTGAAGTTTATTTGGGGTGCGGCGCGTTTTAATCTTCGTCGGACGACCCGCTTCCAGTACGTGAGTGAGGTGTTTAATCACGGCAGCATGGCGAGATTCGTCAATGGCTTCTCCATGTTGGTCGAGCACCATGAAGGTATCAATCACGTGGCCGTCTTTGCTGGTCATGATTTGGGCGTCATGAACGTTAAAGTTACGACGGTCGAGCTCCGCCACCACGGTAGCAAACAACGCTGGTTGATCTTTGGTGTAAACGAACACTTCTGTTCCACCGCGCGTAGCCTTTTTGCTGATAAGTACCAGCGGCTTGTTTGGATCATCCATACGCAGCAAATGCGCACAATGCCAAGCGATTTGAGTGTGAGTATGGCGCAAGAAATAGTCAGCTTTGAATCGTTGCCACAACACTTCAATTTGGCGTGCAGAAAACCCTTCTTTGCGCAGCAATGCGGAAGCCATTTGTTGGTTATGGCGAATACGCTCACGCACATCAACCGGATTTTCTAATCCGCGACGTAGTGCGCGTTGCGTTGAGTAGAAGAGTTCGGCAAGCAGCGTGCGTTTCCAAGCATTCCACAGCTCTGGATTGGTTGCGCAAATATCCGCAACCGTGAGACACACTAAATACTCAAGAGATTCTTCGTCACGAACTTGTTTCGCAAACTCTGTAATGACGTCAGGATCGTAAATATCGCGTCGTTGTGCGGTGACTGACATGAGAAGGTGATGCCTCACCAGCCAGCCCACTAACTTAGCTTCTGGCTTCGACAGCCCGTGTTCAATACAGAAATCGTACGCTTCACCTTCACCAATCACTGAGTGATCACCACCGCGACCTTTACCAATATCATGGAAGATTGCTGCGATGATCAGCAGTTCTTTCTTTTGCATGCGAGGGTATATGTCGCAACAAATCGGATGCTTCGCGTGGTTGTCTGGATTGTTAAAGGTATTGATGTGTTTGAGTAGGCGAATACTGTGCTCGTCAACCGTGTAGGCGTGGAACAGGTCGAACTGCATCTGACCAACAATCTGGCTCCATTGCGGTAAATATGCGGCCATGACCCCAAGTCTGTGCATCAAACTGAACGCTTTATGAAGTGCATTTGGGTGTCGACATAACGCTAAGAATTTTTCACGAGCCGCTGGAATCGTGTGTAAAAACTTGTTTAAGCGGCGACGTGCGGTACGCAGTTGTCGCAGGGTTGGAGGGCTTACCCCTTCAATGGTTGAGTCGTTCGCGATATGCAAAAACATATCGAGAATGGTTTCTGGTCTGGCTTGGAATAGCGCAGGTTTTCTGGCTTCGATTAACGATCCACGGCGTTGAAAATCTGCATCCAAAATTTCTGCGTTTTCAGTTGCACCACCATTGATGATGGCTTGATCAAACAGTTTGAGCAGCATTTTGTTTAATTCTGCGACGCGACGAAGTGTGCGATAAAACTCTTTCATCATCATCTCGACGCCGCGATTGCCTTCACCAACATAACCGAGGTTTTCGGCCACTTGTGCTTGATGTGCGAAGGTCAAACGGTTGTCGTATCGGCGAAGTTCAATGTGCAGCGCAAAGCGGACACGCCACAAGAAGTCCTGACACTCCACCAGTTCGCGGTATTCCGCATCGGTAAGAAAGCCGTAACGGCTCATCTCTAGCAGAGATGTGGCGCCAAAGTGACGGCGCGCTACCCAGCTCAAAGTGTGAATATCGCGAAGACCTCCTGGGGTCGATTTGATGTCGGGCTCTAAGTTATAGGTCGTATCGTGGTAGCGAGCATGACGTTCGCGTTGTTCTTGGATTTTTGCGCGGTAGAAGGTTTCGCTCGGCCAGAAAGAGTCGGATAGCACGACCTTTTTCAGAGCTTGGAATGTGTCTTCGCTGCCACAAAGCAGACGCGCTTCTTGTAGGTTAGTGGCAACCGTTAGATCGTCACGACCAATTTGTGCACATTCATTGACAGTGCGAACCGCATGGCCAACTTCCAGTTTTAAGTCCCATAGTAAGGTAATAAATTCACTGATTTTCGCTTCTAACGCGGTCGGCAGTTTGTTGTTAGAAAGAACAAGAATGTCTATGTCGGACAACGGATGCAGTTCACCGCGACCATATCCGCCCACGGCCACTAATGAGATGTTGTAAATGTCATTAAAACCGAAGTATTGCCATAAACGCGTCAGCAGCAAGTCCATGTACTCTGCGCGAGCCAATACTAAGCTGGTCACAGGGTGATGGTTAAGAAACTCTTGTTTTTGGGTTGAGCTGAATTTTTCTAACTCTTGTTTTAGTTCGCCGATATTGATTTGTTCGTCGGAAAACGTAAGAGGGGACTGAAGTGGCATATTTGCTATCCGTGCAAGCTAAAAGTAAAGATCTACGAACCTTTCTAATTTAACAAATCTCGCGGAGATAAAAAATATCCCCGCATGAGCGGGGATATTGAAGTCATTCTTGGTTACGCATTTTTCATTAGGCGAGGAATCGTATCATCGCTGCGTAGCGTTAATACTTCACAACCATCTTTGGTTACCACGATAGTGTGTTCCCATTGCGCTGAGTTTTTGCCGTCACCTGTGTATACAGTCCAGTCGTCTTGTGCGTCAACAGTACAACCGAATTTACCTGCGTTGATCATTGGTTCAATAGTGAAACACATGCCTTCTTTAAGTACGCGGCGGTCTTTGTTCTTGTAGTGAACCACTTGTGGTTCTTCGTGGAACTCATCACCGATACCGTGACCACAGAAGTCTTTAACAATAGAGAACTTATTGCGAGGGTTGTTCTTATTGTTTTCTTTGATGTATTTCTCGATAGCTGTACCGATATCACCAACAGTTGAACCTGGTTTAACGGTACGCATACCGACATAAAGTGCTTCTTGAGCAACCATGCATAGACGTTTGTTGGCTGGTGAAACATCACCGACTAGGAACATTTTAGATGTGTCACCGTGGTAGCCTTGAGGGCGTACACTTAGGTCTGCATTCTCATCGTTCGGGATGATCACAGTGATATCAACGTTAAGAATGTCGCCATCTTTTAGTACCGCCGGCTTCATTTGGCCGTTGCTACCAATCTCGTCTTTTTCAGCAGGAATACCGTGACAAACAATATGGTTGATAGACGTACAAATCGACTTAGGGAAACCATGGTAATCAAGCGGTGCAGAGTATGCGCCTTTTTCTAGAGCGTATTCATGACAGATTTTGTTCAGTTCGTCTGTCGTAACTCCCACCTGAATATGTGGTTCGATCATTTCTAGAATTTCTGCGGCCAGCTTGCCCGCAATGCGCATGCGTTCGATTTCTTCAGCAGTTTTAATCTTGATTGACATTGGCTTTCTCTACTTATTCGTAAGCACGTAAACGTGCGAATGGCCGCATTCTATCAGACATCTGGCGGTTAACCCAAGCCAGTTAAGAATATGAGTCATTCTTACTTGAAGTGTAGTAATAGAATCTGGCCGAGAGTAGGGTAGCATTCCTGCTAATGTGACAAGTATAAGAAACAATTTTTACTAGCCATCTTGAGCTAAAATATGATATAAAGCGCGCCGGAATAGAGGACTGTTCTCTTCGCTCTGCAAAAGCTAAGCGGCGAAGCAAGCTTCATCCGATTAACCTTTTTATCTTTAAATCACACACATTCCGTCACATGTTCCGGGGTGCTGAGCAGAAGCTTGGTCGGAATTATGGGGGATGTGGAGGCCTAACCCCATAGAGGATTTTAAAATGGCAACTGTATCAATGCGCGATATGCTGAAAGCTGGTGTTCACTTCGGTCACCAAACTCGTTACTGGAACCCAAAAATGAAGCCATTCATCTTTGGTGCTCGTAACCGCGTTCACATCATCAACCTAGAAAAAACTGTACCAATGTTCAACGAAGCTCTAGCTGAACTAGCTAAAGTTGGCGAGAAAAAAGGTAAAGTTCTATTCGTAGGTACTAAGCGCGCTGCATCTGAAGCTGTTAAAGAAGCTGCAATCGCTAGCAACCAGTTCTACGTGAACAACCGTTGGTTGGGCGGTATGCTAACGAACTACAAAACTGTTCGTCAGTCAATCAAGCGTCTAAAAGAACTTGAGATTCAATCTCAAGACGGTACTTTCGACAAACTAACTAAGAAAGAAGCTCTAATGCGCACTCGTGAAATGGAGAAGCTAGAGAAATCTCTTGGTGGTATCAAAGACATGGGCGGCCTACCAGACGCTCTATTCGTAATCGACGCTGATCACGAACACATTGCAATCAAAGAAGCTAACAACCTAGGTATTCCAGTATACGCTGTGGTAGATACTAACTCTAACCCAGACGGCGTTGACTACATCATCCCAGGTAACGACGACGCGATCCGCGCAGTTCAACTATACCTAAACGCTGCTGCATCTGCAGTAACTGAAGGTCGCAACAAAGACGTTGCAGTAGTTGCTGAAAAAGACGGCTTCGTAGAAGCTGAATAATAGCGGCTCTGTGTCACACTTAGTTTATGTGAAACCTTGTTGTAGCATAGACTGAGTTATAGTTAGCATCGGGGGCCGACAATGTAGGCCCCTGTTTTTTACCTTATTTCGAATCAAACGAGGAATAGAGAATGGCAACTGTAACTGCTGCTCTAGTTAAAGAACTTCGCGAGCGCACTGGCGCTGGCATGATGGAATGTAAGAAAGCGCTTGTAGAAGCAAACGCTGACATCGAACTAGCAATTGAAAACATGCGTAAATCTGGCGCAGCGAAAGCAGCTAAGAAAGCTGGTAACGTTGCAGCTGAAGGTGCGATCATCATCAAAGAAGAAAACGGTTCAGCTGTTCTTCTTGAAGTTAACTGCCAAACTGACTTCGTTGCTAAAGACGGTAACTTCACTGCGTTTGCACAAGAAGTTGCAGCTGCAGCTCTAGCTTCAAAAGCTACAGTTGAAGAGCTACAAGCGCAATTCGAAGAAGCTCGCGTTGCTCTAGTTGCTAAAATCGGCGAAAACATCAACATCCGTCGCGTACAATACGTTGAAGGTACTGCAATCGCTTCTTACCGTCACGGCGAGAAAATTGGTGTAGTTGTTGCTGGTGAAGGCGATGCTGAAACTCTTAAGCACGTAGCAATGCACGTTGCTGCTTCTAAGCCAGAGTACGTAAACCCAGAAGACGTACCAGCTGACGTAGTTGCTAAAGAGAAAGAAGTTCAAGTTGAAATCGCTATGAACGAAGGCAAGCCTGCTGAGATCGCTGAGAAGATGGTTGTTGGCCGCATGAAGAAATTCACAGGCGAAATCTCTCTAACTGGTCAAGCATTCATCATGGAACCTAAGAAAACTGTAGGTGAAATGCTGAAAGAAAAAGGTGCTTCAGTTGCTACATTCGTTCGCCTAGAAGTTGGTGAAGGTATCGAGAAAGCAGAAGGCCTAAGCTTCGCTGAAGAAGTAGCACTAGCTCAAAAAGGTTAATCCTTAGAGACTTGTGCAAAGATTAGACCGTGGCCTTGGCTGCGGTCTTTTTATGAGCAGTAGACGATTAGCCGTGATGAATAACCATAAGCAAGCTTGTGATTATTCATGACTGTTAATCAACAACTCTCTTTGGAAGGTAAACTCCATGACTACGAACCCTAAACCAGCGTATCAACGTATTCTATTAAAACTGAGTGGTGAAGCTCTTCAAGGTGAAGACGGTTTTGGTATTGATCCTGCGATCCTTGATCGTATGGCACAAGAAGTTAAAGAACTGGTTGAACTGGGTGTTCAGGTTGGTGTAGTTATCGGTGGCGGTAACCTGTTCCGTGGCGCTGGTCTTGCAGAAGCTGGTATGAACCGTGTAGTGGGTGACCACATGGGTATGCTTGCTACAGTAATGAATGGCCTTGCGATGCGTGACGCTCTTCACCGTGCATACGTAAATGCGCGCGTAATGTCTGCAATTCCTCTTAAAGGCGTATGTGACGACTACAATTGGGCTGATGCAATTCGCGAACTTCGTCAAGGCCGCGTTGTAATCTTCTCAGCAGGTACTGGTAACCCATTCTTCACAACAGACTCTGCTGCGTGTCTACGTGGTATCGAAATCGAAGCTGACGTAGTTCTAAAAGCAACGAAAGTTGATGGCGTATTTACTGCTGACCCAGTAGCAAACCCAGACGCAGAGCTGTATGATAAGCTATCTTACGCAGAAGTTCTGGATAAAGAGCTTAAAGTAATGGATTTGGCTGCGTTCACACTTGCTCGTGACCACAAAATGCCTATCCGCGTATTTAACATGAACAAGCCAGGCGCACTACGTCGCGTGGTGATGGGCGAAGCAGAAGGCACGCTGATCAACTCTGACGCATAATTCTAATACGCCATCCAAACAACGTTGGATGGCGTTTCGCTTTGCTCAACCCTTTTAAGCTTTCTTCAGGAAAGATGACATTTTTAAGGTGAAACCGTGATTAACGAAATCAAAAAAGACGCGCAAGAGCGCATGGACAAAAGCGTTGAAGCGCTAAAGAACAACCTTTCTAAAGTTCGTACTGGTCGTGCACACCCAAGCCTACTATCTGGTATCTCTGTTGAGTACTACGGTGCTGCTACTCCTCTTAACCAAGTAGCGAACGTTGTAGCTGAAGACGCACGTACACTAGCAATCACAGTTTTCGACAAAGAACTAACTCAAAAAGTTGAAAAAGCGATCATGATGTCTGACCTTGGTCTAAACCCAATGTCTGCTGGTACTATCATTCGCGTTCCACTTCCACCGCTAACAGAAGAGCGTCGTAAAGACCTAGTTAAGATCGTTCGTGGTGAAGCTGAAGGTGGTCGTGTTGCAGTACGTAACATCCGTCGTGACGCAAACAACGATCTAAAAGCGCTTCTAAAAGATAAAGAAATCTCTGAAGACGAAGATCGTAAAGCACAAGAAGAGATCCAAAAGCTGACTGACGTAGCAGTTAAGAAGATCGACGAAGTTCTTGCTGCAAAAGAAAAAGAGTTGATGGAAGTTTAATACTCCCACCTACATCACTGTTGGAAAACGCTGTGCTCACAGTGCAGCGTTTTTTTGTGTTAATCTATCCAACTGATGGAACTCAATTAACTCCCTATGCAAAATTCTCAAGCCTTCTCTGACTCCCTCCCTAAGCATATTGCCATCATCATGGACGGTAATGGTCGCTGGGCTAAGTCCAAAGGAAAACCTCGCGTATTTGGCCATAAAAAAGGCGTTAATGCCGTTCGTAAGACCGTTGCTGCGGCTTCCAAACTTGGCATTAAAGCGATGACATTATTTGCTTTTAGTAGTGAAAACTGGCGTCGTCCGGAGGAAGAAGTTGGTCTTTTGATGGAACTGTTCATCACAGTCCTGTCTAGTGAAGTAAAAAAGCTACATAAAAACAACTTACAGTTACGTGTTATTGGTGACACAAGCCGCTTTAGTGAGCGCCTACAAAAGAAAATTGTAGAAGCGGAAAATCTAACGGCAAGCAACACCGGTATGGTGATTAACATTGCGGCCAATTATGGTGGTAAATGGGACATCACAGAAGCGGCTAAAGCACTAGCGCTTAAAGCTCGTAACGGTGAAATTCGTGTAGAGGATATTAATGAGCAGTTAATCACTGAGCATTTGACCATGGCAGACCTACCAGAGGTGGATCTTTTGATCCGTACTAGTGGCGAATGCCGCATCAGCAACTTCATGCTGTGGCAAATGGCTTATGCTGAAATGTACTTTACGCCAGAGTTTTGGCCAGAGTTTGACGAAGACAGCTTAGTTGAAGCTGTGACGTGGTTTATTAACCGTGAGCGTCGTTTTGGCTGTACTGGTGAACAAGTAAAGGCATTGATGACGGCTCAATAAGGACTAATTAGTTTGAAACAGAGAATAATAACAGCACTAATTTTAGCTCCCCTGGTTATTTTAGGTATTTTTAAGTTACCCCTAATGGGCTTTATTATCGCGTTGACGGCGATAACACTGTTAGGTTTTTGGGAGTGGACACAATTTACAGAAAGCAATTCTCGCATTGCTGCACTGATTCCGGCAGCCGTTGTTACCGGACTTAGTTTTCTCTTTATCTCACCTGACGCACATAGCTTAAACCATTTAAGTACACCTCATTATGTTGTGTTAGGACTTGGTTTTGTGTGGTGGATTATTGCGAGCTTGATGGCAATTACTTACCCGAAAACCACAAAATCTTGGCAAGGCAACCTTGCTTTACGACATGTTTTTGGTTTTCTGACATTACTCCCTTTTCTTTGGAGTGTAATCATTCTAAGAGCCACAGACATTTCCGTAGATCCATACCACGGTGCAAAGCTCGTAATGTACGTTTGCTTCTTGGTATGGGCTGCAGACAGCGGTGCTTACTTCGCTGGTAAAAGTTTAGGCAAGCGCAAGATGGCACCACATGTTAGCCCAAACAAAACGATTGAAGGTCTTATTGGCGGTATAATCGCGGCACTGATTGTTGGCTGGTTGTTCGCCGATTGGTTCAATATCCAGTTCACGAGCCCAATTCATATGATCATCATTACGTTGATCACTGTCGTGATTTCTGTATTAGGTGATTTAGTCGAAAGCATGTTTAAGCGTGTTTCTGGCATCAAAGACAGCAGTAACATCATTCCAGGCCACGGTGGCGTATTAGATCGTATCGATAGCCTGACTGCTGCATTTCCAGTCTTTGCTCTTCTATACTACGTATTCTAATTTATCGGGAGCGGCTTCATCGCTCCTGAATTTTTCTAACGGTCTTACATCATGCAAAAGTTAACGATTCTTGGTGCAACAGGCTCAATAGGTGCAAGCACCTTAAAAGTGGTTGAACAAAACCCAGAGCTGTTTTCTGTGGTCGCACTAGCGGCTGGCACTAACGTTGAAAAGATGGTGGCACTTTGTCGCCAATGGCAGCCTAAATTCGCGGTAATGGCGGATAAGGCTGCGGCTGTTGCTCTGCAATCAGAAATCCACACCATTTCACCAAATACAGAAGTGTTAGGTGGTGTTGATGCACTTTGTCATGTGGCTTCATTAGAAGAAGTAGATAGCGTAATGGCAGCCATCGTTGGTGCAGCGGGTTTGTTGCCAACCATGGCGGCCGTTAAAGCGGGCAAGCGCGTATTGCTGGCGAATAAAGAAGCGCTTGTCATGTCTGGGCAGTTGTTTATTGATGCCGTTGAACAATACGGGGCAGAGTTGCTGCCAGTAGACAGTGAACATAATGCTATTTTCCAGTGCCTACCACAGCAAGTTCAAACCAATCTTGGCCGTTGTAACTTAGATGAGCATGGCATTTCTAGTATTCTGTTAACCGGATCTGGCGGTCCATTCCGTTACGCTGACATTGCCGATCTCGACAGCGTAACGCCAGCACAGGCAATCGCGCACCCTAACTGGTCTATGGGGCCAAAGATTTCGGTCGATTCTGCGACTATGATGAATAAAGGTCTTGAGTACATTGAAGCAAAATGGCTATTCAATGCGGCTCGTGACCAGTTAAAAGTGATTATTCACCCGCAATCCGTAATCCATTCAATGGTTCAGTATCGTGATGGTTCGGTACTGGCGCAAATGGGGGAGCCAGATATGGCAACACCAATTGCGCTGACAATGTCTTATCCTTCTCGTGTTGATGCCGGTGTAAAACCGCTAGACTTTACTCAAGTAGGTGAATTGACATTCTTGCAACCAGACTTTGCTCGTTATCCTTGTTTGAAGCTTGCGATTGACGCGTGTTACGAAGGGCAACATGCGACTACTGCTCTAAATGCAGCCAATGAAGTTGCTGTTGATGCGTTTCTAAATAATCGCCTTGGTTTTACAGATATAGCTCGCATCAATGAATTGGTTTTGCATAAAATCACCGCAAGCTGCAAACCTGAGAATGCGAATAGCTTGGAAAGCTTGCTAGAGCTAGATAGAATGTCTCGAACTATCGCCCTAGAAATTATACGCGAGCGTAGCTAATGACTGGTATTTTGTGGAATCTTGTTTCTTTTATCGTTGCACTGGGCATTCTCGTTGCCGTGCACGAGTTTGGGCACTTTTGGGTTGCTCGTCGTTGTGGCGTGAAGGTTGAAAGATTTTCCATCGGTTTTGGTAAGTCTATTTGGCGAAAAGTTGGTCAAGACGGAACCGAATACACTATCTCAATGATTCCTCTTGGTGGATACGTCAAAATGGTAGATAGCCGTGTTGACGATGTGCCAGAAAGTGAAAAACATTTAGCCTTTGATCAAAAGCCGCTTTGGAAACGAACGTCTATTGTTGCAGCTGGCCCTATCTTTAATTTCTTATTTGCTATTTTTGCTTATTGGTTGGTTTTCCTGATTGGTGTACCAGCGGTAAAACCCGTAATTGGTGAAGTTACGCCCAATTCGATTGTTGCTGAGGCAGGAATTGAATCTGGAATGGAACTAAAAGCAGTATCAGGCATCAAAACTCCGGATTGGGAATCAGTTAATATGGGATTAATTTCTCATATTGGTGATGACGCTATGACGCTAACACTGACGTCAGACTCAGAAGTTGGCGCTGAAGTGACGAAAACGCTGGACCTTCGTGACTGGAAATTTGATCCAGAAACCGAATCTGCGATGCATTCACTTGGTTTTGCTCCATATACACCAGAAATCTATCGCGTTATTAAGCAAGTTTCTGAAGACGGTGCAGCCGCGAAAGCAGGTGTGCTTCCAGAAGATGAAATCATCGCGATTGGTGGTGAGCCTATCAATGACTGGAAACAAGTCGTAGATGCTGTACGCTCAAATCCAAATACTCCAATCGAGTTGACGGTATTACGCCGAGGCATTGAGCAATCACTAACATTAACACCAGACAGTCGTGAGCTGGCTAACAAACAAGTGGTTGGCTTTGCAGGTATCGCACCTGAAGTCGCAGAATGGCCAGAAAGTTATCGCTTCGAGCTGCAGTTTGGTGTATTCGAATCAATTGGTAAAGCGGTTGATAAGACAGGCCAAGTGATTGGTTTGACCGTCAGCATGTTGAAAAAACTGATTGTTGGTGATGTCGGTCTTAACAATCTGAGCGGCCCAATTTCGATTGCAAAAGGTGCGGGTGCGACGGCGGACTACGGTCTAGTTTACTTTTTAGGTTTTCTCGCTCTAATTAGTGTTAACCTAGGTATTATTAACCTCGTTCCGTTACCTATGTTGGATGGTGGTCATTTATTGTTCTTCGCAATTGAAGCCGTTATCCGACGCCCAGTCCCAGAAAAAGTACAGGAAATGGGCTTTAGAATTGGTGGTGCAATCATCTTCTCGCTCATGGCGTTAGCGCTATTTAATGATTTTACTCGTCTGTGATAGTTCAGAGACAAAAGCAGTAGCAAGGAATAATTAAAACAAGTATGGCGATTAAGCGAATTCTGTTTGCAAGTTTACTGGCGACCAGTGTATCTGCAAACGGAGCAGAGAACTTCGTAGTTCAAGATATTGAAATCGATGGATTGCAGCGTGTAGCACTTGGTGCGGCGTTGCTAAAAATGCCTGTACGTGTCGGTGATACCATTGACCAAGGCGATGTTGCAGAGATTATCCGCGCACTGTACGCATCTGGTAACTTCGAAGATGTAAAAGTGCTGCGTGATGGTGGCGTGTTGATGGTTCAAGTGAAAGAGCGTCCAACTATCGCAAGCATCTCATTCTCAGGCAACAAAGCGATCAAGGACGAGCAGCTACAAGAAAACCTGAATGCATCTGGCGTTCGTGAAGGTGAAGCGCTTGACCGTACTACGCTAAGTAACATCGAAAAAGGCTTGGAAGATTTTTACTACAGTGTTGGTAAGTACAACGCAACAGTGAAAGCGGTTGTGACTCCATTGCCACGTAACCGTTCTGACTTGAAATTTGTCTTCACGGAAGGCGTGTCGGCAAAAATTCAGCAAATCAACTTTATCGGTAATGAAGTCTTTTCGGATGAAGAACTTCTTTCTCGTTTCAACTTGAACGTTGATGTGCCTTGGTGGAATTTCCTCGCGGACGAAAAATACCAAAAGCAAGTGCTTGCTGGTGATATCGAAGCGCTGAAGTCATTCTATCTTGACCGCGGCTACCTGAAATTTAACGTTGATTCTACACAAGTTGCGATCTCTCCTGACAAGAAAGGGGTATACATTACTCTTGGCTTGGAAGAGGGCGAAGTGTACACCGTTAAAGATGTAAAATTCCGCGGTGACCTGATTGGTGAAGAAGCGACCTTCGAACGACTCGTTCCATTCGAAGACAATGAAACGTACAACGGTTCTCTTGTGACTTCGATGGAAGAAGGCATCAAGCGTGTGCTTGGTGAATCTGGCTACGCTTACCCTCAAGTAAACACCATCCCTGAATTTGACGATGAAAACAAACAAGTCTCCTTGGTTGTGAATGTTGATCCAGGTAATCGAATTTACGTTCGTGACATTCGTTTTACTGGTAATAACTCAACGAAAGATGAAGTGCTGCGTCGTGAAATGCGCCAAATGGAAGGTAGCTGGCTAAACTCCAAGTCGATTGAAACTGGTAAGACACGACTTAACCGTCTTGGCTATTTTGAAAACGTAGAAGTACAAACGGTTCGTGTACCAGGTAGTGATGATCAAGTTGATCTGGTTTACTCGGTTAAAGAAGCGAACTCAGGCAGTGTAAACTTTGGTGTTGGCTACGGTACCGAATCGGGCGTCAGCTTCCAAGTTGGTCTGCAACAAGACAACTTCTTAGGTAGCGGTAACCGCGTTGGTATCAACGCGATGATGAACGACTATCAAAAGAACGTGAGCTTAGACTACCGCGACCCATACTGGAACCTTGATGGTGTAAGCTTGGGCGGTAAGATTTTCTACGATGAATTTGAAGCATCGGAAGCGGGTATCGTTGACTATACCAACCAAAGTTATGGTGCAAGTTTGACATGGGGTTTCCCATTTGACGAACTGAACCGTTTTGAATTCGGCGTTGGTTATACCCACAACAAGATCGGTAACTTGTCACCTTACTTGCAGGTAGAGCAATTCTTGCAAGCTCAAGCAGACAATATCGACTCAAGCGGTGCGTTAAACACCAACGACTTTGACTTCAACATTTCTTGGACTCGTAACAACCTGAACCGCGGTTATTTCCCGACAGCGGGTAACCACCAACGCGCATTCTACAAGATGACCGTACCTGGCTCTGACGTTCAATACTTCAAAATGCAGTACGATGTGCGTCAGTACGTGCCTTTGACTAAGAAGCATGAGTTCACGCTCTTGTTCCGTGGTCGCTTAGGTTATGGTAACGGTTACGGTCAGACGGATGGCAACGATAACTTGTTCCCATTCTACGAAAACTATTACGCAGGTGGCTTTACGACACTACGTGGTTTCGGCTCTAACAGCGTAGGTCCGAAAGCGGTTTATCGTGATTACTCTGGCTCGAACAATGGTGCTGATACTGCTACAGACGATTCTGTTGGTGGTAACGCAGTAGCGCTAGCAAGTATCGAGCTGATTGTTCCTACACCATTTGCGTCGGACGAAGTTCGCAACCAAATTCGAACCAGTATTTTCTTCGATATGGCAAGTATTTGGGATACCGAGTTTGACTATCGCGACTCTGGTGCAGAATATGGTGACCGTTACTACTACGATTACTCAGATCCAACCAACTACCGTTCATCTTATGGTGCGGCGTTGCAGTGGATGTCTCCAATGGGGCCTCTAGTCTTCTCACTAGCGAAACCAATTAAGAAATTTGATGGCGATGATGAAGAGTTCTTCACATTCACTATCGGTAGAACTTTCTAAAGAGGAAAATATTTTGAATAAAATGATCAAAGCGGCTGGGATTGGCCTTCTTGTACTGAGCTCTTCAATGTTTGCAAACGCAGCCGAAGCTGCACAGAAAATCGCTTACGTAAACACTGCTCAAGTTTTCCAAGCTCTTCCTCAACGTGAAGTCGTTCTACAAAAAATGCAGAAAGACTTTAAGAGCAAAGCTGATGAACTGAAATCAATTCAAGCGCAAGCTAAAACCAAGATTGAAAAACTACAACGTGATGGTGAACTTCTAGGTCAGGAAGAAATTGAGAAATTGCGTATCGACATCGCGAAGCTAGACAGCGAATACAAAGTAAAAGCTCAAGCTCTAGAGAAAGCAAGCGCTCGTCGTGAAGCAGAAGAGAAAGCGAAGCTATTCAAAACAATCCAAGATGCTGTGAAGAAAGTAGCAGACAAAAAAGGTTACGACCTAGTTATTGATATTTCTGCACTGCAATACGGCAAACCAGAATACAATATCTCAGAAGACGTAATTAAAGCTCTAAAATAAGAAGTTATGAAAAAATTGACATTAGCCGAGTTGGCGACAATTACCGGGGGTGAGCTATTTGGTGACGAGTCACTCGTCGTTGGCCGTGTAGCTCCAATGGATAAAGCGCAAGAAGGTGACGTGACTTTCTTGTCTAACCCAAAATACGCAAAGCATCTATCTGAATGTAAAGCAACAGTGGTGATGGTGAAGGCAGAGCATAAGGACCAGTGTGCTGGTAATGCACTCGTCGTTGCTGACCCTTATGTTGCATTCGCTCGTGTTGTTCAGGCTATGGATACCACACCAAAACCTGCTGAAGACATTGCACCGAGTGCAGTGATTGCATCCGATGTGAAGATGGGTGAAAACGTTGCAGTTGGTGCAAACGCGGTTATTGAAACGGGGGTTGAACTGGGTGATAACGTTGTTATCGGCGCAGGTTGCTTTATCGGTAAAAACGCGAAGCTGGGGAACAACACCAAGCTTTGGGCTAATGTGACAATTTATCATGAAGTATCATTAGGCGATGACTGTCTGGTTCAATCTGGCACAGTCATTGGCTCTGACGGTTTTGGTTATGCGAACGATAAAGGCGAGTGGATTAAAATCCCTCAGCTTGGTTCTGTGCGCATTGGTAACCGCGTCGAGATTGGTGCATGTACTACGATTGACCGTGGTGCACTTGAAGATACCATTATTGAAGATAATGTGATTCTTGATAACCAACTTCAAATCGCACATAACGTGCAGATCGGATATGGTACCGTGATGCCAGGTGGTACTATTGTCGCCGGCAGTACTAAAATTGGTAAGTACTGTCAGATCGGCGGCGCGTCGGTTCTAAATGGCCACATCACTATCGCAGATGGTGTTGCCATCACCGGTATGGGCATGGTAATGCGCAGTATCGAAGAAAAGGGTCTTTATTCATCAGGTATCCCATTACAGACGAACCGAGAATGGCGCAAGACGGCAACTCGTGTTCACCGTATTGACGAGATGAACAAACGCTTGAAAGCTGTTGAAAAACAGCTGGAGCAGAAAGAAGAATCTTAGTTCCATATTCTGAACAAAGACTCGCGAAATGCGGGTCTTTTTCTTCTATAATGACGCGCTATTAGTAGATTTATTATCAAGCTGGTATACACTTTGCAGGCATTTCCCAGTTTGCGGCCTTTGCCGCTGCCTTGCCATCTTGGTTAAGAGAATTGATATAGGAAGACGACTTTGACTACTGAAAAGAAAACGATGAACATCTCTGAAATTCAAGAGCTACTACCTCATCGCTACCCATTCTTATTGATCGACCGAGTGATTGACTTCCAAGAAGCGAAGTACCTTCACGCAATTAAAAATGTGTCGGTTAACGAACCTCAGTTCACAGGTCACTTTCCTCAACTACCAGTATTCCCAGGTGTGTTGATTCTGGAAGCTATGGCTCAGGCTACTGGCCTACTAGCATTTAAATCATTTGGTGCACCGACAGAAAACGAGTTGTACTACTTTGCGAGTGTAGACGGCGCGAAATTCCGTAAACCTGTGGTTCCTGGTGACCAAATGGTTATTGAAGTTGAATTTCTAAAAGAGCGTCGTGGCATTGCTGCATTTAGCGGTGTAGCAAAAGTTGACGGCGAAGTAGTGTGTTCAGCAGAGCTGAAGTGTGCTCGTCGAGAGTTTTAATATGATTCATGAAACCGCTAAAATCCACCCAGCTGCGGTGGTAGAAGAAGGCGCAAAAATTGGCGCTAACGTGACGGTTGGTCCTTTTACCTACATCACCTCAACGGTGGAGATTGGTGAAGGTACTGAAGTCATGTCTCACGTAGTAATCAAAGGCCATACCAAAATTGGTAAAGATAACCGTATTTTCCCACATGCAGTGATTGGTGAAGAAAACCAAGACAAGAAGTATGGTGGCGAAGATACAACCGTGGTTATCGGTGACCGTAATGTGATTCGCGAAGCGGTTCAGGTTCATCGTGGTACTGTGCAAGACAAAGCGACAACAGTGATTGGCGACGACAACCTACTGTGCGTGAATGCACACATCGCGCATGACGTCGTAGTAGGCAACCATACTCACATTGGTAACAATGCGATTTTGGGTGGCCATGTAACAGTAGAAGATCACGCTGGTGTAATGGCACTTTCTGCCATTCACCCATTCTGTACGGTAGGCGCTTATGCATACGTTGGTGGTTGTTCTGCGGTTGTTCAGGACGTACCTGCTTACGTGCTTGCTCAAGGTAACCATGCTACGCCGTTTGGTTTGAACCTAGTTGGTTTGAAGCGCAATGGTTTTGAGAAACCAGAAATTCGAGCACTACAAAAAGCGTACAAAGAAATTTACCGCTCTGGTAAAACGCTAGAAGAAGTGAAACCGATTCTTGCAGAAATGGCACAAGAATGGCCAGCTGTGAAGCGTTTTTCTGACATTCTAGAAACAACGGAACGTGGTATCATTCGTTAATTCGCGAATGAATCAATAAGTGGAAAAGATCGCGCCCAATTAGGGCTGCGGTCTTTTTGTGTTTTATGGATAAGGAATCCCTTATCCATAGTACATAGGGCGGAATCGATATGGAAAAACCATTACGTATTGGCATCATTGTTGGCGAGTTATCTGGTGACACGCTAGGGGAAGGCTTTATCAAGGCAGTGAAAGAACGATACCCGAATGCAGAGTTCGTTGGCATCGGTGGGCCAAAAATGATCGCGCAAGGCTGTGAATCTCTTTTTGATATGGAAGAGTTAGCTGTAATGGGCTTAGTTGAAGTGCTTGGACGATTACCTCGTTTATTAAAAGTAAAAGCTGAGCTTGTTAAGTACTTCACCCAGAACCCGCCAGATGTTTTTGTCGGTATTGATGCGCCAGATTTTAACTTGCGTCTAGAGTTAGATTTAAAGCAAGCAGGCATTAAAACCGTGCACTACGTGAGCCCTTCAGTATGGGCGTGGCGTCAAAAGCGTATCTTCAAAATCGAGGCTGCGACCAACCTGGTACTGGCTTTTCTACCGTTTGAAAAGGCGTTTTACGATAAATTTAACGTGCCTTGTGAGTTTATCGGCCACACCTTAGCGGATGCTATTCCTTTGCAATCTGAGCAAGCGCCTGCGCGAGATCTGCTAGGACTTGAACAAGACAAAAAATGGTTAGCAGTTTTACCGGGTAGCCGTGGTAGTGAGCTCAAGATGCTCTCTCAGCCATTCATTGAGACGTGCAAGCTTCTGCACCAAAAATACCCCGGTTTGGGCTTTGTAGTGGCGCTAGTTAATCAAAAACGTCGAGAGCAATTTGAGCAAGCGTGGAAAGCGCATGCGCCCGAGCTTGATTTCAAATTAGTGGATGATACAGCTCGCAATGTTATTACAGCCTCTGATGCGGTAATGCTAGCATCTGGAACGGTAGCGTTAGAGTGCATGTTGCTTAAGCGTCCTATGGTTGTTGGCTATCGCGTCAATACCTTTACCGCCTTTCTGGCCAAGCGCCTATTGAAAACTAAGTACGTGTCACTACCCAATATTCTCGCAGATGACGAACTGGTTAAAGAGTATCTTCAAGACGATTGCACACCAGACAACTTGTTCAATGAAGTTTCTCGTTTGCTAGAGAGTGATAATAAGCCAATGCTTGATAAGTTCACCGAAATGCATCATTGGATTCGTAAAGACGCGGATCAACAAGCTGCGAATGCAGTATTGAAATTGATTGAAAAATAGAGAAGTACCATGGTCGCGAAAGCAAAAACGACAAAAGCAAAAGTAGAGCTCCCTCCGTTTGAATACCCTCAAGGTTACCAATTGATCGCCGGAGTCGATGAAGTTGGACGCGGCCCTTTGGTTGGAGATGTCGTCACCGCTGCAGTTATCCTCGATCCCAATAACCCAATCGAAGGCTTGAATGACTCTAAGAAGCTGAGCGAGAAAAAGCGTCTGGCACTGCTTCCTGAAATCAAAGAAAAAGCGCTAGCGTGGGCGGTAGGCCGTTGCTCTCCCGAAGAGATTGATGAACTGAATATTCTGCAAGCTACCATGGTTGCTATGCAACGTGCGATTGCGGGACTGAAGGTACAGCCAGATTTAGTGCTGATCGATGGTAATCGTTGCCCTGAGCTACCGATGGATTCTCAAGCTGTGGTGAAAGGCGATTTACGAGTGGCTGAAATCAGTGCCGCTTCCATCATTGCTAAAGTTGTGCGCGACCAAGAGATGGAAGAGCTGGATAAACAATATCCGCAATTCGGCTTTGCGAAGCACAAAGGTTATCCAACCAAAGCGCACTTTGAAGCAATTGAGCAACATGGTGTGATAAGCGAGCACCGTAAGAGCTTCAAACCAGTAAAGAAAGCTTTAGGCTTAGATTAATAAATTGGGCGGATTGGTGTTATAAACCCAGCCCCCTTTAGGTTAGAATCCCAAACAAAATAGAGTTACACGGTACCTGTTAATGTCAGATCCCAAGTTCGTCCACCTTCGTATTCACAGTGATTTCTCGATGGTGGATGGTATCAATAAAGTTCCACCGATAGTTAAGAAAGTCGCCGAGCTTGGTATGCCTGCCATGGCTTTGACTGACTTCACCAACTTATGTGGTTTGGTGAAGTTTTATGGCACAGCGCATGGCTCCGGCGTTAAACCGATCATCGGTGCAGATTTCAAAATGCAATCTGATGAATTTGGTGAAGAACTGACCCAGCTGACAGTACTTGCTGCCGACAATGCAGGTTACAAGAACCTCACGTTACTGATTTCCAAAGCGTACTTACGTGGCCACGTTCAGCACCAACCTGTGATTGATAGGGCGTGGCTGGCCGAGATGTCAGAAGGCTTAATCGTTCTCTCTGGTGCTAAAAATGGCGATATCGGCAAAGCGCTGCTTAAAGGTAACCGTAAACTGGTTGAAAGCTGTGTAGAGTTTTACAAACAGCATTTCCCGGACCGTTTCTATCTAGAATTGATTCGTACAGGTCGTCCGGATGAAGAGACGTACTTGCATTTTGCCATCGATCTCGCTGAGCAACATGACTTGCCTGTGGTCGCGACAAACGAAGTGGTTTTCCTAAGTGCAGACCTTTTCGATGCGCACGAGATTCGTGTTGCGATTCATGATGGCTACACATTAGAAGATCCACGCCGACCAAAAAATTACAGCCCGCAGCAGTACCTTCGCACTGAAGAGGAAATGTGTGAGCTGTTTGCTGATATTCCAGAAGCGCTAGAAAACAGTGTTGAGATCGCCAAGCGTTGCAACGTGACCGTTCGTTTGGGTGAATACTTCTTGCCAGCCTTCCCAACAGAAGGGATGGAAGAAACTGAATTCTTGGTCATGAAGTCGCGAGAAGGTTTGGAAGAGCGTCTAGAGTTCCTATTCCCTAATGAAGAAGAGCGCAAAAAGCGCCGTCCAGAATACGACGAGCGTTTACAAATCGAACTCGACGTAATCAACCAAATGGGGTTCCCTGGCTACTTCTTGATCGTAATGGAGTTCATCCAGTGGTCGAAAGACAACGCGATTCCAGTCGGTCCTGGTCGTGGTTCGGGTGCCGGTTCTTTGGTGGCCTACGCGCTGAAAATCACCGATCTTGATCCGCTTGAATATGACTTGCTCTTCGAACGTTTCTTGAACCCAGAACGTGTATCCATGCCCGATTTCGACGTCGACTTTTGTATGGATAAGCGTGACCAAGTAATTGATCACGTTGCCGAAATGTACGGTCGCGATGCCGTATCTCAGATCATCACATTCGGTACGATGGCGGCGAAAGCGGTAATCCGTGACGTTGGTCGTGTTCTTGGTCACCCATTTGGTTTCGTTGACCGTATTTCGAAACTGGTTCCGCCAGATCCGGGTATGACGCTAGAAAAAGCGTTTAAAGCCGAGCCTGCTCTGCCTGAGCTTTATGAGGCCGATGAGGAAGTTAAAGAACTCATCGATATGTGTCGCCTATTAGAAGGTTGTACACGTAACGCCGGTAAGCACGCGGGTGGTGTTGTAATTTCACCAACCACGATTACAGACTTTGCGCCAATTTATGCGGATGCGGAAGGACATTTCCCCGTAACTCAGTTTGATAAGAACGACGTAGAAACTGCTGGTCTGGTTAAGTTTGACTTCTTGGGCCTACGTACTCTAACCATTATCGACTGGGCATTAGGGTTGATTAACCCGCGCTTGGAGAAGGAAGGTAAACCTCCTGTTCGTATCGAGTCGATACCTTTGGAAGATCCGGCTTCGTTTCGTTTACTCCAAAACTCAGAGACCACTGCGGTATTCCAGCTTGAATCGCGTGGTATGAAAGAGCTGATCAAACGACTTCAGCCTGACTGTTTTGAAGACATCATCGCATTGGTGGCCTTGTTCCGTCCGGGTCCGTTGCAATCGGGCATGGTAGATAACTTTATCGACCGTAAACATGGCCGAGAAGCGATCTCTTACCCCGATGAAAAGTGGCAACACGAGTCACTAAAAGAAATCCTCGATCCGACGTACGGCATCATTCTGTATCAAGAACAGGTAATGCAGATTGCGCAGGTTTTGTCTGGCTACACCCTTGGTGGTGCGGATATGCTGCGTCGTGCGATGGGTAAGAAAAAGCCGGAAGAAATGGCCAAGCAGCGTGCAACCTTCGAAGAAGGGGCAGTGAAGAACGGTGTTGATGGCGAGTTGGCGATGAAAATCTTCGACTTGGTAGAAAAGTTCGCAGGTTACGGTTTTAACAAATCGCACTCAGCGGCTTACGCACTGGTGTCTTACCAAACGCTGTGGCTTAAAACGCACTATCCAGCTGAATTCATGGCGGCGGTAATGACAGCCGATATGGATAACACCGAAAAAGTAGTTGGTCTGGTGGACGAATGTTTCCGCATGAAACTCACCGTGTTGCCGCCAGACATCAACTCCGGTTTATACCGTTTCAACGTTGATGAAAACGGTGCGATTGTTTACGGTATCGGCGCAATCAAAGGTGTGGGTGAAGGCCCTATCGATGCGATACTAGAAGCGCGAAACAAAGGTGGTCACTTTAAAGATCTATTTGATTTCTGTGCTCGTATCGATCTCAAACGTGTTAACAAACGCGTCATCGAAAAGCTGATTTATGCAGGTGCACTTGACCGACTTGGCCCTCATCGAGCGGCGATGATGGCGTCACTGAACGATGCCGTTAAAGCGGCCAGCCAACATCACCAAGCAGAGGCCTTTGGCCAAGGCGATATGTTTGGTGTGTTGACCGATGCACCAGAAGAAGTTGAGAATAAATACACGCAAGTGCCACCATGGCCAGAAAAGGTTTGGCTAGAAGGGGAGCGCGAAACTCTCGGTTTATATTTGACCGGGCACCCCATTAACGCGTATTTAAAGGAACTAAACAAATACACCAGTTGTCGACTAAAGGATGCGACCCCAACACGTCGCGATCAATCGGTAACGGTAGCAGGTTTAGTGATTGCTGCGCGAGTGATGACAACCAAGCGAGGTACTCGCATTGGTATCATGACGTTGGACGACCGAAGTGGTCGAATGGAAGTAATGCTGTTCTCCGATGCACTTGATCGGTATGCTGAACTTCTCGAAAAAGACAGAATTTTGGTGGTTTCGGGACAGGTCAGCTTTGATGACTTCAACGGTGGCCTTAAAATGTCGGCGCGTGAAGTTATGGATCTCGGCAGCGCGCGCGAAAAATACGCACGTGGTCTGTCGGTATCAATTGATGCGAACCAGATCAATGATCAATTCTTTGAGCAGTTTAGTCGTATTTTAGAACCGCACAAAGCCGGAACCGTACCCGTCAATGTATACTACCAGCGTGCCGACGCCAGAGCGCGGTTAACATTGGGCACCGAATGGCGAGTAACGCCAAGTGATACATTAATAGACGATTTAAAACAGTTGCTTGGCAAAAGCCAGGTAGAACTCGAATTTAACTAAAAAATTCAGCGCAATATGTCAGACGCTGAGTCAACAAGGATTCATAGATGAGCCTAAACTTTCTTGAATTTGAAAAGCCAATTGCAGAACTAGAAGCGAAAATCGAAGCACTACGTGACGTATCACGTCATGGTGGTGATTCTGCAATTGACCTGGATAAAGAAATCGAACAGCTTGAGAAGAAGAGCCTAGAACTTAAGAAGAAGATCTTCAGCGACCTAGGTGCATGGGAAACAGCTCAACTGGCTCGTCACCCACTACGTCCATACACGCTTGATTACGTTCAACACGTATTTGAAGAGTTTGACGAACTCGCGGGTGACCGCGCATTCGCAGACGACAAAGCGATTGTCGGTGGTATTGCACGTCTTGAAGGTCGTCCAGTGATGATCATTGGTCACCAAAAAGGCCGTGAGACAAAAGAAAAAGTAAGACGTAACTTTGGCATGCCAAAGCCAGAAGGTTACCGCAAAGCACTACGTTTGATGGAAATGGCCGAGCGTTTCAACATGCCAATCATCACATTCATCGACACAGCTGGCGCATATCCAGGTGTTGGTGCAGAAGAGCGTGGTCAATCTGAAGCTATCGCGAAAAACCTAAAAGTGATGTCTGGTCTTAAAGTTCCAGTAATCTGTAACGTTGTAGGTGAAGGTGGTTCAGGCGGTGCACTAGCTATTGGTGTAGGCGACTATGTGAACATGCTTCAGTACTCTACGTACTCAGTAATTTCTCCAGAAGGTTGTGCTTCAATCCTATGGCGTGATTCTGACAAAGCGCCTCAAGCAGCAGAAGCAATGGGTCTAACTGCTCCTCGCCTTAAAGAACTTGAGCTAATTGATGAGATCATCGAAGAGCCACTAGGTGGCGCGCACCGCGATCACGTTAAAATGGCTGAAAACATGAAAGCGACGCTGCTTCGTCAGCTAGAAGATCTTGAGCAGCTAGATGAAGAATCGCTACGTGAACGCCGTTACCAACGTCTAATGAACTACGGTTACTGCTGATATCTCGCGAGATAACGGATAAAATGGAAAGGGTTGGACATATGTCTAACCCTTTTTTGTACCTATCGGATCGCTTATGGAATCGCTTTACCAGCAGTTTTCTCATGTATTGAACACCTATTATCAACCTCAAACGAAGGTCGTTGTCGCGTTTAGTGGTGGTGTGGACTCGCGCTTGTTACTTGAGTTACTTCGCCGTTATCGAGAAGAAAACTCCCTCTCTTGCCACGCGGTTTATGTTCATCATGGTTTGAGTGAAAATGCGGACATTTGGGCCGATAAGTGTCAAGTATGGGCGAAACAAGCAGGTATTTCGTGCTCGGTAGAGCGTGTGAACCTAGATACCAATAGTGGTGAGAGCATTGAATTGCTGGCACGTGAAGCGCGCTATGAAGCTCTGGCTCGTCATATCAATCGTGGCGACTTATTGCTAACAGGTCAGCATGCCGACGACCAAGTCGAAACATTTTTACTCGCGTTGAAACGTGGAAGTGGACCTAAGGGTTTATCTTCGATGGCAGAAAGTATGCCGTTTGCTGGTGGCACATTAGTTCGTCCGCTACTTAACACCAAGCGCGAGCAGATAGAAGCGACGGCGAAGAACATTGGTTTGGAATGGGTAGAAGACGAAAGTAACCAAGATACGCGCTACGATCGAAATTTTTTACGTCATCGTATCGTCCCTGAGTTGTCTGAGCGTTGGCCGAGTATTCATCAAGCCGTGCAACGAAGCGCAAGCTTATGTGCTCAGCAAGAATCGTTATTGGATGAACTCCTAGGTTCGGTGTTTGCGCGGGCTCTACAGGCGGATTTGAGCTTAAGTATTGATGAGTTAGCTATCCATAGTGAATTAGCGCAAGCGCGTTTGATTCGTATGTGGTTGAGTAAATTGAATGCAAACATGCCGAGTCAAACTCAATTGCGCTTGATTTGGCAAGAAGTGGCATTGGCGCAACAAGATGCCAATCCAAAGCTTAAACTCAAACAAGGAGAGATCCGACGCTTCCAAAACAAATTGTACTGGGTTACGCCTCATGACGATGTGACGAGTTGGCAAGGCCATATCCAAATCGATGAGCCACTGGTTTTACCTGAGAGTTTGGGGACGTTAACGCTTAGTTCGGGTTCTCATCAGCCAAGTATTTCGCTGCCATCGCACCCCGAGTTATTGAGGGTTACTTTCAATCCCGAAGGTTTGTCGGCACACCCCACAACACGTAGTTGCAGTCGTAAACTGAAAAAGTTATTCCAAGAATACAATGTGCCAAGCTGGTTACGTCGTCAGATCCCGATTTTGATGTACAAAGACCAAGTTGTTGCAGTCGCAGACTTGTTTGTGGATCAAACATTTAGTGGCCAAGACTGTGAACTCATTTGGCGCAAGCCTTTGTAATTCATGTCACAATATCGACCATAACTATCTCAAATAAAAAAACGATTAGGTGAAGCAATGAAGAAAGTAATGATCGGTGCAGTGGCTGCACTAACCATGTTGAGTGGCCAAGCTCTGGCGGGTGATGCCGCTGCGGGACAAGCTAAAGCTGCAGTATGTGCGGCATGTCATGGCGCAGACGGTAACGCAACGATTCCAGGCTACCCAAATTTGAAAGGGCAAAACGAGCAGTACATCGTGAGCTCAATCAAGGCTTACAAAAACAAAGAACGTAACGGTGGTCTTGCTGCGGTAATGCAGGCTCAGGCGTCGCTGCTTTCTGATGACGATATTGCAAACCTTGCCGCTTACTACTCAAGTTTGAAGTAAGTAAAAAGCGCATTAACAAGTCGTTATCTTATTTCTACAAAACCAGAGCATTGCTCTGGTTTTGTTTTGTCTCGACTTAATAAACCTTATTGAGCTCAGGATTTTAGCTGATGAACCAGAGACAAACATTGAATGTTATGAGACGCTAAACGATAATATGCGCAAACGATTGAAGCTTAAGGGATGAACATGAAAAAGATTGAAGCGATTATCAAGCCATTTAAATTGGATGATGTTCGAGAAGCACTTGCTGAAGTAGGCATCACAGGGATGACCGTTTCTGAAGTGAAAGGTTTTGGTCGTCAGAAAGGCCACACTGAGCTATACCGCGGTGCGGAATACATGGTGGACTTCCTACCGAAAGTGAAACTGGAAATTGTTGTTACTGAAGATGTAGCAGACAAATGCGTAGAAACCATCATCGAAACCGCGCAAACAGGTAAGATTGGCGATGGTAAAATTTTCGTAACGGATGTTGAGCGTGTGGTTCGTATCCGTACTGGTGAAGAAGACGAAGACGCGATTTAAGATTTCACTACAATCGCATTTTTGATTAAGCTAAAAGGGAGCCCAATAAGGCTCCTTTTTTATTTCATGCATTCAGGTACGCTCTCATGTTTAAGCGTTTTGTTCTCTCTTTAGCCTTTCTAATCATGGCTGCGGTAGTGAGTTTTCAAGTCATCTTTACCGTGCCAGAACACCCACAGATCATCACACAAACTGGTTCTGAAATTACCGAAGACATTCGATGTATAGAGTTTAGCGGAGCAAAAGCTCTGGACGATAACGGTGAACTCAACCTTTTAGTTTGGAACATCTACAAGCAAAATCGCGCTAACTGGCAATCTGAGCTGGAGTTGTTCTCGGCAGATAAGCAATTGTTATTGCTGCAAGAAGCCAGCATGACAGACAGTTTTAAACAATGGTTGGTAGATGGCAGCTGGGTCAGCAACCAAGTCAGCGCGTTTAAAGCGTTAGGCAGCGGAGCTGGCGTGATTAGTATTGCTCAAAAGCAGCCAGTTAAAGCATGCGCGTACACGTCAAAAGAACCGTGGTTGCGTTTGCCAAAATCGGCGTTGTACAGCCAGTATCGTTTAAGTAATGGTGAGAGCTTGGCCGTTATCAATGTGCATGCGATCAACTTTACCGTTGGAACGGAAGAATATACTTCGCAACTTTCTGCGCTTGAGACGCTACTTAAACAACACAGCGGGCCAATCGTATTTGCTGGTGATTTTAATAGTTGGAGCGAATATCGGATTTCGGCCATGAAGCAGGCCCTGAGGGAAGCAAATTTGAGAGAAGTACAATTCTCGCCAGATCATCGTACGCAGTTTATTACGGGTTTGCCGCTAGACCATGTATTCTACCGCGGACTAACGCTGAAAAATGCGAAAGCGCCGCAGAGTGACGCTTCCGATCATAATCCATTACTGGTGTCGTTTACGCTTAACGATTAGTGTTAGTCAGCTTAAGCGATAACGATGTACAACGCCCAAATTACGTAAAACGCAATCCAAGGCAGGCTCGAAATCACCAGAGCCTGTCCGCGTTCAAATTCAGTCCACGTTAATACCACGCCGTAACCTAGAACAATGTACCAAGGCAACAGAAGTGGCAGTGAGCTAGCAAAATGAGACCATTCGTTGGTGAGTGGCAACTTCAGTAAGCCATTGAGACTGTTGAGATCCGCCGCATAGGTCATTACCTGACCATGTTTCAATAGTAAGCTTGCGTAGCTTGCAATGTCGCCCAATACCGCTGGAAACAAAATGGCGCACGATGCCGCAAACCATTTCCAATAACCGTATTGTTGTTTACTTGCTTTAGTCGCAAGGAAGAACCAAAACGCAAGCAACAAAAGCGTCGCAAAGCGATTGAACACGTCATTAATGATCGCACTTGCCATCAACGTGTTTGGTTCCAATAGCTCAATCTGCTGTGGGTCGATTTGTTGGAACTGTACAGTGAGTTGGTCACTTAACCACGTAAAATCAACGTTCGAAAAGTACGCGCCCCAAAATAGGAATGGGCTTAGCATCAAAAAGATGAAAGGTTGCCATCCCCAACCACCACGCTGATAAAGCGCAAGAAAACAAGAGGTTGGAGAACGGAATATATCCAACAACATTACGAGTGGGTTACTTGACGGGTTCATACACTTACCTTAGTTACATCTACGTACAGCTTAAGTTTTTGACCCGGTTTTAGGTACTTCTGCTTATGCAGCGAGTTCCATTTTACGATGTCGTTGCTCTTCACCTTGAATTTGCTTGCGATGCCACTGATGGTGTCGCCAGAGCGAACGTTGTAGAACACGGTACGAATCACGGCGCCTTGGTCTGATTTTTTCCAAATCACCAGCTTTTGACCGACGCGCAGGGTATCTTTTGGTCCCATACCGTTCCATTTTGCTAGCGATTTGTGTGAAACCTTGTTGTCACGAGCGATAGACCACAAACTTTCACCCGATTGCACAACGTGTGACAGTTTCAGTTGGCCACGAGCTTGCGATTGCGTTTTGTTCAAACGGTTTTGCGCTGTAAGTGCGTACTTTGAATCGTCTTTGGTTGACGTCGGAATAAGTAAGTACTGACCAATGCGAATGTTGTTGTTCGACAGGCCGTTAGCACGACGAATCACTTTTGAGGTCGTACCGTATTTCTTCGCCAACATACTCAACGAGTCGCCAGATTTGACTTTGTAACGCGCGACTTTCATGCCTTTACCGCGATTGCTCTCAACTTGAGTTAAGAACGCATCCTTCTTCTCCACAGGAATAAGAAGCTGATGAGGACCTTCTGGTGCGGTGGACCATTGGTTGTAGGCAGGGTTGTAGCTTTGCAGCTCTTTTACCCCGATGCCCGCGTAATCAGCAGCGATAGCGAGATCCAGTTGTTCTTTCGGATCGACTAACGTCAGCACTGGTTTGTTTGGGATAGATGGAATGTCGATACCGTACTTTTCTTGGTTTGCCACCACGTCCGCAAGAGCGAGAAGTTTTGGCACGTAGCTACTGGTCTCTTTGGGCAGATCTAAAGAGAAAAAGTCGACAGGTTTACCCAATTTTTTGTTCTTACGGATAGCGCTAGATACACGACCGCCGCCACTATTGTAGGCTGCGATTGCGTGTTCCCAGTTTCCGTCAAAACGTTCATTTAATTGAACAAGATAATCCAATGCAGCATCGGTAGAGGCAGCGACATCGCGACGCCCGTCATACCAGTAGTTTTGTTCAAGCCCCATCATTTTCCCGGTGCCTGGCACAAACTGCCACAAACCTGCTGCGCTACCGTGCGAGTAGGCGAAAGCGTCAAATGAGCTTTCCACAACCGGTAGAAGAGCAAGCTCCATTGGCAATCCACGTTCTTCGATACGTTGCGTGATCATGTAAAGAAATGGCGCTGCACGTTTAGATACCGTGTACAGGTGGTTTGGGTGTTTCAAATACCACGTACGGTAATAATCCACTTTCTTGTTGTTTGGGATGTCCATTTCAAGCTGCATAGCAATACGTTGCCACACATCTTCTTGTTCCTGAGGGGAGAGTACTTTTGGCGTATCCTTAGCAGAATCTTTCGCCAAAGATTGTTTGTTTTTAGATTTAGTCTTAGTGGCATTCTGCTTAGCAGTTTGCTCTGACTTGTTGGTTTCTGGAGTTGGAGTGGTGGACGAATTTGGCTGAGTCAATTGACAGCCAGATAATAACAACACCAACGCCCAGCTATACTTCAAACGCATGGGTTCAGCCTATTTAGGGCCTTTTTATCTTCTCCTGCCTGTCGCGCAGCCTAAGTTGCGTGGCAGTCGTGAGATAATAGACATCTTTTAACACTAACTAATATTCAATAGAGGCGGAGAGCTTCTAAAATTATGCATGGGAGCGACATTCAAGTTGATTTATATCGACCCCAAACGTAAGAGAAGCGCCAGTGGCGCTTCCCAAAAAATCAGCCCCTGATAATACTGGGGTCTTGCAAACTTACAAGCAGAAAATGGTTAAAATTCGTTCTTCCACTCACGCAAAGCAGTAAAAACCGAGCATGGATCGCTATTTTTAATGCGGTTCGCGACAGACTTAACAACGTCTGGATTGGTGGTACGCAAGAATGGATTAATCCACTTTTCTTTTCGCAGCGTTGTAGGAAGGGTAGGAATATTTAGTGCACGAAGGCGGTTCACATCGTCTCGGTATTGACGTAGTTGCTCGTTATCGGGTTCCACAGCCAGCGCAAAGGCAACGTTACTCGCTGTATATTCATGCGCGCAGAACACTTGTGTTTCTTCTGGAAGCGCTGCAATTTTGCTCAGGGATTCAAACATCTGCTCTGGTGTACCCTCGAAAATACGACCGCAACCAGCAGAAAATAGCACGTCACCACAGAACAGCTTGCTATCGCCTACATACCCTATATGACCGAGCGTGTGCCCCGGCAAACCGAGCACCAAGAAGATTTCGCCGAACAGCTCAAGCTTATCGCCTTCTTCCATAGGAGTTGTTAAGGTCGGAATTGGCTCCGCTTTCGGGCCGACAACGGTAACGTGAGGAAATGCACGAACTAAATCTGGAACACCGCCAATGTGATCGTTGTGGTGGTGTGTAACTAAGATCGCTTCTAAAGTTAATTCGTTAGCCTGCAAATAATCTAGTACTGGCTGTGCATCGCCTGGATCGACCACGGCGCAACGCTTGTCGCTATTTTGTATCAGCCAGATGTAATTATCATTAAATGCGGGTATGCTTTTGATCTCTAACACGATTCGTTCTCCGTCACCCTTTTTAAGTCAGGTGGTTAATGAAACCAGCACTCAGCAACAAAACTTTACCGCACCCATCGACTTGGTCAGCGATGAACAATGGGCCTTGGGTGCTTGAGTCAATCCAGACCCGACTTGATGAATGGTGTCCGAAACTGTTCGGCTACCATATGCTCAAACTGGGCGGGTTGAGCTGTGAGCTAACCAGCTGTAATTGTAACATTCAACACCAAGTCAACGTAGATATCCAGAACCCGTTGCACAATGTTATCGCAGATGGTTACGAATTGCCCTTTTTGGAAAAAAGCTTTGATGTCGTGATACTTGCCCATCAGCTTGATTATGCAAGTGATCCACACCGTCTGCTGCGAGAAGTAGACAGAGTGATGATGGATGATGGCTGCTTGATCATTACGGGTTTTAACCCAATTAGCTTTACTGGTTTAGCGAGTTTATTCCCATGGCGTAAAAATAACTTGCCGTGGAGTGGACGAATGTTTACTTCGAGCCGAATCAATGACTGGTTGGGGTTACTCAATTACCAAGTAATTCATTGTGATCGTTATGCGCTGTTTCCTATGACACGTTATCGCACCATGTGGACTTGGTTAGAAAACAGCTTGGGGGATTGGGCTTCTCCGGCGGGGAGCTTGTACTATATCGTCGCTCGTAAACGAACGTACCCTCTCAAGCCAATCAAACCACATTGGCGTCTAAAGAAAAAACTGACGCCGCTTGGCGTGATGAACCGAGAGGGATTTGGTGTGAAGAGAGTGTCGAGCCAGCGCTACTAGCGTATTAAGATGGCTGGTAGCCTGTATCTTCTTCTGTTGGGTTTTCTGCTGCTGTGCGGGCGAGTTCATCACAGATTTCGTTTTCTCTGTGTCCAGCATGGCCTTTAACCCAATGCCAATCCACTTGGTGGCGTGCCGTTTCTTTATCCAGTGCTTGCCATAAATCGGCGTTCTTCACGGGCTTTTTATCTGCGGTTTTCCAGCCGCGTTTTTTCCAGTTGTGAATCCACTGCGTGATCCCTTGGCGCACGTACTGACTATCGGTCGTCAGCGTGACACGGCACGGCTCTTTCAGTGTTTGCAGGGCGACAACAGCGGCTAACATTTCCATGCGATTGTTGGTGGTGAGGGTGTAGCCTTTGGAGAGCGTCTTTTCTACGTCTTTGTAGCGTAAGACGATGCCGTAGCCACCAGGGCCTGGATTTCCTAAACAAGATCCGTCTGTGAAAATCTCAACGTGTTTGGTCATATTTTTGGTACTATTAGCCGAAACATTTAATAAAGCATAGTCTGACATACATAACCTTATGAATACCAGCAGCAATTCTGAACATAATCGCATTGTCGTTCTCGATACCGAAACCACAGGTATGAACCAAGAAGGTGGTCCGCACTACTTAGGTCACCGCATCATCGAAATCGGTGCCGTGGAGATCATCAACCGTAAGCTGACTGGTCGTCATTTCCATGTGTACATTAAGCCCGATCGTGAAATTCAACCTGAGGCGATACAAGTACACGGTATTACCGATGAATTCTTGATAGATAAACCGGAATACGCGAGTGTCCACCAAGAGTTTCTTGATTTTATCAAAGGCGCAGAACTGGTTGCGCATAACGCGCCCTTCGATACTGGCTTCATGGATTATGAGTTTGAAAAACTCGATCCAACAATTGGTAAAACCGACGATTACTGCAAGGTGACGGATACGCTTGCCATGGCGAAGAAAATCTTCCCGGGCAAGCGCAACAACCTCGACGTATTATGTGAACGTTACGGCATTGATAACTCGCACCGTACACTCCACGGGGCATTGCTCGATGCGGAGATTCTAGCCGACGTTTACCTACTGATGACTGGTGGGCAAACGAGTCTAGAATTTAACGCCAACAAACAAGAAGGCGGGGTAGAAACCATTCGCCGCATTGAAGGAAGAAAAGCACTAAAGGTTTTGCGTGCAACTGCCGATGAATTAGAAGCGCACCAGAAAAGATTAGAACTGGTAAACGACTGTATTTGGCACCAATAGGAGAAGCTATGTTGAGGGCTTTGTCGGTCGCTATTTTAGCGATCTGGAGTTGTTTCGCATTTGCCGCGAGCGAGTCCGCCATGTCTTTGTTGGATAACCGTTTTCGTGTCGACCCGACCATCGAACAGATTACTTTTCTGGTTTATCGTGAACAAAGTTCTCAACCTGTTGTGTTAGTTCGTCCAGATGGTAAAAAATATTACGCGTGGGGCTCTTACGACAACGTTCGTTGGTATCAAGAACCATCACTCGACATCATTTCAGTCGATAACCCAATGCCCGGTCCTTGGCAAGCTGTGGGGAAAGTAACCCCAAAAAACAACATCCGCTTAATTTCACATCTCAAGCTCAGCACCGACGTATTCCCTAACCGTCTCTATAACGGAGAAGCGCTCAAGTTCACTGCGCGTTTAACTTCAGACGATAAGCCGCTTGTCCTGCGAGACTTTCTCGACCGCGTCAACTTGCGAGTCACCTTTACTAAGTTTGTCGAAAATGAAGACGAACTGATAAAAGAAGCACGCCCAGTGCCGATGATCATTGGCGAATTTTCTGATGATGGTCGCGGTCTGGATGAACAAGCGGGCGATGGCGTCTTCACCGTTCAATTACCTATCGAAGTGGAACCGGGCAAGTACCGCGCACGAATCACCTCTGGAAACGGCGTATTTTTGCGTGCGCAAGAACAGGTGATTTTGGTGTACCCAAACCCAGTCTCACGTACGTTTATTCAATCTCGTAGCCCAGAGAAACCACATCAGCTGGTGGTTAGTGGTGAGCAAGGTATGATTGCTCCCGGTTCTATCGCGGTAAACGTCGAGCAAAATGCACCTGATGGCTTTATTACCTACAGCCAAGGGCAAGTGTCACAGGATGGTATGAAAACCACCTTGAACTTGGATAACGATCCTGAACTGGGCAAGTACTCATGGCGCGGAGAAATCTTTGCAACGGATTTCGCAACCCAGCGTGCACTAGTGTTTCCTATTCAAGAACAAACCTTCAGTGTCGTTGATGAAGTGGATTTAGAAGCTGCCCGCATCGCCAAAGAAGCAGAGCTGGCCGAGCAACGCCGTATTGAGATGGAAAAACGCATCATTGCAGAGCGCGAAGCAGAGCGTAAACGCAGCATGATCATCATTGCGGTCGGCAACGTAGTGATGCTTTTGATTGCTATTGTGGCTTGGATTGTGTGGCGTAAGTTAAAAGCGAAACGACAAGCCATGCCTGAAATGCAATTGGAAGTGCCAAAGAAATAAGGCAGAAGAGTTAGAGAAAGAACGGAGCCCATCGGCTCCGTTTTTTTCTAGGGTTTTTGCCATGAATGCTAGGGATCTTCTGTCCGTCCAAATAAGTAAATGTGAGAACTAACTATTTGATTTTTAATTGAAGCATGCCGATAAAGCTCGCATTATAGACTCTTAGTATTAGTCTGTTCGTACAAACTATAAGGAGAGAGCTTTGAAAATGGAAATGTTAAATCTAGATCATTTGCCTTTACAGAAGGCATTGGTGGAGTCGGCATACAACGCCTTTGTCAATGAAGAGAATGTTATTGCCGCGGTATTGCTAGGTTCATTGTCTTCAGGAAAGGGAGACCGAGTATCGGATGCGGATGTTGTTGTTTTCACCAAAAACAATTTCCATAAAAATGCTGAGCCTTGTTTTGCTCAGTTTGAAGCTGACAGAGAGATCTTCTATCGCTTAGAAGGTGATCATAATGAGATGGCACACTTCAAAAAATATATCTTCAACGATCTAACTAGTGCTGAGATTCATTGCTTAGATTTGAGTGAACCTTTTAAGCTTTCAAAGCCCTTCATAATCCTATTCGATAAAGATGAATTTATTAATGAACTGGTTACTAACGAACCGGCACCCAAGCATGAAGATTTTCCTGTTTATACTATTGGCGACCAAGGTCTGATTTGGGAATTGTTTGACTGCATAAAATGGCTTAGCCGCGATAATAATGAATTAGCCAAAAGTTATTTAAAGAAACTCGCAGACAAACTATAGACTCGGTACTTCAAATCAAAAGAAGCGAGGTGCTTAAGAGGCCTCTATGACGTACAAAAAACGTCGGAAGTACAAGTGTCATCTTCATTCAGAAGAGCAGGTTGAAAGCGGTATTTATCTTGGTGTGCCTTTTGAAAGTCCCTATCTTAGCTTAAGTGAACAAGGCTTATTGACGATTAAGAAAGGTTATTCGTGGGATGGTGTAAGTGGTCCTGCAACTGATACCAGAAGAAATCTCATTCTGGCGTCTTTAGTGCATGACGAACTTTATCAACTTATGAGAGAAGAATTGCCGCCTCAAAGTAACCGAGCATAAGCGGATGGGCTATTGCGGACGATCTGTCTTGAAGAATGCAGTTCTCCTTGTGTGCGAATTACATCTATTACGGAGCCAAAGTTTTTGGTGGCTGCTTCTCAAAGCCGGATGTTTTATCTGCCTGAGAGGATTCCTTTTTATTTTTTATGTATGTTTATTTATACAGTGTTGTTATGTATGCTTCGTTGGTAATTAAAGGAGTAGTACGCAATGACAATAAAATACGAAGAGTTCGTTCCAAGCCCAGAAGAATACTGTGAGATGCGTGTCAAAGCAGGTTTGTCTCCAAAGTCTCTGCAAGCGGCGGAAATTGGCTTACCCAACTCTCTTTACGGAGTGTCCATCCGAGATGAGGGGGCTCTTATTGCAATGGGCCGGGTTGTTGGTGACGGGGCGTGTAACTTCGAAATTGTCGACGTTGCCGTTGACCCTGATTATCAAGGTAACGGGTTAGGTAGAAAAGTCATGGAATACATCGACGGTTATCTTTCTTCTGTTGCACTTGAAGGCTCTTACGTTTCTATGATTGCTGATGAGCCATTCTTTTATGAAAATCTTGGTTACAAGCTAGTGGCTCCCAAAAGCCAAGGAATGACGAAAAAATTTAAACCGCAAACATAAAGCCGAGCCTATTAAACAGATAAAATGAACAATAAAAAACAGGAGAAGATACTCCTGTTTTTTATTTTAGATTATCGCTTAAGCCACTTCTGGAATTGGCTTTGGTGGTTGTTCCAAATCGGGTTCTTTTTGCACGGTTGGAACAATCCCTTCACCGACAGCACTGAGGTAGCTACCACTGAGTTTGATCGCAAGGTACATATCGGCACGCAGCAAAATCCCGCCTTCACTGGTATTTATTCCCGTTAACTCACACCATTGACGCAAGCGGCGTTTTCTTCCTGCCAGGACTAATCGTATTCCTCTTTTTTTGAGCACTTCGTGAATGTCGGCCAATGTCGCCATGACACTCAAATCTAGGTGAGTAAAGCTTGATACGGCATCGACTACGACACAGCTGACATCTTTGTTTTGCTCTGCGTGCTCTAGCAAACGACGCTTAAAGTACGGCGCATTAAAGTAGGTCAACGGTGAGTTGAAGCGATAAATCACCATTCCCGGAATTGGAGACGCTTTTCCGGTTTCATCAATGGTGCGAATGGTGCCTTTTTCATCCAGACCCAGTAGTTGGTCACTTGGTCGCATGACGATGCGTAAAAACTGAAATAGACCTAATAGAACCGCCAGTGTGATACCCGGAATAACCCCAATCACTAGCACGGAAATAAAGGTAATGATGGCAAGGTAAAAGGCATCTTTATCACGTGTTTTCAGTATCCATATGGATTTGAGGTCAAGCAGTGACAGTGACGCGATGATGAGTACCACGCCGAGTGAGGCTATAGGGATGAACTGCAACGGCTCGTAAATAAAGACCGCGATAATAGCAATGGTGATGGCAGCGACAATCGATACCAATTGCGATTTTCCCCCATTGGCGTCGTTAACGGCGGTACGAGAATCTGCGCCGCTGATGGCAAAGCCTTGCGAGAAGGCAGAAGCAATATTGGCAAACCCCAATGCCTGAAACTCTTTATTAGCGTCAATGTCGTAGCCGTTCTTTGCTGCGAAGCTGCGCGCGGTCAGCATCATGCTGACAAAGCTAACGATCGCTAAGTTTAACGCTGGCACGACGAGCTCACGCACTTCGCCAAGCTCAAATTGTGGGGCTTGAAATTGAGGGAAACCACCTTGAGTTAAGCCGACTACGGCCACGTCCATTTCTTGTAAGTGCAGTAGCCAAACCGATGCTGTAGTAACCAGTATGGCAAGCATTGCTGCAGGCCAAGTAGGACGGTAGCGTTTGGTTACCAAATAGACCACCACCGTCGCTACACTTAACGCAACGGTTGGCCAATGAAGTTCTGCCAAGCGTTGTGGAGCTTCCCATAATCGTTCAAGTAGATAGCGTTGTTCGTATTTCAAACCCACGACTTTCGCAAACTGACCGACAATGATGGTCAACGCCACGCCGTTGAGTAGCCCTAAGAGGATTGGGCGGGAAAGGAAGTCAGCAAAAATTCCCAGTTTGAAGCGGCTGGCCAGTACACACCAAATACCTGTCATGGCTGTCATTGTCATGACGAGCTGCCAGTGTTTGGTTGGGTCGCCAGCGGCAATTGGGGTAACGACGGCGGCGATGACGGCACAGGTTGCGGCGTCCGGGCCAACAATGAGTTGTCGGGAAGTGCCCATCAAAGCGTAAACCAGCATCGGCAGCACGCATGAGTAGAGGCCGACGATAGCAGAAACGCCAGTTAGCTGTGCATAAGCAATAGCAACAGGTAGTGCAACAGCAACAACAGAAAATGCTGCTCTAAAGTCATTCACGAGCCATTCTTTTTGATAGTTTTTAAGTTGAATGAGTCCTGGGAACCACTGAGCGAATAAGAGTCTAGCCAACAGATTTTCCATATATGTGGTTGAGATACGGTAAAGTATACATCGTTAATGGGTAAGGTCTGTGAGCTATTTATCACTCATATCGCGATCAATTGGTTTGGCTGTGGTTACAACGAGTGTCTGAGTGTGAGCATCGGATGCGTCGAAAGGGAAGGGGCGTTATTTGGATTCAGAACACAAGGAAACGGGAGCCAAAGCTCCCGTTTTTGTCTTTCTTATTGGCTTTTAAGCAACGCTATCCATTTGAGGGTAAAGTGGCTTTGCTGCCAATAGTTCCGGCTCAAAATCGTCAACGTTAATAGTATCGAGACGATGTTGCTCGGCTTCTCTCAGCAGTTCTGCTTCTTCTTGAGTGATCACGCCTTGCTCTAGACCTTCTTGAGCAATAATGTCCAAGCGGAGGAATGGACGACGTTTACCTTGCGCTTTACAAACTTTGTCGAACACAGGCTCAGCTTGAAGAATCACAGACAGTGCCAACTCAATCTTACCGGCTGGGTTGTGCTCTGTTGGCTCTAGGTACTGGCCACGGCCAATGCGCGAGCGTGTTGCACTTGGGGTTTGTAGAATACGTGCCACTTTGCTGTCTAGCTTGTCACTTGGTGCTTTGCGTACACGACCGAATGGCATAATCAGAACGCGAAGTGTGCGGCCAATGACTTTGTTCGGGAAGTTTGCTAGGAACTCATCAACGGCGATTTCTGCTTGTTTTAAGCTATCTTGTAGACCCCAGTGAACCAAAGCCAAATCTTCAGCTGGACGACCATCTTGTTCAAAACGTTTTAGCGTCGCCGAGCTTAGGTATAGCTGACTGAGAATGTCACCTAAACGCGCGGATAAACGCTCTTTACGTTTCAACGAACCACCAAGCACAGCCATTGAGATATCAGACAGAAGCGCTAGGTTGGCACTGTAACGGTTTAGCTGTTGGTAGTAGCGTTTCGTAGCATCTTTAGTCGGTGTCGATGAACCGAGACCATCGCTTAAACCAAACCAAATACTGCGAACGAGGTTACTCATGGTAAAGCTCACATGGCCAGCTAACGCTTTGTCGAATTTCTCAACCGCGTCGCTCGCTTCTGAGTAAGCTGCGCTCATTTCTTCAAGTACATATGGGTGACAACGAATCGCACCTTGACCGAAGATGATCATCGAACGAGTCAGAATGTTTGCACCTTCTACCGTTACGGCGATTGGAGAGCCTTGGTAGCCACGAGCGAGGAAGTTTGAAGGGCCTAAACAAATGCCTTTACCGCCGACAATGTCCATCGCGTCGATGATGCTTTGTTGACCGCGGTGGGTACAGTGGTACTTCACAATTGCAGAAATAACCGATGGCTTTTCACCTAGGTCGATACCTGCAACAGTTAGATTGCTGGCCGCATCCATGACGTATGCATTACCGCCAAGACGCGCCAATGGCTCTTCAACGCCTTCCATGTGACCGATTGGTTGTTTGAACTGACGACGAATGCGAGAGTATGCACCCGTTGCCATCGCAGCCGATTTGATACCACCCGTCGAGTTAGAAGGTAGCGTGATGCCACGGCCGACCGACAGACATTCCACCAGCATGCGCCAGCCTTGCCCTGCCATTTTCTCACCACCGATGATGAAATCGATAGGAACGAAAATGTCTTTACCACGGGTTGGACCGTTCTGGAATGGTACGTTCAGTGGGAAGTGACGGTTACCGATTTCTACACCTTTCACATCCGTTGGGATCAGCGCACATGTGATACCAAGATCTTCTTTATCACCAAGCAGGCCTTCTGGGTCACGCAGTTTGAATGCAAGGCCAAGTACCGTCGCAACAGGTGCAAGCGTGATGTAGCGTTTGTTCCACGTTAGACGCATACCCAACACTTCTTTGCCTTCCCATTCTCCTTTACAAACGACGCCGTAATCTGGGATTGAGCCTGCGTCTGAGCCAGCCTCTGGGCTAGTTAGTGCGAAACATGGGATTTCTTTACCTTCAGCTAGGCGAGGTAAGTAATAGTTTTTCTGCTCTTCAGTGCCGTAGTGTTGCAGTAGTTCACCAGGGCCTAACGAGTTTGGAACACCAACGGTAGATGACAAAACGCCAGAAACACCCGTCAGCTTTTGCAGTACCAAAGATTGAGCGTATGCAGAGAACTCTAGACCACCGTACTTTTTCTTGATGATCATGGCGAAGAATTTGTTGTCTTTTAGATACTGCCAAACTTCAGGTGGTAAATCCGCGAGTTCATGCGTTACTTGGAAGTCGCTGACCATAGCACACACTTCGTTTACTGGGCCGTCTAAGAACGCTTGCTCTTCAGCGCTAAGTTTTGGCGCTTGAATTGCGTGTAATTTTTCCCATTCAGGTTTACCTTTGAATAGCTCAGCTTCCCACCATACTGTACCAGCATCGAGAGCTTCTTTTTCAGTTTGAGACATCGCAGGTAGCACAGTCTTAAACAACGCCAGTGCCTTACGGCTAATAAGCGATTGGCGGATGCCAGAAACGGCAAAGACCGCGATTGCAAGCACATACAGTGCCCAGCCAATAACGCCAACTGAGCCTGTGATAGTCAGCACTAGCATGGCAGCGGTTAGTAGGCTGACGGATTTAACGAGTGACATTCTGTGGTAAAGCGTAATGCCTAACACAACAGCCATCGCAACGATAGAGAGCAAGATGTCCATATAATTTTTCCTTTTCAGACTTTATAAATGTTGTACGTCTGTATTTTGGTAAGAGGTCTAACCAGTTGGTGTAAGTGTAATCAAAATATTAAAGAAATGTAAAACACAAGATTGAGTAAAAAGTGATCTAAGTAGAGTTAAAATTCTAAAGTTGCGAATTGAGTGATGGTTTCGTAAGCAAGTTGACAAGTTTATTACTGTCACCAATCCAAATCTGGAGGTTCACTATCGACACTAATTCTCGTTTGTGGGTAAACTCAGTGTTATGAAATGTCCGGTGCTAAAATGGCATCAGAACCATTTACTAAGGCGAAGCGAATGCGCATTTACGCCCGAAATAATAAAGAGAACGTCTTATGTACCAAGATCTGATTAGAAGTGAATTGAACGAAGCTGCTGAAGTGCTCAACAAATTTTTAAGCGATGACCATAACATTGCTCAAATCGAAGCGGCAGCGAAGATGATTGCCGATTCTTTTAAGCAAGATGGTAAGGTGCTGTCGTGCGGTAACGGTGGTTCGCACTGTGACGCAATGCACTTCGCAGAAGAGCTAACAGGGCGTTACCGTGATAATCGCCCAGGATACGCTGGTATTGCGATTTCAGATCCAAGCCACCTTTCTTGTGTCAGTAACGATTTTGGTTACGACTTTGTTTTTTCTCGTTACGTTGAAGCGGTAGGCCGCAAAGGTGATGTTCTGTTTGGTTTGTCGACATCTGGCAACTCAGGCAATATTCTTAAAGCGATTGAAGCTGCGAAAGCGAAAGGCATGAAGACCGTCGCACTGACGGGTAAAGACGGCGGTAAAATGGCTGGTCTTGCTGATGTTGAAATTCGTGTACCACACTTTGGTTATGCAGACCGTATTCAAGAAGTACATATTAAGATTATTCACATCATCATTCAGTTGATTGAAAAAGAGATGGAATAATTTTCTGCAGCCACTTTTTCGGCTGTGGTTTAGGTAAGGAGTTCGTTAAACGATGTGTGAATTGCTCGGCATGAGCGCCAATGTTCCAACGGATATCTGTTTCAGCTTTACAGGACTGATGCAGCGCGGAGGTCGTACTGGCCCGCACCGTGATGGTTGGGGAATTACTTTTTATGAAGGTAAAGGTTTTCGAACCTTTAAAGATCCAAAACCAAGCTGTGAGTCCCAAATCGCTGAATTGGTGCAAAACTATCCGATCAAAAGTCGTGCGGTTGTGAGTCATATTCGCCAAGCAAACCGTGGCGGAGTGAATTTAGAAAATACGCACCCATTCACACGTGAGTTGTGGGGCAAGTATTGGACCTTTGCTCACAATGGTCAGCTGTCTGATTACCAAGACCTGTACACTGGGCGCCATCGTCCTGTTGGTCAAACAGACAGTGAGCTCGCGTTTTGTTGGCTGCTAAAGCAGATGGAAGATCGATATCCAGAGCCTCCTCAGGACATAGAATCTGTTTTTCTCTACATCGCTAAGTGTTGTGATCAGCTCAAAGAAAAAGGCGTGTTCAATATGTTGCTCAGCGACGGCGAGTTTGTCATGACGTATTGTACTAATCACTTGTATTGGATTACGCGTCGCGCTCCGTTTGGCAAGGCCGCTTTGCTAGATGAAGATGTGGAGATCAACTTCCAAGAAGAAACAACACCAAACGATGTTGTTTCTGTCATTGCAACTCAGCCTTTAACCGGTAATGAGACTTGGCATCGAATGAAGCCCGGTGAATATGGTTTGTTTCACCTTGGTGAACTGATCCAAAACAATGCATCTGATTTGAAAGATGTGCCATTTGCAGCGCCCAAACCGGGTAATCAAGCTCCGACCGAACCGTTGGAATAAAGACGTTTCTAGACATCAAGTTTTCCAAATAACAAAAAGGCAGTCACTCGACTGCCTTTTTTGATGCGATCTTGTATTGATTTTGTATGTAAGCCAGCAATAGCACTGAGAATTCTTAATCACCAGATCCGTTTGCTTAACTTGTGCTTATAACTAAGCTTTCCGCTGAATCAGTTGGCTCAGCATAAACAAAGAAGTCGCACTGATCACCACTGACGGGCCTGCTGGTGTGTCGAAGTGCCAAGACAGACTCAGTCCCATCAGAACTGAAATCGCACCTATGATGGATGCGAAGAATGCCATTTGTTCTGGTGTAGAAGACAACTTACGCGCTGTTGCTGCTGGGATGATCAGTAGTGAAGTCATGATAAGGGCACCGACAAACTTCATACCTACCGCAATCACTACGCCCACCATCAGCATCAAGACCAGACGAATTAAATCTGTGTTCACACCTTCTACAGCGGCTAGCTCTTCGCTGACGGTACTTGATAATAACGGTCGCCAGAATATGTACAAACATGCACTAACGGCAATTACGCCGGCATAAATAAACATCAAATCTTCTGGTGATACAGCTAATAAATCACCAAATAGGTAACTCATTAGATCGACACGAACATTGTCCAAAAAGCTTACTGACACCAAACCGATAGACAAAGAGCTGTGAGCCAGAATTCCGAGTAGGGTATCTGTGGCCACCAGTTGCTGCCTTTGCAGTGTTACAAGGAGTACCGCTAATGCTAAACAGCAGACTAGCAGCGCAAGATAGAGGTTAACGTTCAGTAAGAACCCGAGAGCGAGCCCCATTAACGATGCATGGGCAAGAGTGTCACCGAAGTAGGCCATTTTGCGCCATACAACAAAAGACCCGAGTGGACCTGCGATGATTGCAATACCAATACCAGCGAGAATAGAAGGTAGAAGAAACTCAATCATGGTGATGATGTCCGTGGCTATGGTTAGAGCACGAGGTAGCGTCGCCCGATACTGGAGAACCAGACAAATCGTGATGGTGATGCTCGTGGTCGTGATGATAAAACGCGAGTGATTCTCTCGCTGCGTTACCAAACAATGCTACGTAAGAAGGATGCTGAGTGATCGTTGCTGGTGATCCCGAACAACAAACGTGGTGGTGCAAACAAATCACATCGTCTGTTTTTGCCATGACCAAGTGCAAATCATGAGATACCATAAACACAGCGCAATCGAAGCGGTGACGGATGCTTTCAATCAAATCGTATAGATCGATTTGTCCCTGAACATCAACACCTTGAGCTGGTTCATCAAGAACCAACAAGTCAGGGCGTTGTAGCAGCGCGCGGGCGAGTAGGACACGTTGGTTTTCACCACCAGATAGGCGGTGCATGTTGCTCTTAATTAAGTGCTCGGCACCAACCAGTCTTAATGCATCAAGGCATTCTTGTTTGCTGTACTTTCCTGCTAAATTTAAGAAACGGATAACGTCTAGCGGCAAAGAGTCGTTGAGTTTCAGTTTCTGAGGCACATAACCAATTTTTAGCCTTTTCGCTTTTACCAATTTTCCGCTAGTTGGCTTTTGAAGCCCTAAAATGACTTTAACTAACGTGGATTTTCCCGCTCCGTTGGGACCGATTAGGGTTGTGATTTTGCCCTTTTCTAATTCCATGCTGATGTTATCGAGAACTCTGCGATCATCGAACTCGACGCACAATCGTTCAAGACTGACTAATGAAGACATGAATGAAACTCATTTGCAAAACTATAATGTTATAATGTAACATTATCGCACTTTCTATACCATATCCCAAGCAAAACTATGAAAAGAGCTTTAATTCTTGCTGCTTCAGCAATGTTAACCTTGCCAGCGCAGGCGATAACAGTACTTACAAGCATTAAACCGATCCAACTGATGGTGACTGAACTGACTGAAGGCGTCACTACTCCTGAAGTGCTAGTTCAGTCAAACGCATCACCACACGATTATTCGCTGCGACCTTCTGATGTAAAAAAAGTCGCGTCTGCGGATTTGGTGATTTGGTATGGTCATGATTTGGAACCGTTTCTTGAAAAAGTCGTATCAAATAGATCTAGTACACTGACGCTAAGCGAAATACCAAATCTAGCGCTTCGTGAGTTTGATAGTGAGCATTCGCATGATCACGACGGTCATGACCACGGTAGCCACGACCCGCACTTTTGGTTGGGTATTAAACCGGTTAAACAGGTCGCCCAAGCTGTTGTGAACAAATTGGTGGAAATCGATACAGCTAATGCGAAAACGTACAGCAACAATCTTGTTAAATTTGAAGAACAGCTTGCGGCTAAAGATAAGGAAATAGAGCAGCAGTTAGCACCAGTGAAGAACCAAGGGTACTTCGTTTTCCATGATGCGTACGGTTATTTTGAAGAGCGTTACCAGTTAAATAATCTAGGACACTTTACGGTGACTCCCGATCGAAAACCGGGTGCCAAGACGCTGATTCAGATCAGAAAAACACTGGGATCAGGTAACGTGGCTTGTGTGTTTTCTGAGCCTCAATTTACACCAGCCGTTGTCGAGAGTGTGATGCGTGGCAGCGATGTCGCCAAAGGCGAGCTTGACCCATTAGGCAGTGTGATCAAAGTGGAGCCAGGCAGTTACTTTAACTTGTTAGGCAACATGGCTGACAGCTTTGAGCAATGTTTGGCTCAATAAGGGTAATTAGTTGTAGTTTTGCGGATGAAATGTCTCTTTTACGTGATCTAGCAGTAAGAATTACAACCTTTGGCAAGACGAACCTTTTCTATAAAAGGAATTGAGATATCATTATCAATAATTAGCGGCTCAAAATAACCCTACTCACAAGAGCTATGGAAGGCCTATAGGGAGTTGAGTTGATATACATTGATATATAAGGTTTTCGTCTTGCTTCGCCAACTTGTCCTGATTTTCTGGGGACTCTTCATATCATCTCAAGCATTTGCGCTGAACAACGCGAATGCCATCTTTTACCCTTTGCCTACTCAGGTTAAGGGCACTTTTATTGCTGCGAAAAAATTGTTCTTGGGCGAGCAAGGTGGGCTATGGATTCATGATGTACATGGCCGCGTTCTTTTTTATGACGGCCAGAATGTTCTGCCAAAATCAGGCAGTTTTTTGCAAACGACTGCAAAGCAGCTTGCGTATCATCAAGGGTCATTCTGGACCTTTGTCGAAAATGAGGTTTATCAGACCTACCCAAACAAAGAAAGGCAGTTGGTCTTTAGCCTTAACCCCGGGTCGCAAATTAGAAAAATAGGTTCATCAGGTGATTATATTTGGGTCAGTGATGGCGCACATTTTTATACCTACAATATCAAAACCAATGAACTTGATTCATTTTCACTGCTTCAACTTTATCAACATAGCAATAATAGTTATGTGTACATCAATGATGCGATTCTGGTCGAAACCAAATGGGCGTTGGCTACAACATCTGGTGTCTATCTCTCTGAAGGTAATAAATTTGATCATGTGATTTCATCCGGTCAAAACTACATTGAAAAAGTGTACTACTCGCATACGAGACGCGAGATATTGGTCGGCACCTTAAAAGGCGCGTTGATCTTCAATATTTACGAGCCGAACAAAGAGATCGTCAAAATTGGCGGCTCCCACGTACTGACGTTTTCAGAGACCAATCAAGAGTATTGGGTTGGTACTGAGCACGGTTTGTATCTCTACTCGTTTTTAACAGGTGAAGTTACTGAAGTTGAGCCTGCGAGCTTCTTAGAGTTAGAGCTCGATAGCACTAAAATTTATTCCTTACTTAGCGACAACATGGGCGGAATGTGGATAGCGACCAACCAAGGCATTCGTTATTACTCTTTGTTCAGCAAAAAATTTGAGCGAGTCACCTTTAGTAGTTATGACTCGCAAACCTTATCTGGTCGTATCAGACAAACGGTAACAGGGCCAGATGGTGTGCTTTGGTTTGCCGATGACCGCAAACTGTATCGTTCTGGCGCGGAAGGGATTGTAAAAGTCTTAGAATTAGATTCTCAAATTAACGAATTTGCGTTCCGACGAGGCATGTTATGGCTTGCCACTTCAAAAGGTTTGGAGATATTCCAATTGGAGGGGCTGAAAAAGGTTAGCTTCCCTTATTTACAAGTAATGGCTGGGCATGCTGTTGAGCATATTGCTCTAGACGACACAAACCGTTTGTGGGTATCCAGCGGTTACCAACTTTACAACGTTGATATCGACAAGCAATCCGTCAGAAACTTTGGTAGCGAATGGATCGTGAGTCAGTACTTACCAGCTAAAGTGACGCGCTTATATGATACCGAAGATAAACTTTTTATTGGTACGGACCACGGCATTTATGAATACGATGATGAACGTATTCGTTTCAATCGTTTCTCGGAAAAATATGGCGAGTCGCTAGATATAGTGAAAGCGGCGGATGGCTCTCAGTGGTTTGCCTCTTCCTATGGGTTGTTTAAAACAGTGGCTGGTGGCGAAGCCAAGCAAGTCTTGGAGATGAGTGTTGCGAATGCTCGTCCGGCGTGTTTGATCAGTGATGCGAAAGGTGTGTGGCTTGCATCTTCTGTTGGGTTGAGTTACTACCGATTGTCCGGTGAGTTAGTTAAACATTATTCATCTGCATCGGGCTTGATTAATAATGAGTTTATTCCTGGGATATGTAGCGTAGTGAAACGCACAGAAGATGGTGAACGTGAACTTGTTTTAGGCTCAAAATATGGATTAGTTAAAGCGGAGGCTTCAAAACTATTGGTGTCAAACCCGCCAGAATCCCGCTTTATTGTTAGCCAAGTGATGCTTGAAAACGATGTAATCCAAGTGGGGAGTTCCGACCTTGATGGGATTAAGCTGCCTTATGGTTCTTCGTTGAGCTTTCTCTTTGGCATCATGCCTAAACCGGATAGCCAGAACCTGTACTACCGCTTAAACGAAGACGATCGATGGCAGACATTAGAAGGGGGACAGTTAACCTTAGAGCACCTTAACTCTGGGGAATACCACCTTCAAGTGAGTAACGAGTCACAGGTAACGGCGGGCGTTGTTGGTTTAGAGTCTCGTTTTGAAGTGCTCAAACCATGGTATCTATCCAAACTTGCGATATTAGGCTTTCTCGTCTCAATTTCTACGCTTATCGGCCTTATCATGTACTGGCGTTCACGATATGTTATGCAAGCAAACCGAGAGCTTGCTGCTCAGGTCACTCTAAAGACCAACCAACTAAGACATCAAAGCCGCGTATTATTGACGAGTAATCAACAATTAAGAAAGCAAATTCAGGTTAGAAATCTATTAGTTGACCATGTTGCTCAGTCTATAAAAACCAGCGTCGATTATATCTCGTCAAAATTGCCAGTGGAGAGAGACTCCATCACTCAGGATCACGTATCAAAAACTTACTGGCAGCTGAATGAGCTTAAAAGTGCTCCTGGTGATGCGAGTAACGGCAGTCAAAACTACAACCTAAGCCAAATTACGCAATCTGTGGTGGATGTGTGGCGAGACGATTTCGCCAAAGCGGGGATCTCTGTGGAGTTAGAGGATGAGAACAAGTCTAGCCGTATTGCTCTAGAGAGTTTCAATCTGGATGTTATCTTTAACAGTATCTTTGCCAACATCATCAAGCGCTCTTTCCGAGGTCAAGCCGTTAAAGTGATGCTAGAAGAGGGACGGGACATTGTCTCACTCAGCTTTTTGGATTACGGAACGCAATTGCCAAATAAACTTTCTCTAAGTCGTTCTGCTAATAACAATGTGGACTTGAGTATCGACAATCTTTCGCAGTTGGTTACGGTGAGTGGAGGGCACTTAGCGGTGTTCACTTCTGATGCGCAGAATAAAATTGAGATTACTTGGCCGATGGCCAAAGAGTTGAGCCATGTTGAGGAAGTTTTACCAGAATTTGTGCCAGAAAACATCGTCGAAGAGAAAGCCAGTCCAGAGAATGAGTGGCTACAAAAGGTTTATCAGTTAGTTGCTGAGCATTACCATGACCCTGATTTTGGTACTGCGACAGCGGCTAAGATGTTATTTATGTCTGAACGTAGTTTACAACGCCGCTTTAAGTCGGCCTCGTCAAGAACGTTAAAAGATTATTTAACGGAGGTACGGTTAGAAACTGCTTGTGAACAGTTACTCGCAGGTGAAAAAATCAGTGAAGTGGCTTTCAACTGCGGTTTCAATGATCCTTCTTACTTCAGCCAGAAGTTCAAGTTACACTTTGGTTTACCTCCATCAAAGTTCGCGATGGAACAAGACAGTCACGCAAATTAGTCTCCAATCTTTCGAGCATCGTTAATAGTTACAGCACGGATGTTATCTAAATCACCTCCTCACGTTTAGCGGCGTGATTCGTTCTGATACCGCAACTAAACCATTCTAGTCGCCTCGGGCTACGCAGCGTTCTGTTTTTTTGAGTTGTTCTGAGTAAGTAAAGCATCTGTACTTTCTTATGTAGTTCGCAGCACCAAAGAGCTGCAATGCCTTTGTGTTGTTAGGCTAGAGTTTTTTTGCCTAATTTAGGCGTTGTGATAGGTAAGTGAAACATCAATGCACAGCGTTGTAGCAGTTTGTTTTCGCCAAACAGCACATATAAATAGGATATAGAAAGCTTAGCTAAAGTGCTTCTAGTTACAGGAGGTTGGTTGTTAAAGGTTTAAATCGGGAGTAGAAAAGAAGTGAAAAAAATATCGTGGTATAGCCGGGGGGACTATACCACGGGTGTCAATGACACCTTCGCTTGCTGCCGGAGTGACATGTTGCCATGCCACCTCTGGAATTCTTTTAAGAGGTTGCCCTCTCGATGGAATAACTATACGAGACCTTACTTATTTTTCTTATAAAAATAACGACAGGTTGATATGAGAAAAGCGACAATGTTGATTTTTTATTTTAAGTCATTGATTTTGAATCGGAATATTTATTCTGCTTAGGCGGTGTTAAGTTTTTGTTTCTTTTTTATGGTTTTCAAAATGTCGATTTTGACGAAAATGACGAGGTGAAACTTAACGGAGTTAACGTTCAAAATATGAAAGGCAATTATGGAATCTTTGATTTCACACAATGAATGGAAGGGTATAGAGGAGTATTATCGCAGCCTAAATACTCTTAAATAATAATATTTATCATTAGCAATACTCTTAAGGGCCACTATGAAATTATCAGAAATTAAACCTGGCGATACGGTGACAATTCGTTTGTTAGATGGTCTTTCATCAGATATTAGAAAAAAGCTTATGGTAATGGGGCTACTTCCGAACACAGAAGTTAAGGTGATCAGACGCGCGCCGATGGGAGACCCGCTACAAGTTGAGGTACGCGGTGTATCTGTTGCATTAAGAGAAACCATTGCTCAAAAAATTGAAGTGGAGCGAGTGTAATGCAGTATCAAGTTCTTACTGTAGGTAACCCAAACAGCGGTAAAACTACTCTTTTTAATGGTTTGACTGGTGCCAAACAGCAAGTCGGTAACTGGGCTGGCGTGACTGTTGAGAAAAAAACGGGTCAATTTAAGCACGCGGGTGATGAGTTTTTACTGACGGACTTACCGGGCATTTACTCTCTGGATAGCGGTAACGATAGTAACAGTATCGATGAATCCATCGCTTCTCGTGCGGTGTTGACGCACCCAGCTGATTTGATCATCAACGTGATTGATGCCACCAGCTTAGAGCGCAGTCTATATATGACGCTGCAACTTCGTGAGCTTGGTCGTCCGATGGTTGTTGTTCTCAACAAAATGGATGCGTTAAAGCGTGAACGTCAGATGATCAACATTGCTGAGTTAGAAAAGACGCTAGGTTGCCCAGTGATCAGTTTGTCTGCCACTAATAAAGCACAAGTTGCTGAGTTTAAAGAAAGGCTCCACAAAGCCATAGTTCAGGGTGTTGCGCTAAAAGACCGCTCTTTGAATTACGGCGATAAGATGGAAGCAGCGATCGAGCATATTTCTTCTCTATTTAACGATCAAACCGTTTCTCATCGTGCATTAGCGATCCGTGCTCTAGAAAAAGACACGATGGTTCTCAATAGCCTTTCCGATCTTGATAGAAGCAAAGTACTGGAAGCGATTGCGACTTTAGATTTGGATATTGATTTACACGTTGCGGATACCAAATACACTCATCTGCACGAACAATGCAAAAAAGTTCGCCGCAGTGAAGGCAAACTCAGCCGCAGTGTTACCGAAAAACTTGATCAGTTTATTTTGAACAAGTGGGTGGGGATTCCATTCTTCTTTGTTGTGATGTACCTAATGTTTATGTTCTCGATTAACATTGGTAGTGCATTTATCGATTTCTTTGATATCGGCGTTGGCGCACTTTTGGTTGATGGCGGTCATCACCTATTGGATGGTCATTTGCCAGTTTGGCTTGTGACGGTTATTGCCGATGGTATTGGTGGCGGTATCCAAACGGTAGCGACCTTTATTCCTGTCATTGCGTGTTTGTATTTGTTCCTAGCTGTGCTTGAGAGTTCGGGTTATATGGCTCGCGCTGCGTTTGTACTCGATAAAGTGATGCAGAAAATCGGCTTGCCGGGTAAAGCGTTTGTGCCGTTGGTTCTTGGTTTTGGTTGTAACGTGCCGTCAATCATGGCAACACGCACTCTAGACCAAGAACGTGAGCGTAAGTTAGCGGCATCGATGGCGCCATTTATGTCATGTGGTGCTCGTTTGCCTGTATATGCACTGTTTGCTGCGGCGTTCTTTCCTGGTTCTGGTCAAAACATTGTCTTTGCACTTTATTTATTAGGTATTGTGGCTGCGATCTTCACCGGTCTTTTCTTAAAGCACACTCTTTACCCTGGCAGCAGCGATAGCTTAGTTATGGAAATGCCAGACTACGAATTGCCAACATTGCAAAACGTCGTGATCAAAACTTGGCAAAAGCTTAAGCGCTTTGTACTGGGTGCAGGTAAAACCATCGTTGTGGTTGTTGCTATCCTAAGTTTCCTAAACTCGTTGGGTATAGATGGCAGCTTTGGTAATGAAGACAGTGAAAACTCTGTACTTTCTAAAGCGGCACAAGTGGTAACGCCAGTGTTTGCGCCAATTGGTATTCAAGAAGATAACTGGCCAGCAACGGTTGGTATTATTACCGGTATTTTCGCCAAAGAGGCGGTCGTTGGTACGCTAAACAGTTTATATACGTCGCCAAGTGACGGTGAAGAAGCAGAGTTCGATCTGATGGGTAGCCTAAAAGATGCGGTAATGAGTATTCCTGAGAACCTTGCGGGCTTGAGTTACTCTGATCCATTAGGCATTGAAGTGGGTGACCTAACAGATTCAAATGCGGTCGCAGAAGAACAAGAAGTGGATGCGTCTATCTTCGGCAACATTAAGTCTCAGTTTGTTTCTGGTCATGCCGCGTTTGCTTACTTGATCTTCATCTTGTTGTACACACCATGTGTTGCTGCGATGGGGGCGTATGTACGTGAATTTGGCCATAACTTCGCACGTTTTATTGCGGTATGGACGATGGGTTTAGCTTACCTATGTGCAACGTTCTACAATCAGTTGACGCATTTCTCTGAAAGCCCAATTACTAGTGGTGTCTGGATGGCAATTATTGTTGCAATCTTCATCGGAACTTATCACGTATTCAAACGTATTGGTAAAAAACAACATGGTGCGTTAGAGGCGCAAGTCGCATGATTTTAAATGAGCTTTATCAATATATTGCAGACAAAGGGACGGTCTCACAGTCTGAGCTGGCTAAGCAGTTTGGAATGAGTGAAGACGGTGCGGATGCAATGTTAAGCGTGTGGATCAAGAAGGGTAAAATTAGCCGCTTGGTTGATACCAATAAAGCTCGAGATGTGATGCGTGTGCGTTATGCCGTGACAAAACAAGGTGGGTTGTCACTCACTGTTACTATGTAGTGGTTTATCAACCAAAGTTGACAAATAATAAAGCCGCGTCATTGCTGATGCGGCTTTTTCTTTTCTAATCAATAGCCTTGTCGCTGGCAAGCAAATCTCATAGCGGCTGAATATTAATTAAGCTTTATGGAAGATCGAGCTTAGCGACAATACATTTCCAATACGTTTGAGAATCTCATCTTGTTCTTCTTCGCTACGAAACTCGCCGCTTGTGTTTCCCCAAATCGGCCCTGGCCATGCAACGTCGTCCTTAAAGCGTGCGATATGATGAATGTGTAGCTGCGGCACCATGTTACCGAGTGCGCCAAGATTCAACTTGTCAGGACGGAAAGTCGCTTCGAGCGCTTGGCTTACCGCTTGTGATTCAAGTAAAAACTGTTGCTGCTCTTTCATCGGTAAGTGGTGCAATTCTTTTAAGTTGGCACGTTTAGGGACTAAGATGACCCACGGCACTGCATTATCTTTATGTAGAAGTGCAACGCAAAGAGGGAAGTGGCCGATTACTGTGGTGTCTTTTGCCAATTGAGGGTGCAGTTCAAAACTCATTGTGGATATCCGATTCATTTCAATTTGAATTAGTATACGTCAGATAAAACAAAAGGTTGACGCTTTCACGTCAACCTTTGCAATCATTCAGCTTGTGCTACTTAAGTTATCAACTTAAAAGCGGCTTACATGCGCTCTAGCGTTTCGATACCTAGTAGCGATAAACCTTGCTTGATGGTTTTCGCTGTTAGGGCTGCCAGTTTTAGACGGCTTTGCTTAACGGCTTCATCTTCTGCTACTAGAATTGGGCATGCTTCGTAGAAGCTTGAGAATTGACCTGCTAGTTCAAATAGGTAGCTACACATGATGTGCGGTTGGCCTTCACGAGCAACAGATTGAACGGCTTCTTCAAATTGTAGAAGTTTAGCGATAAGCGCTTTTTCTTTTTCGTCAGTGATTTGGATATCACCTTGAAGTTCATCCATCGCTACACCAGCTTTAGCAAAGATAGAGGCAACGCGAGTGTATGCGTATTGCATGTACGGCGCTGTGTTACCTTCAAATGCTAGCATATTGTCCCAATCGAACACGTAGTCAGTAGTGCGGTGTTTAGATAGGTCAGAATATTTAACCGCTGCCATTGCCACTGTTTTAGAGATCTTCTCTTTCTCTTCAGCATCTAGCTCTGGGTTCTTAGATTCGATCAACTGTGCAGCACGAACTTCGGCTTCATCAAGAAGGTCCGCCAAACGAACTGTACCGCCCGCACGAGTCTTGAATGGTTTACCGTCTTTACCAAGCATCATGCCGAAAGCGTGGTGCTCAAGAGATACAGACTCAGGTACGTAGCCTGCTTTACGAACGATAGTCCAAGCTTGCATTAGGTGCTGGTGCTGGCGAGAGTCAATGAAGTAAAGTACGCGGTCTGCGCCTAGTTCTTCGTAACGGTATTTCGCACATGCGATATCCGTTGTGGTGTATAGGAAGCCGCCGTCGCGTTTCTGAACGATAACGCCCATCGCTTCGCCGTCTTTGTTCTTAAACTCTTCTAGGAATACAACTTGCGCGCCGTCATCTTCAACCGCAAGACCTTGTGCTTTTAGGTCCGCTACGATCTTAGGTAGCATGTCGTTGTACATGCTTTCGCCCATTACGTCATCACGAGTTAGAGATACGTTTAGACGATCGTAGTTGCGTTGGTTTTGGATCATGGTTATGTCAACCAGCTTCTTCCACATTTCTGCGCAGAATTCATCGCCGCTTTGCAGTTTCACTACGTAGTTACGTGCTTTCACCGCGAATTCTTCATCTTCGTCGTACAGCTTTTTAGATTCACGGTAGAAGCCTTCAAGGTCCGCCAGTTCCATAGAAACTTCGCCAGACTCTTGTTGTACACGCTCAAGGTTTGCGATAAGCATACCGAACTGAGTACCCCAGTCGCCGATGTGGTTCGCGCGGATCACTTTGTGACCTAGAAACTCAAGCGTACGTACTACCGCATCACCGATGATGGTTGAACGTAGGTGACCAACGTGCATTTCTTTTGCAACGTTTGGTGCTGAGTAGTCAGCGACGATAGTTTGAGCTTCTTCAGCTGCAACGCCAAGGCGTGAGTCAGCCAGTGCTGCGTCAGCTTGTTTCGCTAGGAACTCTTCGCTTAGGAAAATGTTGATGAAACCAGGGCCAGCGATTTCTGTTTTGCTCGCAATACCATCTAGGTCTAGAACATCCAGTACTTTCTGTGCAAATTCTCGAGGGTTAGTACCCAGTTTTTTAGCAACGCCCATTACGCCGTTTGCTTGGTAGTCACCAAATTGTGGCTTTGCTGATTGACGAACAGCAGCAGGGCTTCCTGCAGGTGCGCCAGCGGCTTCTAGAGCCTGAGATACTTTGTCATTAATAAGTGCTTGGATATTCACACGCGTTTCCTTCAATTCAAGGACGAAGAACTCGGCAAAATAGGCGCCGAGTTCTGTTGGAGTTCACAAAAATGGGGCTAATGATAACAACTTTATTGCTTTTCATACAGAGAGGATTTGGGGAAATTTTTACTTTTTCGATTGAATGGAAATGTCACTTTGTTTGCGTTTACTATTGCGCTCAGAGTAAAGAGATAAATCGCCCCAAAAGAGAGCCACAATGACTATTCAACTTGTTGAAAAACGCCTTACGCCTGAACTAATGCTCCAAGACTTAGATGTCTTCATGGGCAAGATTGAAGAGCTTGCAACCCTGTTAAAACTGGATCTGAGCTTTGCTCAAGCTGACCATATTGCATTGCGTATTAATGACCCTGAAACGGCAAAAGCTGCGCATGAGGCATGGAATCAATACGGCAAGGTGATTTCACAAGCGAAAATCAACGGTCGTCCAATTATCGTCATCGAATTCGACACAGCACTCGAAAGCCGCGGCTGGAAGATTGAGTGTCTGGAATTGCCATACCCAGCCGAAGGGAAAACCTATCCAACCGAAAGTTGGGAGCACGTGGAGTTTGTGATTCCATCTCATGCGGAAACCGCAGACGAGTTTTTGGCGGACTTGAAACACACTTATCCAGCGTTTGGCGCGCGTTTTGATGAGTTAGAAGAATTGGGTGTGAAAATCAAACTATCGAGCCCGAAAGGGGAAGGTGAACGCTTGAACAACCCAACCGTGGCGTTTAAGTACCAAGGTATTTGTATCAAGTTGCATCCGCATTCGCTAAAAGCGATTGTTGCATCGGAAGTGTAAAAATAGAGTTAGAAATGGAAAGGGAGCCTTCGCTCCCTTTCGTAAGCTAATCACTATTTAGCCAGTGACTTGCTTTTTGGGTTGGTAATGGAAAGTTTTTTGCCTTTCAACTCTTCGTCTAGAGTTAGTGTGAAAGTCTTTGGAAACGGCATTCGTTTACAATGATCCACTTTGTTCCTGACGATTGTGATCAGGGCTTCCGCTGAAGAGTTTTGCTCTATTTTTAAGCTAAAGTCATCGTTCTTACTGCAGCCATTAGACTCGGCGATAAATGAAATTTGACTTTCGCTAGTTCGGTACGCTTCTACCATGACTGCTTGGTGTTCAGACTTTAGACCTTGCTGCGTTTCTGTATTTGCCGAGCAAGCGACTAAACTGATTGAGCTTAAGCCAAGCAGCATTGTTTTGAGTACATATTGCATCTTATTATCCTTTTTGGCGACGCAGGAAAGAACCTGCGGCTAGCAGCATCAATAGGCTAATAGAGAAGCTGCCGCCTGAACTCGATGTTTTTGTTATGCTGCTCTTGCTAGTGTTATCTGAGCTAACTGACATTTTTATATTGCGAATATACGCTTGCGCGTTGTAACCACCGTTAAACTCGTAGTTTTTCAGATAAGCAAAAGTGACCGTGTTTGACTTCCTGTAAAGATCGATAGAAAGTTCTTTGTAATCAAGAAGCTGGCGGGTGTAGTCATACTCTTGGCCATTGACAAAAACGACAAAATAATCGAAACCATCGGATAGGACTTTAAAATCCATGGATAGTTTGCCTTTTGGCAAATCGGTTAAATGTAAGATGGATGCACCAGTAGACATTCCCATGTCTGCTGACTGAAGCTCACCATTTTCAGCGGTCCAAGCGTATTCATTGGTGTAAACATTTGCGCCAGCTAGTGGGATGGCACTGCTCAATGAGCTGCTCGCTTTATCAATACCGCTATATTTAAAGGTGGTCGAAAGTTTGGAAAGTTGCGGGTGATCAGTAAAGACTTCAATTGTTTCAACTGATTCTGAGTAGCTAGGGTAGTAGCCTACTGTAATTTGACAGCTCTGAGATGGTGCGAGTGTCGCCGTACAGGTATTTTTGGCAAGGCTGATTCCGCTTGTTAGGGTGACACCCGTGATGTTGATTGGCGTATTCACTTCATCATTACGAATAGTGAAGGTTTCTTGCTGAGCTTTTCGCTCAACGAAATGAAGATCTCGATACTGAGTGAAACTGATGGTATTGCGATGACTATCTATCCAGCCATTGTGCTGAAAATGAGCGACGTTTGCATAAACGCCATAAGCGTTTGGTTGAGCACATCCATCCCCCCAACTGACCACGCCTAGTAATTTGTTGATGCCGTTATCGTCAACGATGAGCGGACCGCCGCTATCTCCTTGGCAGCTATCTTTTCCTCCCCAATAGTATCCGGCGCAAATGCCGTCATCTGATACATTAGAGTAATTTCCCGATAGGTTTTGGCAGGTCGCTCGATCTACGTATTCCAAATCAACTTGTTGTAAAACGGTTGGGTATACTCGGTCTGTCGTGGACGTATTTCCCCATCCAGCTACGTGCAACTTGTCTCCTACGCGTACGCTATCTAAAACCTCTGATGTTGCAAGATCGATAGTTGCGCTGTCGACACTGTGTTCCAACTCAATAAGAGCGATGTCATTGTTCGTTGTATTGCTGTTATATTCATCATGGGAATAGATATTGTTAACCGCGATGCGCTGTGCTTGAGACTCGTTGTTTTGAGCATAAAGACCAAGAACGATATCAATATCGTCCGCATTAAGACCTTCCACACAGTGCGCAGCAGTTAATACGTATTTTCCACCAAGGAAACTACCGCCACAGAAGTGACCAATAGATGTTGGCTGTCCTTTACGGACCAGTGAAGCAATAAACTTCCAGTCGGAAGTATTGGCTGGCTCACCGCCGATAATGCGAGTGGATACATCATTCTGAACAGGTTTAAGAGTATCTGCGATTGTGGTTGCTGGCAAAGTCAGCCCAATCAGAAAAGCCACTAACGTTTTTTTCATTTTAATTCCGTAATATTAAAGTGATTTACTATAAGGGCTGTGAATGATAAAAGAAATCATTCTCCTAGTAAATGGTTGTAAGAAAATGAAAAATTATAAAGTACGGGATGATTCTAGGGATTTGTAGCGGAAGATACTGTTGAAAAACAAACCCGCCGAGTAGGCGGGTTTACTCATAGTGAAATTGTAAAGAGAGACAAGTTATTACAGGATCACTGTCTTATTCCCATAAACAAAAACGTGGTCGTTAATTACCTTATTCAGAGCTTTACTCAAAACATTCTTCTCAACATCGCGGCCTGCTTGAGCCATATCTTGTGCGCTGAATGTGTGATCGACTGGAATAACATCCTGCTTGATGATTGGGCCTTCATCTAGGTCGTTTGTCACGAAGTGGGCTGTTGCGCCAATAATTTTTACGCCACGGTCGTAAGCTTGCTGATAAGGCTTAGCACCGATGAAAGCAGGCAAGAAACTGTGGTGAATGTTGATGATCTTATGGCGGTATTTTTCAACAAACGTTGGCGTGAGAACGCGCATGTATTTCGCTAGCACCAAGTAATCTGCATCGTATTGATCGATCACCTCTAACATCTTTTGCTCGTGTTCTTCACGGCTTAGATCTTCGTGCGTCACATAGTGGTAAGGGATATCAAAACGTTCAGTGAGGCCTTGCAACTTATCGTAGTTACCCACCACGGCGGCGATTTCTACATCTAAACTGCCATCGTAATTTTTCATCAGAATATCACCTAAACAGTGTGCTTCTTTCGTTACGAGAATCACGATGCGTTTACGGCGAGAGCCAATGAGAGTGCGTTTTGCACCTTGCGGTAGAGCTTGGTCTAAATCGGCAAGAAACGTTTGGTCGTTGAAGTACCCCTCCAACTCCGTTCGCATGAAAAAGTGCCCACTGGTGTTATCAACAAATTCGTTATTATGAACGATGTTTAGCTGATGTTTGTAACAGATATTAGTAATTTTAGAGATCAAACCCGGTGCGTCAGAGCAATGGGTCAACAGTGTTTTCTTTTCCATAAATCAGATACTTCCATGCATTATTTTTCTAGCGTACGAAATATGTGTTTTCCCCAAAAGGGTCAACCGTACTGCAATCTGACTTCATAAATAATCTATTCTTGCCATGGTTTCAACAAATTATCTGTGTTGGGCCGTAAGCTGGCCATCTTACATGCTGATGTCTCTCCCAAACGTCTGATATACTCTCGACAATTTTTCTAACCAGATGTCAGGCATGATCGCAAAAACATTTTCCTCTGATGGCGCTTTAGGTAAAGCGATTCCGGGTTTTCAGGCTCGTCAGCCACAAATAGACATGGCTGAAGCCGTCAGTAGTGCGATCAAAGAACAAAGTCAGTTGGTGGTAGAGGCAGGAACTGGTACCGGTAAAACATTTGCCTATCTTGTTCCAGCGCTGTTGAGTGGGAAGAAAGTCATCATCAGTACTGGCTCGAAAAACTTGCAAGAGCAGTTGTACCATCGTGACCTACCGCTGATGGTCAATGCGCTCGGTTTTTATGGTCAAGTGGCGTTATTGAAAGGGCGTTCCAACTATTTATGTTTGGATCGCTTAAGTCGCCAGATGGTAGAAAGCCACACCAACGAATCCGACCCAACATTGTTGACCCAATTGGTGAAGGTGAGGTCTTGGTCCTCAGAGACAAAAACCGGTGACTTAGGTGACTGTGAAGATTTGCCTGAAGACAGCATGATCATCCCAACGATTACCTCGACAAACGATAACTGTTTGGGGAAAGAGTGTCCCAGTTATACCGATTGTTTTGTCTTGAAAGCTCGTAAACGTGCAATGGATTCTGACATCGTCGTGGTGAACCATCACTTGTTTCTCGCGGATTTAGCCATCAAAGAGACAGGTTTTGGTGAGTTGATCCCAGAAGCCGATGTCTTTATTTTCGACGAAGCTCATCAGCTACCAGACATTGCCAGTGAATATTTCGGGCAATCGGTATCGAGTCGCCAAATTCATGATCTCGCCAAAGACATTGAAATCGCGTATCGCACCGAAGCAAAGGACATGCGTCAGCTGCAAAAGGTTGGGGATAAACTGCTTCAAAGCGCGATGGATATGCGCATCGTTTTGGGTGAGCCGGGTTTTCGTGGCAACTGGCGAGAAGCGATGCAGTCTGAATCCATTAAGCGCGAATTGGTTCGTTTAACTGACAGCCTAGATCTGGCGATTGATGTGCTCAAATTGGCACTTGGTCGCAGCCAATTGTTGGATACGGCTTTTGAGCGTGCGAACTTGATCAAAGGTCGAATCGATCGTGTGTGTGATGTTGACATCACCGGCTACTCTTACTGGTACGATACGTCACCGCGTCATTTTACTCTGCATATTACTCCGTTATCGGTGGCAGATAAGTTCCATGAACAAATTGAAATCAAGCAAGGTGCGTGGATCTTCACCTCGGCAACGCTTGCGGTTTCTGGTGACTTTAAGCACTTTACCGATCGTCTTGGCTTAAAACCTAAACAACAGTTTTCGCTGCCATCGCCATTTGATTATGAAAAGCAGGCTCGCCTTTGTGTGCCTCGTTATCTTCCTGAGCCAAACAGCCCAGGTTTAGCGGACAAATTGGTGAGAATGTTAGCGCCAGTCATTGAAGAAAATGACGGTCGTTGTTTCTTCTTATGTACTTCTCACAGCATGATGCGTGAGTTGGGAGAGAAGTTCCGTGAGGTGTTGGATCTTCCGGTTCTTATGCAAGGTGAAATGAGCAAGCAAAAGACTCTTGCAGAGTTTATGGAGCTGGGTAACGCTTTGCTTGTGGCGACGGGGGCGTTTTGGGAAGGGATCGATGTTAGAGGTGACGCACTGAGCTGTGTTATCATCGACAAATTGCCGTTTACTGCCCCGGATGATCCGCTGCTAAAAGCCCGAATTGAAGATTGTCGATTGCGTGGTGGTGAGCCGTTTGCTGAAGTGCAAATCCCCGATGCGGTGATCACGTTAAAGCAAGGCGTAGGGCGTTTGATTCGAGATCAGAAAGATCATGGTGCATTGATCATTTGTGACAATCGCCTTGTCACCCGTGACTATGGCGGCACGTTCCTTGGAAGCTTGCCTCCGATCCCAAGAACACGAGATTTAGAACGTATCAAAGCGTTTCTTAAAGCAGAATAATTAGTCGCAGCCTGTGCTGTGATGTAACCAAATAAAATAGAGTTTTAGAGAGTTAAATGAGCGCAAAAATTCTTGCTATCGATACCGCAACTGAAAACTGTTCAGTTGCACTACTGGTTAATGACCAAGTGATTTCACGCAGCGAAGTGGCACCTCGTGACCACACGAAAAAAGTGCTGCCAATGGTTGACGAAGTGCTGAAAGAAGCGGGTCTAACTCTACAAGACTTGGATGCACTAGCGTTTGGCCGTGGCCCTGGTAGCTTTACTGGTGTTCGTATCGGTATTGGCATCGCTCAAGGCCTAGCATTTGGTGCAGAACTGCCGATGATTGGTGTTTCAACATTGGCTGCGATGGCACAAGCAAGCTACCGCCTGCATGGTGCAACTGATGTCGCTGTAGCGATTGATGCGCGCATGAGCGAAGTTTACTGGGCACGTTATTCTCGCCAAGAAAACGGCGAATGGATGGGTGTTGATGAAGAATGTGTGATTCCACCAGCTCGTTTGGCGGAAGAAGCGCAAGCTGACTCTAAAACGTGGACAACAGCTGGTACAGGTTGGTCTGCATATCAAGAAGAACTGGCGGGCCTGCCGTTTAACACTGCAGACAGTGAGGTATTGTACCCTGACTCACAAGACATTGTGATTTTAGCTAAGCAAGAACTAGAAAAAGGCAATACGGTTCCTGTTGAAGAATCTAGCCCGGTTTACCTGCGTGATAACGTGACTTGGAAGAAGCTTCCAGGCCGCGAATAATTAGGAAAAAAATAAAGACGGGGCGGTAGCCCTGTCTTTTTATGGAGCGTTATGGCGTCGATTAATGGTTTACCTCCTTCACTGATACCCGGTACCAACCGTACCAATAAAGTGGGTAAAAAAGGGCAGGTAAAGAAAGCTCAAAATAAGCAGTCCGTTGGTCAACCTTCAAAGGTGGCAAACGCAGTCGCGCATTCCATAAAACAAGTTGATGAGTCCCAAATTCATCGTGCTCAAGTACAATATGATTTGCCGGAAGGTAATGCTCGCAAAGCCATGGAGCAGTACATGGATGTCATGAATCGAGCAAAAAAAGAGGAACTGGCTCAGCTACTGGGTGTCGATATCTATGTATGAATTTCCTCGAATTGGTATTAGTAGATTAAATGGTGGTTTATGAAGGTTTTTGGACGGTTGTTTTTGGTTTTGGTTGCCGCTTTTGGCTTGTCTGCATGCAGCTCTCTTCCTGAAGAATTAAACGCTAGTACAGAGCAAGTCGTTACCGACTATAAGGCCTTTGCTGAGTCTCAAGGAGAGGCCACGAATGATGTTCGCCTTGGCGGTATCATTGCGAAAGTGGACAACTTCAAAGACAAAACACGCCTAGAGATCGTCAATCTACCTATCAATAAATCGGGCAAACCTGATATTGACCAAGAGCCTACGGGTCGTTTCGCCGTGTATTTTGATGGCTACTTAGAACCCGTTGCATTTAGCCAAGGCCGTTTGGTGACGATTGTGGGCAAAGGGGCCGGTGAAGAAGAAGGCAAAATCGGAGAGCATGAGTACGTGTTCCCATTAGTAAAAGGGCAGGGGTATCGCCTGTGGAAGATTGAAGAACGAGTGAGAATGTATGACTCTCCTACGTATTTCTATCCATGTTATTCCATCAACTGCCGCATGCTGCGTAATGATTTTCCACAAGATGGCAAAGTAATCAAACAGGTGAAATAAACCAGATGCATGAGCGCCGATTTACTCTCCCAACGGGAGAAATGGCCGCCCTTGAAATAGGTAATGAAAAAACGGCTGACTTGTCAGTCGTTTTTCTTCATGGGTGGTTAGATAATGCCGGAAGCTTCAAAGCGTTGATGGAGCAAATTCATCAATTGAACCCGAAGCTGCATTTGTTAGCTGTCGACCATTTTGGCCACGGCTTATCCAGTCACAAATCCCGCGACAATTATTACCCTTTTCATGATTACATTGCCGATATGTATCAGTTATTGGACGAATTATCGCCAAACAGACTCATGTTAGTGGGGCATTCTCTTGGTGCTTTAATCGCAAGTTGCTATAGTGCAGCGTTTCCTGAACAGGTCGAAGCATTAGTGCAGATTGAAGGTACGGGCCCTTTAACGGAATCTCCTTCAAATAGTTTACAGCGTCTTCGCAATGGTGTGTTAAGTCGAATCCGACAGCAAAACAAACCAGAGCGTGCGTTGGCATCTTTCGATCTGGCGTTAAAATTGCGCATGCAAGCCAACCAATTGAGTGCTGATCAGCTTTTGCCCATTGTGGAGCGAGGGACTGAGTATCGCGACAACAAATGGTACTGGCGACATGATGCCAAGTTAAAGTGTGATTCACTTTACCGCATGGCTCGCGAGCATGCGAATTCGATCAACCAGTCAAATACGTTGTCCTCATCTGATCGTATTAGGCGATCAAGGATTTCAGCATTTACCATCTAACCAAGTTGATTGGGGAGAGAATCCACCGCAAGTGGTTTCTGTCGCAGGTGGTCATCACTGCCATTTAGAGCAAATACTCGAAGTCGCAAAGCGAATTCTTGGTGTAGTTAACAAAATTTAAACAAGTGTTTGAGAGTTGCGTGCTCAAGCACGTTCGCTGTGCTGTAATAGCCCTCAAAATAAAAAGGACGCTATTTTTTAGCCAGTTATAAACGAGGAGTAACATCGTGGATAAACCATGGCTTTCACGTTATCCAAGTGACGTACCTGAAACCATCAATCCAGAGCAATATGAGTCTTTGGTAGAAATGTTCGAGCAGTCTGTACAAAAGTATGCAGACCAGCCAGCATTCATGAACATGGGCTCGGTAATGACCTTCCGCAAATTGGAAGAGCGTAGCCGCGCATTTGCCGCTTACCTGCAAAACGAACTGAAATTGCAAAAGGGTGACCGTGTTGCTCTGATGATGCCAAACCTACTGCAATACCCAGTAGCGCTGTTTGGTATTTTGCGTGCAGGTTGTATCGCTGTAAACGTAAACCCTCTCTACACTCCTCGTGAACTTGAACACCAATTGAACGACTCTGGTGCCACGACGATTGTGATTGTGTCTAACTTTGCCAATACACTAGAGCAAATCGTAGATAACACACCTGTGAAACACGTGGTGCTAACTAGCCTTGGCCAAATGCTGCCACGTGCAAAAGGTACGATTGTCGATTTCGTGGTGAAATACGTGAAGGGCATGGTTCCTAAGTACGATCTACCGGGCGCAATTTCAATGCGTAAAGCGCTGCGCAAAGGTCGTCGTCTGCAATACGTGAAGCCGTTTATGTCTGGTGATGATATTGCATTTCTGCAATACACTGGTGGTACTACGGGTGTCGCAAAAGGTGCAATCCTAACGCATCGCAACATGATTGCTAACGTGCTTCAGGCGAAAGGGGCTTACGGTCCAGTACTTTCTCCAGGTCGTGAATTAGTGGTAACCGCATTGCCGCTTTACCACGTGTTCGCACTGACAGTGAACTGTTTGCTGTTTATCGAAATGGGCGGTCGTAACTTACTGATTACCAACCCGCGTGATATTCCCGGCTTTGTAAAAGAGCTGCAAAAGTACCAATTCACAGCGATCACAGGTGTGAATACCTTATTCAATGCGCTAGTGAACAATGAAGATTTCCATGAGTTGGACTTCAGTAATCTTCGCTTGGCTGTTGGTGGCGGTATGGCAGTTCAACGCGCTGTTGCTGAAAAATGGCTGAAGACCACAGGCTGCTACCTGCTTGAAGGTTATGGACTTACTGAGTGTTCACCGTTAGTTGCGGCTTACCCGCATGACTTGGTTGAGTACAACGGTTCTATCGGTCTGCCAGTTCCTTCGACAGAAGTTCGTATGGTTGATGAAGAAGGCAATGTACTGCCAAATACTGGTACAGGTGAGCTACAAGTTCGCGGCCCTCAAGTAATGCAAGGTTACTGGCAACGTCCGGAAGCAACCAAAGACACCATTAACGAAGACGGTTGGCTATCAACGGGTGACATCGTTAAGTTTGATGACGAAGGCTTCCTGCATATTGTTGACCGTAAGAAAGACATGATCTTGGTTTCTGGCTTCAACGTTTACCCGAATGAAATCGAAGACGTTGTCGCTCTGCACGGCAAAGTTCTTGAAGTGGCTGCAATTGGTCAACCGCATGAAGTGTCTGGTGAGTTGGTGAAGATCTACGTTGTAAAACGTGACCCGAGCTTAACCAAAGAAGAAGTGATTGCACACTGTCGTCAGCATCTAACGGGCTACAAGGTTCCAAAACTGGTTGAGTTCCGTGAAGACTTACCGAAGACCAACGTAGGTAAGATCTTACGTCGTGTACTTCGTGAAGAGAACGACGCAGAACTGGCAAAGAAAAGCGCGTAAGCCGATTTCATTGAGTCGCCAGAATTAAAAAATGATAGAATGCCAGCGTTTTGCTGGCATTTTTTATAGCGAGAAGCATGTGAATTATCAGATTATTACTAAAAACAAAGACCTAGAACAAGTTTGTGCTCAGGCAAGAGACGCAGATGTCGTAATGCTGGATACCGAGTTCGTACGTATCAGGACTTTTTATCCGCAACTAGGTTTGATTCAGCTTTTCGACGGCAAGCACTTGTCCCTTATCGATCCGACAGAATTAACGGACATGACATCTTTCATCGAACTATTGAAAGATGCATCGGTACTTAAAGTGCTTCATGCCTGTGGCGAAGATTTAGAAGTATTCCAAAATGCATTTGGTTGTACGCCATTTCCAATGGTCGATACACAGTTAATGGCGGCGTTTCTTGGCCACGGGCTGTCAACAGGTTTCGCAACGCTGGTGGAAGAATACTTAGGTGTTGCGTTGGACAAGAGTGAATCTCGCACCGACTGGATGGCTCGCCCTCTCACGCAAAAGCAACTCGATTATGCAGCGGCAGACGTTCACTACTTGTTGCCACTTTACGAAAAATTGCTCGATAAAGTCACTGAAGCTGGTTGGTGGGAAGCGGTGCAGCAAGAGAGCGACTTATTGGTTTCCAAACGCATTCGCGAAACCAACGAAGAAAATGCGTACCTTGATATTAAAGGAGCGTGGCAACTTAAACCGTCAGAGTTAGCTGTGTTAAAGCCGCTAGCAACTTGGCGTTATCGTGAAGCAATCAAGCGCGACTTAGCACTAAACTTCATTTTCAAAGAGGGTGATTTGCTAACGGTTGCTCGTTTAGGTTTAACAAGCTTTAAAAAGATGGAAGCGGAAGGGATGGATAGCCGCGCGGTCAATCGTCACGGTACTAAAATTGCGGCCATCGTGAAAAAGGCTAAGCAAACGCCACCAGAAGAATACCCAGCTAAAATTGATCGCCTGATGGATTACCCTGGCTATAAGCAGGTTTTCAAAAACATGAAAGATGTCGTGAAAAGTGCTGCGCAAAAATCAGGGTTAGCGACCGAGTTTTTAGCATCGAAAAAGCAGATTAACCAGCTCATCAGTTGGGTGTGGAAGAAGGATCGTGATCCTGCTCGCTTGCCTGATGTTATGCAAGGTTGGCGTCTAGAGTTATTGGGCGAAAAAATGAATAAGGCGTTGAAATAAGCGTAAACTAAAAAGGTTGACCAAATGGTCAACCTTTTTTCGACACGTACATTGTTGTGCGCTGCATATTGCGTTGAGAATAAAGCCTTACTTCTCGTCGTCAGGCAGTTTCACGTTGAGCTCAAGTACAGAAATGTCGTCATCCTTATGCTCAAAGGTTAAATCAACCATGTTCGGGTCAATGTCTACGTATTTACTGATCACCTTCAGAATGTCTTCTTTAAGCTGAGGTAAGTACGAAGGCGCAGGGTCATTTTGGCTGCGGCGTTCAGCCACGATGATTTGTAAGCGCTCTTTCGCCAGACTTGCAGACGTTTTTTTCTGCGGGCGGAAAAATTCTAATAATGACATGTCTAGCCTCCGAACAGTCGTTTAAAGAGTCCTTTCTTCTCCTCAGTAAGGAAACGAAATTCAACTTGATTGCCTAGTAAGCGATCAACAGTGTCAGAGTACGCCATGCCCGCATCGGTGTTTTCGTCGAATGTGACCGGCACACCTTTGTTTGATGCGTTAAGTACCGCTTGGCTTTCAGGAATCACGCCCAATAGTGGGATGTGTAGGATTTCTTCTACGTCTTCCACACTCAGCATTTCACCTTGGTTTACACGCGTAGGGTTGTAACGTGTCAGTAGAAGGTGTTGCTTCACTGGCTCTAGCCCTTGTTCAGCGCGTAGAGACTTAGAATCTAGGATGCCTAGAATGCGGTCTGAGTCGCGTACTGAAGATACTTCAGGGTTAGTCGTTACAATCGCTTCATCTGCGTAGTACAACGCCATGAGCGCGCCTTGCTCGATACCCGCTGGTGAGTCACAGATGATGAAATCAAAGCCCATTTCATCTAGCTCAGTGAAAACTCGTTGCACGCCGTCTTTCGTTAGCGCATCTTTGTCACGAGTTTGGGATGCTGGAAGAATGAAAAGATTGTCTGTGCGCTTATCTTTGATTAGCGCTTGGTTTAATGTCGCTTCGCCGTTAATGACGTTCACAAAGTCATAAACTACACGGCGCTCACAACCCATGATTAGGTCGAGGTTACGCAAGCCGATATCGAAATCGATCACCGCGGTCTTATTCCCTTTCAGAGCAAGACCAGAGGCGATGGCTGCGCTTGAAGTGGTTTTACCAACGCCACCTTTACCAGACGTTACTACAATAATGCGTGCCATTTTTTTTCCTTTTTAGACTAAATCGCGAGTACTTCTAAATGTAATGATTCTTCGGCTTTACTGATCATCACTTTCTTTTGCCAGTACTCACTCTCAATTTGATCGCTTAACCAGTAATCGCCCGCAATGGAGACCAGTTCAGCTTGTAAATCGTGGCAAATAATACGCGCTTCCTGCTGACCACTTGCGCCTGCAATAGCACGGCCGCGCAAGGTGCCATGAATATGAATAGAGCCATCTGCAATCACTTCTGCGCCAGCGCTTACGTGCGCTAGTACGACTAAATCACCGTCTTTTGCGTAAATTTGCTGACCAGAACGAACAGGCGTACGCACAACTTTAGTCGGCGCCATTTTCGCTGGAGCTTGGCTAGGTGATTTACTTGCAGACATGATGGCGAAGCCAGCTTCTGAGGCAAGGTTTTGTACACGTTTGTCTTTACTGCCCGTTATACCGACTGGAATAAACCCAGCATCTGCGATGCCTTGTTTAAGCGCAGGGAAATCAATGTCGCCTTGTACTTTTGCTATATTGATTACCAAAGGCGCGGATGCGAAGAAAGAAGGTGCTTGAGAAACTTTTTCTTGCAAAAATTCGACAGTATTTGCGATCTCATTGTCAGAAAGGTGTAAAACTGACAAAGTAAAACTGCTACCTTTAAGGTCTGGTGAATGGGTCATCGTGGACTTCTTGCCTCTGTTGAAAGAGCGTTGCCTTAAACTAGGTCTGTCATGTTATATTTCATCCTTTGACGCAGCAAGTTCTCTAGCAGGCAAATAGGCGAATTAATCTCAAATTTGCAATTAAGTTTGCGAGAATTTTACGTTTTCAACTCAATCCGCATTCAAAGCGGGTAAATCAGCATAAAAGGCGTGTCATGCTTTGTTCTATTTATAAAAGCTCGAAAAAAGAAGGTACTTATCTCTATATCCCGAAAAAGGATGATTTTTCACAGGTTCCTGACACCTTAATGCAGATGTTCGGTAAGCCTATTCCTGTCATGACGATTAAACTGGATGGTCGTAAATTGGCACAAGTAGATATCGAAAAAGTGAAGGCTTCATTACAAAATGATGGCTTCTTTCTGCAGGTTCCTCCACCGCCGGAAAACCTATTAGAAAAGTACAAAGAACAAAAAGCTCAGCAAAAGAACGAACAGTAACTCGGCTTCTTTCTGAGACTTCTGCCTTGCTCAAGGAGGGCAATATGAAAAAAATACTGGCTACAATGCTTAGCGTTGGCGTATGTACCTCAGCCTTTGCAAGTAGCGAGGGTTTTGAAGAATACTTAGATAAATTGCGTGCAGAAGCGCGTAACCAAGGTATCTCAGAGCAGGTAATCAGTGCCGCTTTCGCAAATGTTGAATACAAGCCGAGAGCAGTAACAGCAGATCGCAACCAACCAGAGAAAAAACTGACGTTGGATGAATACATTCCTCGTGCAGTCCCTGAGTGGAAAGTAAAGCAAGCCAAAGCACTATACAAAGAGCACTATGCGGAGCTTAAGCGCATAGGCGATCAATACGGCGTGCAACCTCGCTTTATTGTTGCGCTCTGGGGTGTAGAAAGTAACTTTGGCAAGTTTACAGGTAACTTCCGCGTAATTGATGCGTTGTCGACGATGGCATTTGAAGGTCGTCGTGAAGAATTTTTCCGCAAAGAGACCATGGCGGCGCTGCAAATCCTTGATCAAGGCCATATCGAGCTAGATAATTTTAAAGGTTCTTGGGCTGGTGCGATGGGACAGTGTCAATTTATGCCAAGCTCTTTCCTACGTTTTGCCGCCGATGGTAACGGAGACGGAAAAAAAGACATCTGGCAATCAGAAGCGGATGTGTTTGCATCTACCGCTAACTACTTGAGCGAGTCTGGCTGGGACGATAAGTTTACTTGGGGGCGCCAAGTGAAGGTGCCGAAAGGGATTGATCGTAGTCTAGAAGGACGCGGGGCAGAAAAAGGCAAATATCTTCAGGAGTGGAGTAAACTTGGCATCACGAAGTACGATGGCAGTCCATTACCTAAACTGAATGAAGATATCCAAGCATGGCTTATCATGCCTGACGATGAAAACGGTCGTACTTATCTGGTTTACAATAACTATAACGTACTGATGAAGTGGAACCGCTCTTACTACTTCGCGCTTGCCGTCAGCCATCTTGCTGATCGCATTTCATTCTAGTTCGTTAGTAAATACTGTTTTATAGGGGCTCTTCGGAGCCCTTTGTTTTTTCCACATTCTTATCGAGGTACTGCGTGTTATCTGAACGTGCTGCGCAAATGGTGATCTTTTCTGCATTGATCAAACATAAAAACTTTACTGCGGCGGCGAAAAGCCTTGGAGTGTCAGTATCTCACGTCAGCAAACAGCTTAGTCAGTTAGAGGAATCTCTTGGCATCAAGCTTGTTCAACGCACCACGCGTAGTTTTACGCCTACCGAAGCGGGAAAAACGTTTTATCATCATTGTGAACAAGTGGTGCAGGCGGTGAGTAGTGCGACGTTAGAAATGGAAAGCCAAAGGGATGAAGTGGCTGGGCTGGTTCGTCTCGGGTTATCTCAATCATTTGGAACGCTGCACATCATTCCTGCGATTCAAGAGCTGCGTGAGTTGTATCCACAGCTTCAAGTGGAAGTGCATTTGTTTGACTACAAGGTCGATATGCTGGCGGAAGGGCTCGATCTGTGGGTAACAAACAATGAGCACCTACCAGAGGGCTACATTGCGCAGCGTTTGACAGACTGCCAGTTTGTGGTGGCAGCATCGCCAGATTATTTGCTTAAGTATGATACTCCGACTGAGCCGAACGACTTGTCTTTGCACAACTGCTTGATCTATCGCAGTTGGGAGCGTGATTACACAGGATGGGCATTTACCAAGGGACAACAAGAACTAAACGTAAAAGTCTCCGGCAACTACTCTGTCGATTTAGCAGAAGCCGTACGTGACGCCGCGATTGCTGGATGGGGGATTGCGTATCTCGCTACGTATTTGCTTGGTGATGAGTTCAGAACGGGTAAGTTGATTCAACTATTGCCTGACTGGAAAGCGAGCCAGTCGATGCCATTTTATGCGGTGTACCCGAGTCGTCAGCACATGCCGAAAAAAATATCAGCCGTTATCAACTTTATTAAACAGAAAATTGGCAACCCGTGTCACTGGGATCAGCGCCTCGCACCTTACATCTCTATTCCCAAGTAGATTCGTTAATAACATTCAAGAGGTGTTTGTAGTCGATTTTCTCTAAGCAAAACATTTTTCGACTATTCAGTGGTTGTATAAGGTGATTTGTCTCACAAAATTTTTCCAAATCTAGAAACATCTTTTCCATATGGAAATAATAAAAACAAGCAAACGTTTATCTATAGCAAATTCAATTAGTTATTTGTGTGGTTGATTATTGTTCGCTTGAACTTTTCACACTGTTAACATCCTCAACTTGCGCCATTTTGAGTCCGCTATACAATCCGGTGCCTTCCATATCCCCCTTCTGTCGGATTCATTTTATGAACTCAATTATTGGTATCGTAGCCATACTATTCGTAGCATGGCTACTTTCTACAAATAGAAAAAATATAAAGCTGAGAACAGTGGCGTTTGCGTTTGCTTTACAGGTGCTGTTTGCATTGTTGGTTTTATATGTACCAGCAGGACGAGATGCGCTGAATTCAGTAAGCAGCGTCGTGTCGAATTTGATCAACTACGGTCAAGAAGGCATCGCGTTTTTATTCGGTAATTTGGCGACAGGGGGCTTCACCTTTGCGATCAACGTACTGGGTATCATCGTTTTCTTCTCCTCTCTTATCTCCGGTCTTTATCACATTGGTGTGATGCCAAAAGTCATCAACTTCATTGGTGGCGGTATTCAAAAGCTTCTTGGCATTGGTCGTGCTGAGTCTTTGTCTGCAACGGCAAACATTTTTGTCGGCACTATCGAAGCGCCACTTATGGTGAAACCCTACCTAAAACACATGACTGATTCGCAGTTCTTTGCGGTAATGACAGGTGGTTTGGCATCAGTAGCTGGTGGTACGTTGGTAGGTTATGCCTCGTTGGGTGTTGATCTTAACTACCTTATCGCTGCTGCCTTTATGTCTGCGCCCGCAGGCTTGTTGATGGCGAAAATTCTCATGCCAGAAGATGTGAACAAAGCACCAGATATCGACATTAGCCAAGTGGAAATTCCACGCGCAACTAACGTGGTTGAAGCGTTAGCCGATGGCGCAATGGCGGGTGTTCGTATCGCTGTGTCTGTAGGTGGTACGTTGTTAGCGTTCATCAGCGTAATCGCGTTGCTGAACGGGATGCTAGGTTGGGTTGGAGACCTTATTGGTACGCCACTAAGCTTTGAGCTTATCTTAGGCTACGTATTTGCACCTGTCGCATGGTTGTTAGGTGTGCCATGGGAAGAGGCGATTACGGCGGGCTCGCTTATCGGTAACAAGATTGTGGTGAACGAGTTTGTTGCTTTCATCCAACTAGCAGAAGTGAAATCTCAGCTAAGTGCTCACTCTCAAGCTATCGTGACTTTCGCACTGTGTGGTTTTGCAAACATCTCTAGTATGGCAATGCTGATCGGCGGATTGGGTTCTTTGGTACCAGAGAAGCGTGCATTTGTTTCTAAGCATGGTTTCCGCGCGATTATTGCCGGCGTTATGGCGAACTTAATGAGTGCTTCTATTGCGGGTGTGATTTTAAGTCTGTAATTGAAATAGATATCTAAAATTAGCAAAAAGGCTCCTTGCGGAGCCTTTTTCGTATCTCAAGATTGATGTTATTGTTCAGTATGGAACTGCTCGCAAGCCAACATTGTGTTCTCAATCAAGCTTGCTACGGTCATTGGGCCAACACCACCAGGAACCGGAGTAATGAAGCTCGCGCTTTCGCGTGCTTTGTCGTATTCCACATCGCCCACTAGCTTGCCTGAATCAAGACGGTTAATGCCTACATCGACAACCACTGCGCCTTTTTTAATCCACTCGCCAGGGATGAAGTTTGGCTTACCTACCGCGACCACAACAACGTCAGCTTGACGTACGTGGCTTTCTAGATCTTTGGTAAAACGGTGGCATGTCGTTGTTGTACAACCAGCAAGCAGCAGCTCAAGCGTCATTGGACGACCCACGATGTTTGATGCGCCAACCACAACCGCATGTTTACCACGAAGCTCGATGTTGTAACGGTCGAGTAGGGTAATGATGCCTTTAGGCGTACAAGAACGAAGCTTAGGAATACGCTGCGCAAGACGGCCAACGTTATATGGGTGGAAACCATCAACGTCTTTTTCTGGATGAATACGCTCTAGAACGTGTGTGGTATCAATACCAGCAGGAAGTGGTAACTGAACTAAAATGCCGTCAATTTCATTGTCGTTGTTCAACTCATCGATAAGAGCAAGCAGCTCCTCTTCAGATGTTGAAGCCGGAAGGTCAAACGACTTGGATACAAAGCCAACTTCTTCACACGCGCGGCGTTTGCTGCCCACGTAAACTTGAGATGCTGGGTCTTCACCAACCAGAACAACTGCTAGGCCAGGAGCGCGTAAACCTGCTGCGACGCGAGCTTTAACACGTGCTGCAACTTCGGATCGAACAGTTTGGGAAATGAGAGTTCCGTCTATATTTTGAGCAGTCATGACTTTCCTTATAAATTAAGAAGGCAAATTATCTGCGGCGCATTGTCGCAGAAATTCTAATTAACATCCATACGCAAACGTTTGCCTTGTGGTGTTTTTGAACATTAAGCGTTTTAATGGACTTTTTTTAGGCATTCAGATCAGAATGTTATGAAAACCCGTTGATTTACCCGTTTGAACTCGTATAATCCTGTCCCTGTAGCGCGCCCTTAGCTCAGCTGGATAGAGCACGTCCCTTCTAAGGATGTGGTCATTGGTTCGAATCCAATAGGGCGTGCCATTTATTTCGGGGCGTAGCAGGTTAGTACTTGCTACGCCCTTTTTCATTTCTGCTACTTTTAGTCAAGTAACTAGTCAAGTAAGCGTGAAGCTTAATGTAACCCAAAGAAACCCAATGGTTTTTAAACGTAGTTATCCTTGCGTTATTATCAGTGGTCGAAATTACACAGATTCCCTGCATGTTGTTGTCCGAGTATTTGTTTGTCAATAAAACAGCATAGCTCAGCAGTATCTCCGAACTAATCTACTAGCGATTCGTTGTCCAAACCTCTATCTCCTCTTACTTAAAGCCAACCTTTTTCTTTATGAAAAGAAAATCAATCGTCGAAGATGATCTTTACATTACTGGTAGAAGTTTATCGATATCGTAGAAACCTCATTGTAAGGCTTATAATCATAAACCTCAGGCAGTTATCTGGGGGCATAAGCAAAAATGAAGTTCAGAGTAGCGAAGCAATCTTAATAGATAGGCTACACTGCATGCAGTGTAGCTTTGGCTAGGAAAGCGTGGGATTGTATCTACTTAAACCTCAATTAAATCACAGACTAACTAAGGCTCTTTCGATATAATCAGCGCAATTTTTCATATTCAATGTGCTGATTATAATGACTAACAACAATTTCTCTTCAACAGCAGCGTTCTTATGGTCGGTGGCTGACCTTCTTCGTGGTGATTTCAAGCAATCTCAATACGGACGTATCATTCTCCCTTTCACTCTATTAAGACGCTTAGAGTGTGTGCTTGAAGCGACAAAACCAGATGTTCTCGCAAAATACGAAGCTGTAAAAGCAATGCCAATCGAGGCACAAGATAAGCTACTGACGCACGCAGCGCAGTTAAGCTTTTACAACACTTCAAAAATGGATTTAAACCGCCTTGGTGAAACAGGTGTGGCGAGCAACCTAGAAAGCTACATTCAATCATTCAGCCCGAATGCTCGTGAGATTTTTGAACACTTCGATTTCTTCAACACTATCGACAAACTAGAAGAAGCGGATCTGCTCTACAAAGTAGCGAAACGCTTTGCAACTACAGATCTTCACCCTAATACCATTAGCAACTACGGTATGGGCTTGGTGTTTGAAGAGCTAATCAGACGCTTTGCAGAAAGCTCTAATGAAACGGCTGGTGAGCACTTCACCCCAAGAGACATTGTGGAACTAACGACCTCGTTACTCTTCGCAAATGAAGAAGAGCTAACCAGTTCTGGCTTAGTGCGTTCAATTTATGACCCTACCGCTGGGACAGGCGGATTTTTATCGTCAGGTATGGAATACGTTCATAACCTTAACGACAAAGCCTCTCTTTCTGCTTTTGGTCAGGAACTAAATCCAGAGTCATACGCAATCTGTAAAGCAGATATGCTTATCAAAGGGCAAAAGGTCGATAACATTAAACTGGGTAATACCTTGTCTAATGACCAACTTCGCACCGAGAAGTTTGACTATATGCTGTCAAACCCTCCGTTTGGTGTGGATTGGAAGAAGATCCAAAAGTTCATCAATGATGAGCACAATGAAAAAGGCTTTGAAGGTCGCTTTGGTGCAGGTCTTCCACGAGTTTCTGACGGTTCGCTACTGTTCTTGATGCACCTAGTCAGCAAAATGCGCCCTGTAAGTGAAGGTGGTTCACGAATCGGTATTATCTTAAATGGTTCACCACTCTTTACTGGCGGTGCTGGTAGTGGTGAAAGCGAAATTAGACGCTACATTCTGGAAAATGACCTACTTGAAGCAATTGTAGCTCTGCCTACCGATATGTTCTACAACACAGGCATTGCCACTTATGTGTGGATTTTATCTTCTCACAAGCCAGATAACCGCAAAGGCAAAGTACAACTTATTAACGCCTCAAAAGAGCGTGCTAAAACAGGTGGTCGTGGCCGCACTGGTGGTAGTGAAATTGAAAGCAATAATGAACACGTATTCTATGCAGCAATGCGTAAATCGCTAGGTAGCAAGCGTAAAGAACTCACCCCTGAAGCGATTGAGACTATAGTTCAAACTTACGGTCAGTTTGCCGAGAACGAGTTTAGTAAAATCTTTGATCATAAAGAGTTTGGCTACCGCAGAATTACCGTTGAACGCCCTCTTAAATTGGCTATTTACCCGAAAGACGAGCACCGCCTTGAAGCTCTACAAGCCGATAATGCTTGGGCAAAAATGGATGAAACTACACAACAAGCCATTCTTGACGCACTCGCTTCCTTTGATCAAGAGAAATACCTGTCTCGTGATAAATTCCTCACACAGCTAAAAGCGAAACTTACAGAAGTCAGATTGAGCGCAGCACAGCTAAAACTTATCGTGAAACATCTTGGTGAGCACAATGACGAAGCCGAAGTGTGCAAAGCAAGAGGTAAAGTTGAAGCCAACCCTGATCTGCGTGATAACGAAAACGTACCATTGACTGAGACTGTTGAAGATTACTTTACCCGTGAAGTTCTACCACACGTCCCTGATGCGTGGATTGATGAAAGTAAGACCGATCCTAAAGATGGTGAAGTGGGTATTGTCGGTTATGAGATCCCATTCAACCGCCATTTCTACGTCTATGAACCACCAAGAGCACTAGAAGCGATTGATGCTGACTTGGATACGGTGTCGGCTGAGATTATGCAACTTCTTCAAGAGGTGCATTCATAATGACAGGTCGTTATAAAGCATATCCTGAGTATAAAGAGTCTGGAGTAGAGTGGTTAGGTAAAGTTCCCCAAGATTGGTCTATTCACTCATTAAAGCGTACCGTTGATAGAGTAACAAATGGTATCTGGGGTAGTGAACCAGATAGCGAAAATGATCTTATTGTTTTGAGAGTTGCCGATTTCAACCGAAACCAATTAAACATCAGTGATGATAAATTAACATTTAGGTCAATTGATCCTAAAGATAGATCTGCTCGCTTACTGAAAAAGGGAGATCTGCTTATTGAAAAGAGTGGTGGTGGTGATAAAACGTTAGTCGGTTGCGTTGTTCTTTTTGACAAAGAGTATCCAGCCGTGACCTCTAATTTTGTTGCTAAAATGACACCTCAACAAGGCTTTGATAGTTCTTTTCTGCGTTATGCATTTTCAAAACTCTATGCTGGTAAGGTTAACTTCCCATCAATCAAACAAACAACTGGGATACAAAACTTAGACTCAGACGCTTATCTACTCGAAAGTTTCGCTTTTCCTTCATTTGAAGAACAACAAAAAATCGCCAACTTTCTCGATCACGAAACAGCCAAGATCGACACCTTAATCACCAAGCAAGAAAAACTGATTGAGCTGTTAAAAGAAAAACGTCAAGCGGTGATTTCTCACGCTGTGACCAAAGGTTTAAACCCAGACGCACCAATGAAAGATTCGGGTGTGGAATGGTTGGGTGATGTACCTGAGCATTGGGTTGTTGCTCAACTTAAAATTAATACAGTCTTAATGCAAACAGGGCCTTTTGGAAGCCAATTACACGCAGAAGACTATGTTGAAGGTGGTATTCCTCTCATAAATCCAGCTCATATGATTGATGGCAAAATAATTCCCGATATGAAGGTTACGGTTGATATCGAAACCCAAGAAAGACTGTGTAGACACAAGCTATCGAAAGGAGACATTATTTTTGCTAGAAGGGGGGAGTTGGGGCGTTGTGCTATCGTTCAGAGCAATCAAGTGGGTTGGTTGTGTGGAACGGGTAGTTTGAAAGCGACACTAAATGAACGTTTAATCCCAGAGTATGCTTACTTATTGATTACTTCTGAAGGTGTTACAGCAGAGTTATCCCTAGAATCTAAAGGCTCTACGATGGACAATCTGAATACTGAGACTCTAGGGAAGATTAGAACACCTGTGCCGCCTACCCAAGAACAATTAGCTATTTTGGATTATGTCAATGATGTTTCTGGCAAGTATAAGCGGCTTATTGAAAATGCTGTTCTAGCAATCAAATTAATGAAAGAACGCAAAACAGCCCTTATCTCAGCGGCAGTGACAGGAAAGATTGACGTACGTGATTGGGATGCACAAGGAGTTCAAGGATGAGCAATTTCCAAAATAAGATTGAAGCCAAAAACCGCTCTATTTTAGAAGTGCTTGATAACAAAAAGTACACCGTTGATTACTATCAACGTGAGTATAGCTGGGAGCAAACCCACATTGAGCAATTGGTTACAGACCTGTGCAATGCTTTTTTAGATAACTATGCTCCAGAACACCAACGTCAAGATGTTGCTGGTTACAACAGTTATTATTTAGGTCCATTTGTCCTGAGCGAAAGACCAGACAGACGTAGTATTATTGATGGTCAACAACGCCTAACCTCGCTAACGTTGTTCCTGATCTATCTTAACAATCAGCAAAAAGAACTAGGCTTGAACGAAGCCATATCAGGAATGATCTTCTCAGAGCAGTTTGGGCAAAAGTCATTCAACATTGACGTTCCAGAGCGAACTGCCTGCCTTGACGCTTTATTTAAGCAAGGTGAATACACACCGCCTGAAGATGCGGATGCTTCAACCATTAATATGGTAGCTCGCTATCAAAATATTTGTGATGCATTTCCAGTAGATCGTATTGATGAAAACGTCCTTCCACTGTTCATTGATTGGCTAAAATGGCTTGTTGTTTTGGTCGAAATTGTCGCCTACAGCGATGAAAATGCTTACACCATTTTTGAAACAATGAACGACAGAGGCTTGAACCTCACACCAACAGAGATGTTAAAAGGCTTCTTGTTATCGAAATACCGTGATGATAACAAGAGAAAGCAGTCCAACGACTTCTGGAAGCAGACGATTATTGACCTAAAAGTCTTCGATAAAGAAGAAGACCAACGTTTCATTCAAGCGTGGCTCAGAGCAAAATATGCCGAGTCAATCAGGCAGAGTAAAGCAGGCTCTCTAAACGAAGACTTTGAAAAAATCGGTACTCGTTTCCATAACTGGGTAAGAGATAACCTATCTCGAATGAACCTAGCTAAAGCTGGTGAGAATGAGTTTGATGCCTTTATTAATACTGAGTTTAGATACTATGTGAATGCGTATAAGCGCCTTCGTAATGCTGAAGAAACATTCACCCCTGAACTCGACTCGGTCCACTATATCTATCAGTGGGGTATCGCTAGCTCATTAAGCTATCCGCTGATGCTTGCTCCACTTAAAACAACAGACTCCGTTGATCTCGCCAATCAAAAGATGAACCTTGTTGCTAAGTACATTGATATCTTCTGTGTTCGTAGGTCAGTCAACTTCCGCAACTTCTCCGCAAGTTCAATTCGTTACACGATGTACAATCTCGTGAAAGAGATCCGTAACAAAGACTACAGCGAGCTAGTTGAGATCTTTGACAAAAAGCTCAGTGAGATGGATGAGCAGTGGAGCGGCTTTGAATGGTTCCGCTTGCACGGTCAAAACGGTCGATTTGTTAAGTATCTATTATCTCGCCTGTCTGGGTATATTGATGGTCTAGCTGGCGAAAATACTGATTTTGCAACTTATTATCACGCTACCAATGGCAAGCCTTATGAGATTGAACACTTGTGGGCGAACAACTTTGATAATCATCGTGATGAGTTTGAGCAACTAAACGACTTCAATGATGCTCGTAATAGTATTGGCGCATTAGTGTTGCTTCCACGAGGCACAAACCAGTCATACAGCGATAAGCCTTATACAGAAAAAGTGGAGCACTACATTAAAGAAAACCTTCTTGTAAAGTCTCTACATCCTTTGGCTTACGAGAATAACCCAAACTTCAATAAGCTCATCTCTAACAATGGCTTGGCTTTCCAAGCGCACGCTGAAATGAAGATGGCAGACGTTCAAACTAGACGAGATTTGTACCGCCAAATTGCAGAGCAAATCTGGTGTTTGGAGGAAGTAAATTAATGTCAGACGCAGCACAAGAAAAAATATTCCAAAACGACATCCTAGAGCAAATGCAGTCTCACGGTTGGCTGTTGGGCGAGTCGAACAAGTACAACAAAGAGTTGGCACTTTACCCTGAAGATGTGATCGCTTTTGCCAAAGCAACTCAGCCTGAGCAATGGGATAAGCTAGCACAGCACTTCCCAGCAACAGAGCGTAACCCAAATGCAACGGCTGATGCCCTACTCAAGTCATTGGAGCAAGAGCTTAAAAACGAAGGCACACTTTGGGTATTACGAAATAAACTCAATAATCGTGGGGCTAAGTTTGACCTTTGTAGCTTCAAACCTGATCACGACCTAAACCCAACGGCAACCGCACGTTATGAGCAAAACATTCTGCGTGTTGTACCTGAGCTAGTTTACTCACCAAATGGCTATGATGGGCGTTTAGATTTAACCCTTTTCGTCAACGGTATCCCTGTTGCGACTTGTGAGCTGAAATCTGAGTTTAAGCAGTCGATTGATAACGCTAAAGTCCAATATATGAAGGACAGGCAGCCAAAAGATCCAAAAACTCGTAAACCAGAGCCGTTATTGACCTTTAAACGTGGTGCATTGGTTCACTTTGCTGTGAGCCAATACAATGTCGCAATGACCACTCGTTTAGCTGGTAAAAAGACATTCTTCTTACCCTTTGACCAAGGTACGGCTGACGGTGGTAAAGGTAATGATGTGCCTAAAGACGGCAGCTATGCGACCTCTTACCTCTGGAATGAGATTTTCCAAAAAGATAATTTGCTACTGATCTTAAGCCGATACATTCACCTCGAAGTAAAAGATGAAGAGCAGTTAGACGGTTCAATCAAAGTCAAAGAGACAATGATTTTCCCTCGTTATCATCAATGGGCGGTTGTTTCTAAACTGCTTAAAACGGTGGATAGCGAAGGCACTGGTCATAAATACCTAATTCAACACAGTGCAGGTTCAGGTAAATCAAACTCGATTGCGTGGCTATCTCACCAATTGGCTTCTAAGCATTACTACACCGATCATCCTGAGCTAAACAAACAAGCTGGAGATAAGGTTTTCGATTCCGTCATTGTCATCACTGACCGAACGGTACTGGATAGCCAGTTGCAAGACACGATTTATCAGTTTGACCATAACGAAGGAATGATTGCTCGTGTTAACCGAGAAGAGGCACAAGGCTCTAAATCTAGCCAATTAGCAGGAGAGCTAAAAGCAAGTACCTCAATCATTATCGTGACAATTCAAACCTTCCCACACGTTTTAGAGGCGATCCGTAAAGACTCAACCCTCGCAGGCCGAAGCTATGCTGTAATTGCCGATGAAGCACACTCCAGCCAGACAGGAACAACTGCTCGCAAACTGCGTGAAGTGCTCATGGCGGAGCAACTGGACGGTGATGAAGAGCTGGACAGTGAAGACATGCTGCGTTTATCTCTGGAAGCTCGTAAAGGCTCAAACAAACTCAGCTACTTTGCTTTTACCGCTACACCCAAGGCGAAAACATTAGAGCTGTTTGGTCGCAGACCAAATACCGATGAGCCATCGAGCAATACCAATAAGCCGTTACCATTCCACGTTTATTCAATGCGCCAAGCAATTGAAGAAGGGTTTATTCTGGATGTTCTGCAAAACTACACCAGTTACCGTGTTGCTTACCAACTAGCCCACGAAAATCCAGATTTAGACCAAGAAGTGGATAGTAAAAAAGCCGCTTCAAAAATGGCGAAATGGGTTCGCTTACACCCGTACAACATTGCTCAAAAAGTGGAAACCATCATTGAGCACTTTAACGAGAAAGTGAAACATCTGCTGGGCGGTGAAGCAAAAGCAATGGTTGTTACCAGTAGCCGATTAGAAGCAGTGCGATACAAACTCGCTTTTGAAAAATACGTGCAGGACAAAGGTTACACCAACGTCAATGCCATGGTGGCCTTTTCAGGTGAAGTGAATGATCCTGATTTGCCTGACCATCCTTTCACAGAAACTAATATGAACCCTAATCTGCGTGGTCGTGATATGCGTAAAGCATTTGATACCACAGATTATCAGGTGATGTTGGTTGCGAATAAATTCCAGACTGGTTTCGACCAACCGAAATTAGTAGCGATGTATGTCGATAAGCCATTAAAAGGCGTTGAGTGTATACAGACACTTTCAAGGCTAAACCGTACCTACAAAGGCAAGGACAAAACCTTTGTGCTCGATTTTGTGAATGATCCTGAAGAAATTTTGGCAGAGTTTAAGGTTTACTTCCAAACCGCAGAACTGGCAGGTGTATCTGATCCAAACATCGTTTATGAGCTGATGAAGAAGTTGGATAAGGTAGGTATTTACCAGTGGCGAGAGGTTGATGCATTTGTTGAGGCGTATAACAACAAACAAGCGAGCCAAGCTAAACTTGCCAATGTGTGCAAACCTGCCGTTGATCGTTTCTCCGTTCGTTATAAAGAAGCGACACAAGTGCTTCAATCCGCACAAGCGGAACTGTCAAAAGCGAAAATTGAGCAGAACGACAAGAAAATCAAGTTTGCGGAAAACAGTGTCAAACACGCCAAAGAAGCACGAGATATTCTGGAAGTGTTCAAGAAAGATTTAATGTCTTTCTATCGCTTCTACGAGTTTACCTCTCAGATCGTCAATTTTGATGATTTTGAGCTAGAGAAGCTGAGTATCTTCGCCAAACATCTTTACCCACTGCTTCGCCTTGATGTGGTCGAGGATGAAATTGATTTATCCGATGTGGTAATGACGCACTACCGCTTACACGAGCAGCGTGAAGCAGATTTGCAACTAGGTAATAAAATAGGTGAAGAGCCTAAACCTTACCTACCAGCGGCAAAAGAAGGTTCTGGTGCTGCACCTAAAGATCCAAAAACTGAATTGCTGAACGAGATCATCGAGAGAATGAACGATTTGTTTATTGAAGATGGATTATCTGAAAATGATATGCTCAATTATGCTAATACCATTGCAGGTAAAATTTCAGAGAACGAAGTGGTCATGGATCAGCTTCGCAGCAACACCAAAGAACAAGCGATGCTAGGGCAGTTCCCCGAATCAATCAGTAATGCCGTTATTGAAAGTATGGATGTTCATAACGAGATGGCGATGAAACTTCTGTCTAACGAAGCGGTAGCTAAAGGCTTTGCGGGGCTGATGTTTGATGTGTTGATGAAGGGCCTTGGAAAATCAGCCTCAAACTAAACTACTCCATCAAACTAGTGAAAGATAATAACTGTTTTGATTTGATTGTTGGTGAAAGCTGTGCTTCAAGGGATTTCTTGTTTGAGTCTTATGGGGTTGATTGCGTATCGGTATCCCTTTTATCTGAGAACTCTGGGATGGTTCTCTTTAGCATTTAAGCCGTTAATTATCTGCGGATAGAAAATCCACACTGTATGCGCAGTGTGGTTATTCGTGAACGGCTTAATTCTTAAGCATCTTCTAGTAAGTCTTTTCTATCTTGTGGCAATAAATCACCAACGTTGCAATCGAGAACTCTCGCAAGTTGGTACAACTTTTCTACTGTAATCCTAACACCGTCTTTTTCAACTTTACTCACGTAGCTTCTACTAAAACCAGCTTTTAAGCTTGCTTCGGTACTTGATAAACCGCACATTTTTCTTCTTTCTGCAATGTTCTTTGAGATCTCTCTTGCTAAGTTATTCATTTTTTATTTCTTTTTTTTGTTTTTGCTTACTCAAGTTTACATCACTCCATATGTATACACTATCTGAAAACAGATTGACTGAATAAAGCAAGTATAATATATTATACGTAATCGAAAGAATGCTAGGTATGGCAAAATGCGAGTAGGGACATTGCAGTTGTTTAAAGTTGGTATACAAAGTCTTAAGTATTTGGGACATGAAGAATATTTTTGCTTGTATGATTATCAAGATATTCTCAAACCATTTTTGGATGAATACTATTGCACTGAAGACGAGGTAGAGCGATTTAGAAATCAATCGTATCGCATTCTCGAAATTTTAGAAGCAGAAGGCAAAGTCGTTCGCCTATGTGGTGCAAGAGTTAACAACCCCAGATATGTTGCGGTTGGAGGTGAAAAAGTTGTTGAAGAAGCTGATAGCGAAGAGTGTGAACACCATGAATTGACGCTTTTTATTGACGAACAAGAATATTCAGAAAAACTAAATTTCAAGATCATTGAGATTCGCAATCAGATTATGGCGCATACTGAACTCATGGAACGGTTTCCCGCACATAGCCAATATCTACGCGACGCAGTTGATAAGTTGGAGAGTGAAGCACGGATTATAGGGTATAAGAAAGAGATTTTAGATAAGATTATCGACGAGTAACTGTGCTTCCTAATTTGTGGTCCGTACTTTCGCACTGAACAGCATTCTGTGCAATAAATTTCGTGCTAGACAGGGTGTTCAGCACCTCCCTTATATCCATTCCCACGCGTGGGAATGGATCATCGTGATGTAGAGTTAGCTTTTAACTTGAGTGTTTTCATTGGTAATTTTTGAAAACTCGCCCCGTTCTTCTAAGCGACCCTCCAAGTTGGCTTTTTTGATAAGCGTTTCTTGTAAGAGAGCAGCAGTTCGCTCTAGTTCTTTTCTCATATTCTGATTTTCAGATTTAAGCTTCGCATTGTTGTCTTCCAACACAGCATTGTCGCGCTGAAAGGCAAATGAAGAGTCTGAACTAGCTTGTAAAGTTGAGGCTTTGTTTTCAAGTCTGCTCACTTCGGTTTTTAAGCGCTCATTGTCGATCTTTAGTTCACTAAGTTGCGCAGGTAGTTCTTTCAGCTCATCAAGTTTGTCTTGAAGCTCTTCGACCAACTCACTAGATTGTAATGCTTGTAGTCGTTTCTGTTCAGAACAGTGTTCTGCTATCTTTACTCGACTTTCTACAATACTAGCAATGTCACTCTCTACAGCTTGCCACAATGCCACTATGTCGAGTTTTAGTGCGGCTTCTAGTGGGCTGGAAAACCACTGAGGAACTTCTCGATTATATCGATTCGTATTAGGTTGAGCAGAAGCGAGTACTTGAAATGCTATTTGAGCTTTTACATACCTCCCACCAACCGCGGCTTGTAATTGGGCTGGGTTCTCAAAACATTTTCCTTCCGCTTTTGCAGCTTCGTAAGCGTCAAGCATTACGTCGAAGGTAATGCCTTTATCGGGATCTTTGTTCGCGTTATGCATCTCTTGAATAAATTGCTGCTTAAGCTTGGTACGTAAGTCTGTAATGTAAGTGCGTTCGTTAGTTTGTATGTTCATTCACTTACACCCCTTAGTACGGTAGCTCTGTTGTTTGTTCTTCGAGCCATCGTTCAATAGTCTCTCGTTTCCAGCCCACAATTTTCGGGCTGATTGCACGAGCAGCAGGAAGGCGACCTTCTTTTCTCCAGCGCCAGACTGTTACTTTGCTTATGTTCAAGTACGTAGCCAACTCACTAACTCTTATAAAATTACTATCTATCATTTTTATTCTTCTCATTTTTGTTTTTATGTTTCTGTTTGATGTAATCGTATGAAAACAAACGCAAGTGTTGTAGATTGAAACAAAGACACAATTAGGTTGACACTAATGGATGTAATGGCTGCAGCACTACTTGAAAAGCAATTAAATGAAAACCTGAAAAAACTTGAAGTACGATCTAGAAGTGAAAACAAAAAGCTTACTCAAAAGAAGAGTTCGAAAGGTATCTCAGTCGTGGATGCTTTTGATATTTCGTTAGAGCGAAC